>CAZNZA010000110.1:12581-16331 GCA_964577325.1 uncultured Polyangiaceae bacterium
TGTGTTGCTTTGCCCGATCGTGTGAGCGTGCGGTCTTTGGGGTGCGACATTTTTTCGCCCGTGACGCGGCGATGTCGGCTTGCCTGGGACACACTACGGATTCGAGCGGGAGCCGAGTTAATCGGGTCCACGTACGTCGCTTCACGACAAGAACATCGGCCGGAGCATCGATGCACGAGAACTCTGATACACCCACGGATTTCACTGACGCGCTAGGCGCGAGGCGCTGGTTTGGCGATCGTCGTCGGCTTCGTCGTCCCTCGAGCAAAGGAACCGTCCTACGGCTTGGTCGCTCCGCGGTGACCCTCTGCAGCCTGAGCGTCGCCGTGGCCTGTGGCGACGGTGGCTTGTTGGGTAGCGTCGCCGACGGCGACCCCAAGACGCCTGGCTCCGAGCAAGAGGACGAGACCGGCACCACGCCCGATCTTGCTGGACACGACGGATGCTTGAGCAACCGGGAGTTTTTGGCCACGCAGGCCTGGAACGGTGTCGTCAATAGCCAGTGCATGAGTTGCCACGGGCCGGGAGGTGTTGCCGAAGCACAGAACGCGCAACTGACGCTCAAGCCCACGGCCTATCCTGGCTTCCTCGACGCCAATCTAGAGGCGCTCTCTCGCATGGCAAAGACGTCCTACGATGGACAGAGTGTGCTTTTGCGCAAGCCCCTCGGTGAGATGCAGCACGGCGGCGGCCCTGTACTGCAAGAGGATAGCGCCGAGTACGGATTGCTGAAGACGCTCGTCGGGCGTTTGAGTGAGGAGGAAAAGTGTGCCGATTCTCCCATCGTTGCCGCCTATGACGACGTGGAGCTGTTGTCGCCTCGTGAGACGTGGAGGAAAGTCACGCTGAACTTGGCTGGGCGGCTACCCAAGAGCAGCGAGTATGAAGCGCTCGACGCCGACGCCGACGCTTTGCCGTCGCTGTTGCACGCGCTCATGACCGAGGAGGCTTTCTTCGAGCGGCTGATCGAGATTTTCAACGACCAGTGGCTCACGGACGCCTACCTGCGCAACTCCAACAACGTTCTGAATCGCGACGACTTTCCGACCCTCGATACCTACTACGAGGCCATGGACGACGCGCGCCGTGAAGCGGCCCGTCGCTCGTTGGCGCGCGAGCCCCTGCAACTCATGGCGTACATCGTACGCAACGACCGACCTTTCACCGAGATCGTCACCGCCGACTACACGGTGCTCAACTCGTACACAGCCATCGTGTACAACAACAGCGAGGTTGGCTTTTCCGGCGACGAGTACGACGAGAACGAATACCGCCCGGGACAGATCTTGGTGAGCCGTGAAGAGGGCATGCTGCAGTACCCTCACGCGGGAATTCTCACCTCACCGATTTTCCTCAATCGTTATCCGACATCGCGCACGAACCTGAACCGCCACCGGGCGAGCATCGTATTGCGAGAGTTCTTAGCCACGGACATTCTTCAAGTCGCCGATCGACCCATCGACCCGACGAAGGCCGTCAATCTGGCCAATCCGACGCGGGAGGAGGCTTCATGTAAGACGTGCCACGTCGTCATCGACCCGATTGCAGGGGCGTTCCAGAAGTTCGACGACGGCGACTACGAGCGCTTCAGACCAGACCGCACGTGGCCTACCGAGATGTTCCTGCCGGGATTCGGCGCCGAACAGATGCAGGTGAGCGACTACGGCAATGCCCTGCGCTGGTTGGGCGAAAGGATAGCGCGCGACGAGCGCTTCCCGTTGGCTGTGGTGCGCAACATGTATACGAGGCTGGTAGGTCAGGCGCCGATGGAGTTTCCTGATTCGCCGAGCGAAGCGGCTTACCTGGCCTGGGCTGCTCAGGACGAGACGGTCAGAGCCATCGCTGATGCGTTCGTCGAGAGCAACTACAACTTGAAGGTAGTCATCGAGCGGTTGGTGCTCAGTCCGTTCTTTCGCGCCGAACAAACCAGTGCAACCAGCGAAGGGCGGCTTGCCGAGCTCAGCACGTTGGGAACTGCGCGTCTGCTGACGCCAGAGCAATTGCACCGCAAGCTACGGGCGACCGTGGGCTTCGAGTGGAAAGAGGGAAGTAGTAATGCGCTGCTGCGACCGCTGAACATCCTCTACGGGGGGATCGACTCTGAAAGCGTCACTGAGCGCCTGCAGACACCGAACGGAGTCATGAGTGCTGTGGTGTGGCGCATGGCTAACGAGGTGTCGTGTGCCGTCGTGCCCATGGACTTCGTGAAACCCCAGGCCGAGCGGCGTCTGTTCAAAGACGTAGACACGACGACGTTGCCCGAAGACGGTCAAGGACAAGTGGACGAGGCCGGTCGTGCAGCGATCCACTCCACCCTGCGCTTCTTGTATGGAAGGCTCCACGGTCACACACCGGCGGAGGACAGTGCGGAGTTCAAACGCGCCTACGACCTGTTTACCTCGACGTGGAAGGCCGGGCGCAACGAGCTTGCCTTCGAAGGCGGGAACCGCCGCTTGCCTTACAGCTGCCAGTACAGGCGTGCGCCGGGCGCTAGTGAGGACTTGCCGGAGGCTGAGCGTCTCACTGAAGACGCGACCTACGTCATCCGTAGCTGGATGGCTGTGATGACCTACCTGTTGAGTGATTACCGTTTTCTCTACGACTGATGGAGCGCCCAATGAAACGACGTGAATGGATGAATCTGGCGGCACTCGTCGGTGCTTCGGCGGCCCTTCCGTGGCTATCTCGCCCGATCAATGCACAGCCAACCGGCTTTGCCGGCCCGTATTGGATATTCGTGACGGCGAACGGCGGTTGGGATCCGCGTTTCCTGTTCGACCCTACCCTGAACCCGGAGCAGAACCGGATCTATACCGAGATCGGGCGCATCGGAAACATCGCTTTCGCGCCCATCGATGCAACGCCCGACGAGTTCAACTTGGAGTCGGCCGACGCATACCTCAATCCCGAGCGTTTTCTGCAACGCTACGGCTCCAGGCTCATGGTGCTCAACGGTGTGGATACGAGCACCAACAACCACGACACTGGCAAGCAAGCATTCACCTCCGGCAGCCTGCAATCGGGACTTCCCGCCATGGGGGCACTGCTGGCGGCGACGTACGGGCTCGAGCAGCCGCTTCCCTTCATCAGCTTCGGGGGCTACGACAAGACTTACAACGTGGCGCCGCTGTCGCGCATCGAGTCGACGGGTCTGTTGCGTGACCTCGCCGCGCCAAACGTGATAAGCCCCAGCAACGAAGACTCGGAACGCTATCACCGTGACGATGTCTACGCGCGCATCCGCCAGGCTCAGGAGGAACGTCTAGAGGAGCTGATGGCCGAGCAGCGGCTGCCCAAGATCGTCCAATCCATGCAGGGGTTGAAAGAAGCGCGCCTGACCGATCGAAATCTGGCGGCGCTGCAGCTTCCGGAACTGATCGACTTGCCTGGCAACTTGGGTGCAGCCGAATCCCTGTTGCGCTCCGGCCAACTGGCGCTGGAAGCGTTCCGCGCGGGGCTGTCGGTAGCGGCCAACTTGAACATCGGGGGTTTTGATACCCACGGCAATCACGACACCAATCAACGGCGGAACCTGATTCAGTTGCTAACGGGAGTCGGGGGCATCATCGGCGAAATCGAGCGTCTGGGAATGGCCGACAAGGTGTACCTGGTGATCGGCTCCGACTTCGGACGTACTCCTCACTACAACGGTACCAACGAGGGTTCGGGCAAAGACCATTGGCCGATAACCAGTACGTTGTTGATGGGACCGAAGATTGAAGGGAACCGAGTCATTGGCGCCACCGACGA
>CAZNZA010000110.1:16431-18081 GCA_964577325.1 uncultured Polyangiaceae bacterium
CGTTTCGAATGTAAACAAACGGCGCAACTTCGAGACTTCCCTTGAAGGCACGGTCCATGAGGCGAACAAATAGGCTTAGCGACCGTGGCTTTAGGGTCGTTGGTCGTTCATATCTCACGAGGTGCTGACGGCCAAGACGTTGCCGATGCAGTGTCTCACTTTAGGCAACTTTGGGCGCGGCGTGAGAGACAAGCGCTGAACACCCTACAGATCTCGCGTTGAGCGAAAGGGAAGAGTGACTATGCGACGGATAGTGCAGATAGCGGGCCGCGAAGCAACGGCATACGGATGGCTTGCCGCTTGCTTGGTGGGCACCGCTTTGGTTGCGGGTTGCGGTAGCAGTGGTTCACCGACGGTCGAAGAAGCAACGTCCGACGACGAGGGCAAGGACGGCTCGGCCGGACCCGGTCGCCGCGGCGATGGCGGTGTACCGCCCGTCATCGACATCGATCCGGGAAGTATCATTGGTGGCGGTGGTGCCGACGGCGGTTTGAACAGTTGCACCAAAGCTACGTGTGAGGACTTCGACTACGACTGTGGTAAAGTCGCCGACGGCTGCGGCGGGGTGCTCGACTGTGGCCGTTGCGATGAAGGCGCAGCGTGCGGCATCGTCCAGCACAACGTGTGTACGCCGCTGCAAACGCTGTGCGTTCCGATCGAAAAGGATGAAGCGTGCGACGGCAAGCAGTGCGGCCAAGAAGGCGATGGCTGCGGCGGTCTTTACGACTGCGGCGCATGCGCCGACGGCGAAGCTTGTGGCGTCGAGGAAGCTTTCCAGTGTGACGCCTTGCCGGAACCATCGACCGGTGAGGACTGTGTACCTGCCGAGCCCGAGGCGGCCTGTGCGGGACGCGAGTGTGGCGTCGTGTTCGATGGTTGTGGCACAGAGTCGGACAACGAGATTGACTGCGCAGCGCACAACGACGGCGGTTGCGCCGACGGTGAGTATTGCGGCATACGCACTCCGTTCCAGTGCGACGCTCCCGTGACGCCCGAGTGCGAGCCGGTTACTTGCGCGGATTTGGGTTGGGAATGCGGCGTTGCCGTCGACGACTGCGGCAACGAGATCGATTGCGCGGCTGAGTCTCTGAGCTGCTCGAGTTCAGAAGTTTGTGTCGGCGGCATCGACGGACCCACCGAATGTATCGCTGGTGGCGGAGGGCCATCGACCGCCGACTGCGACGTGTGCGATTCGATCCCGGTGTGTACCGGCGACGCCGTGACCAAATTGGCGGGCCGCGTCATCACGCCTGGCAAGAGCGATGCGGACACCGCCAATCAGGTTGGTGTCCCCAATGCGTTCGTGTATATCTTGCGCAACAACGACCCGAGCGAGCTACCCGCCATCAGTGAGGGGATCCCCGCCGAAGGTGGCGACTACGGCACGAGTTGCGATCGCTGCGTCGATCAGGACTTGGGTCCAGTTTTGGCCAGCGCCACGACCAATGCCCGGGGCGAGTACGAACTGACTGGCAACATCCCCGTCGGCGAAGAATTTCAACTAGTCGTCAAGATCGGGAAGTGGCGTCGAGCTCAGGCTGTGACGCTCGATTCCGGGGCTTGCGAAACCATCCCGCTCCCCGCTCTCCAGACCCGTCTGCCGCGCACGCAGAATGACGGCAGTGGAGCGCACATTCCGCGCATTGCGAT
>CAZNZA010000111.1:0-17927 GCA_964577325.1 uncultured Polyangiaceae bacterium
GTTGCCAGCTCGCCAGCCTTCAAAGGCAACCCGTCCGCGAGCAATTGAGCAGTGCCACCAATCGTGGCCACAAGGCGCAGAGCCTCACGAGCCGTCATGCCGTCTCGCACGGCGCCGGGCGACTCCACCGAAAAGCGCCGCTCATGGCCAGCGATGAGAAGCATCACCCGGGCTCCTTCGGGGACGGCTTTGCCAGCGGCCTCCCCAGGTCGTCAGGGTCGAGCGAGATCCCGCTATCGTTGACCAGTGGAACCGCGCGCTGGACGAACTGCGCCACGAGTGCCGCGAGCTCGATTCGCTTGGCGCGCTCGAACCGGCATTGGTCCTCCGCTTCGGCGATCCGCGCTTCCGTCGGGTCGGTCATGACGCCACCCGTGCTGCTCTGGAGCTGATTGTGCTGGCTGCTTCGAGACGTTCCGCCAACATCCCCAGCGCGTTGGCGAGCGAGCGCCCGTCACACTCTGGCGACGTTGCCGCATGACTCAGTGAGCGCAACTCGTCGATCGCGTTGCTTACTGCTCCCCGCAGCGCATGTGCTGGCCACGGGTCGCCCAATAGTTGGCTCAGTTCAAGGGGCGTGATTTCGATGTTTTGGTTGTTATCTTGTAGCATGTTATGTGTCTCCCAATGTGCCAAGCGGCACGGTAAAAGGCGGGCGCACGGGTGGTGCATTCCGGTGTGGTCCCTTACGCCCTGGAAAGGTGTTATTCGTCGACGGCTACGGCTGCGCAAAAGAGCGCGCAAGCCAGGAGGATGGAATCACCCACCGTCAAGCCGTGTACCCATGCGCTGGCCTCCCGGAGTGCTCCGAGTGCCAGGGGCAGTATTTCGGGCATCGGCTAAGCGCGGAGCCGAGTGTCAGAAACGAGTAGCTCGAGCGCAGTAATCGCGCCCTCGGCAAGGTCGTCGAGCCCTTCGAGCAAGTCGTCCCTGTCGCCAAGAATGACGGCGCCTCGAAAGGCCATGAGCCAGCGCCAGCTAGTCCCGTTGTGACGTCGCCAAGCGTGGCGATACTCCGTCAGCACGGCATGAGGACTCAGCCCGTCACAGAGCAAGCTAGGCGGGCCATCGAAGCTCCAACCGAAGCCAAAGCCCTCGGACATGGCGTCGACGATGACGGAGCGAACGGGCGCAACGCGAACGAGGGAGACGGGCGGCGCTTCACAATTGGGAGGCGGCGCCGGAATGGTGTCAGCCACGGCAACGTCATTCGCGGGACGTTCAACTCGGGGCATGGACGGGGATTCTTGGTTGCCGATGCAATGCCGCTCGGCTAGCTTCTTGGCTGTCATGGGAACTTACCTTCCTGTGGCCATGGTCCCGGGTGTTTGCCGCACCGCGGGACCGCTTATATTTGGGGTCACTCTTGCAAAAGCTGCCCGAATAGCTTGCGGTAGGAGCGTCGAACGAACTGGCGGATCAAGTCTGAGACGTTGATCCCTTCCGCTTCCGCCACTGCCTCAAGCATACGTTGCTCCGCCTCGCTAACGCGGACAGTGAGCAACTTGGTTCGGGTAGCCATTCCCCGCAGTGTACAGTTACCGTCTAGACACGCAACCAAAAAGAATCACCCCTGGACCAGTCGCGTACAAACAAAGCCTTTCAATGCTTGGTCCATTGGCCGGGCTCACCCGTGACAAGTACCGCGCCATGGGTTATCGTGTGCGCAAATGAACGGTCACCTAGTCCCGGACTCCCACATCCAAACGCCTGCAATCGTCGCCTACTCGGACGAACCCGCCGCAAGGCTGCCGAGCGTAGCCGCTGGCTTACTGGTGTCGATAGGGTTCGATTTCCGCGAGTCGTTGGCAAGCGGCACGAGTGATCGCCACGTTGCTCCGCTCACTGTGTCGGCGGCTGAAGTCGTGGGTCTCGGCGTCGAAGTGGTGTCTGTGCGGTTTGCTCCGTCGGGGTTGGTTGTCGCTAGCGTGCTCGCCAGTGAGCCAGGACGCGGTGTGCTGACGGCTCGCGTGGTAGCGGGTGGCGTAGGCGTCGACACACACGAAAGCCAGCTGGCGGTGTGCCTGCCGGTTGCGGAAGTGCTGGCGGCCTAGTAACCAAAAAGGTTTTGGATACTGGTATTTGACGGGTGTTTGATGCGTTCACCCGCGATTACTATCCGGAAACTCCGGCACCTAATCCGGCTTCGCTTTGGGCCCGCTTCGAGCCAACGGACTAACACGCTTTCTTCAACAGGCGAACTTCTGGCGGTCGTGGATGTAGCCGCTCAAGCACGAGCCCCTCAAGAGCAAGACCCACCCACATTTCCGGGGCCGGGTTCTCGTTCTCCCATCGTGAAATGCTCTCGGGTGTCGTTCCGATCTTCTCCGCCAATGCCGCTTGGGTCAAATCGAGCGCCTTGCGAGCGAACTTGATGACGGCCCCCGGTGCGGGCTTCAGTTCTGAAAGGAGCACGACGGCAGCGCGAAGCTCAACCACTTCCGCAAGCTCCGACGGAATTGTGTACGCGCCGCATTGGGTGCAGACGGGCCGCGATGACGTGCGGTCCACGATTTTCGCTTCACCGACTTGCGTCACGAGTTCGACCGCCATGTGCTGAAAGCTCTCGCTTCCGCAGTTGTAACATCTGGTTGCCATCTGCTTTCCTTTCTCCGACTCGTCTCAGAACACCGTGACGACAAGAACCCCATCCACGAGCGCGACACTGACAGTAAGCGGATCGCCGTCTCTGTCATGACCGCCCGTCAGTAGCCAGGTGCCGCCGCGCCCGCCTTGGTCCGGCTGGTGCACTGCATCCGTGCATGACTGCAAAGCTGCTCTTATGTCCGCCCGACGCACCCCGCGTTCAGGCATCCTTTCGTTCTGACAATGGCTGGAGAGCTCAAATCGGTTGAGTGCTCCCGCGGTTTTCACGTCTGCCAGTACCGCGCGAGTGTCCATCGTTGTCCCATCGTGTCACCCTGTACAGTGTGCGGAGACTTGATGTCACGTCAAGTTCCAAGTTCGCGGAACCGGACGATCCTCGGCTGGGGCTGTGGAATCCCCAAAACCGGCTGCATCGATTTCCGGCTGTTTTTGGCTGGATTGGTGCCCTCGAACCCGTGAAAAGCCCAAAACCGGTTGCAACCCTACTCGCCCTCGCTCTGCTCCCGATACCACCTCGCCAACACCGCTGAATACAGCGACGGCCAGCGCTCCCGGAGTCGTGTCGAGCAAACCAAACCGTCAACGATGACGTCCCTCGCCCGTAGTCGGCGCATGACCGCGCGACGCCCCAAGACTCCGGCCATGACGCGCTGAACAAGCGAAGGCTTGAAGAACGGCGGAGGGGTCACGCCGCGAGTCTTCGAGCCTCGGTCTCTGCAGTTCGGAGCAGGTATCCGCCCGTTTGCTCGTCCGCGATGAACAACTTCGACATAGCGCGCTGACGCATGCCGGACGCTTCGAGGCGAGCCATGCTGCCCAACTGCGCCGCAAGTTCGTCTCCTTCGGCTTGAGCGCGTTGCATGGCTCGAAGCAGTGCCAGGTGCGGCGGAGTCTGAACCCCCTCGCGGCGTCTCTCACGGTCGACAAGCTGGCGCCCGTACGAAGTGAGCGGCCACAGCATGAACTCGGGACCAATCGTCTGCACGGCTTCGACAAGTGTCCGGTCGCGTAAGCTCAACTTGAGCGAGGCGAACTCTCCGAGCATGAGCCTGACGCATCCCTCCGCTTCGGGGTCGATGCGCCGCAGATGTTCGAGCACGGCGCTCGCCTCCAGGTCGCCTACGCGGTGAACGGGTTCCGGCGCCGATGGCGTACCGATGACTTTTTCCGGGTCGGGCCGCGCGTCGAATCCGTAGGAGTATCCGCGTCCCTCGCAAGCTGGGCACGGCGGCAGGCTCGACATGACTAGGACAGCACCGCGATATGTCGCCCGGGTGGCGATATCAGCGACAAGTGAGCGCCCACCGCCACGGCATACTTTGCAGCGTCGCGTTTGCTCCGTCATCTTCTTGAGCTTGCGGTGCAGTATGCCAGTCCCTCGACAGACTGCGCACCCTTGCCCAGTCGTCCAGTGGATCCCATTCTCGCAGTTCTTCGCCGGGCACTTGTACGTCCGGTAACCCGACGCCGCACACTTCGCCGCGACGGCAGCCGTGGCTGACTTGTTCCGCGGCGTGTGCCGGTCTGCTCGTTCGGCGTAGTGTCTCTCAAGAATGCTTTCAACGCTCAATGCCGTATGACTTGCCCACATCCCTATAGTGCTCCTGTTGGCTGAAGTTTGATCGGCGAACGTCTCCCAGGCGGCTTGGTCAAGACGGCCTTGCCCGTTTGGTCTCGAATGAGCAGTTCGTTTCGCTCGACTGACCGCGACTCGTTCAACGAGTGGTTTGCGGCGGCCGATTGCGCAGCCGGTGAGACAACTTGTGGCACCGGCACGTGAACTGGGCTAATCCGAATCTGTTCGGCGATGCGCTCGCCCGGGATATCGATGGGCGCCACCGTGTACTTGCTGAGTGCATCTGCAGCGATGGCGTCGCTAGCGTTGCGGTGCGAGGCCCGGTCTCGAGCTAGCTTGTTTTGGTATTCGTCGACGGCCCTTGCTGGGTCCCACGTCCCTTGCTTCCACATTTCCGAGACGATGCCACCCATGCCCAAGCCTTCGGTCTTAGACTTGAGATTGTCGTTCAGTTTCCAGGCTGCATAGACACTGCCGATCGCGACAGCTGCAAGCCCAGCAGTAGCGGCGATGGCGCCAAGGCTCATGTTCACCGCTGCAAACGAGGCGGCTGCTCCGAGATTCGCGCCCTTGACCATGACCATGGCTGCGCTGTAGCCCGTGGCCGCGAGCTTGGCTCCCGCTACGATGCCTTTGGTGATGGCCATCGTGGCGTTGAAGACGGTCACGGCCGTAGTCGTCGCTTTGATGATGAGCGTGATCCCGCCCCATGCCGCGAAGCCGATGACGATACGCTTGGACCACGTGGCGATCGTCGGCAAGTTATCGGACAGGAACTTCACTCCGGCCTGGAACTTCTCGGAGATTGCATCTTGGTTCGCGCGCAGCCATTCCGTTGTGCTGGCGATAACCTTGTCCAGTGGCCCTTGAACAGCATCGAACACACGCAAGCTCATGCCTTCGAGTGCTGACATGGTGCCGGCCAAACCTTTCAAAGTCGTTGCCCGCTGCTTCGTTGCGTTCGCGGCGGCCGTTCCTTCGGCGCCCGCAATCGTCGCTTGGAAGCGTCGGAACTCTTTCGAGCCGCTGGCCAGGATTGACTGCGCAGCAACCAAGCCCTCACGGCCGAACAGGTCAACAAGCATGCGGGACTGAGTCGGCTTGTCGAACTTCGCGAGGGACGTTTCCAGTTGCTCGAACACGTCCCCAATATCCGTCTTGCTGAAGTCGGAGACGGACATGTTCAACTTTTTGAGTGCCTTGGCGCCCACACTCGAAGGCGCCGAAAGGCCTAGGATAACGTTCTTCAGGCCCGTTCCCGCCTTGCTTCCGACGATCGCGTTTTGAGATAGCACCGCGGCGATCGCGCCTACCTGCTCCATCTTCAGTCCGGCGGCGATGGCTGGCGCGGCGCCCTCGGAGACGGTCTCGAACAAGTTGCCAACGTTCAGCTGGGCTGACGTCGATGTTTTGGCAAGGAAGTCGATGACGCTTCCAAAGTTCTTCGTCAGCTGGACTGGATCCTTCGTCGACTTGCCGAGCGCACCTAGCGCCTTCGTGGCCATGTCGGCGGCAGTTGCGAAGTCAGACTCGCTGACCGTAGCCAAGTCGATGATCTTGGGCAAGGCACCCATGGCTTGAGCTGCAGAGAAGCCAGCTGTGCCCAGAATGTTCAAGCCTTGCGCGGCCTGGCTTGCCGTGAATTCGGTGGCGCTACCTACCTCCATGGCCTTCGATTTCAGCGCCAGATAGCCAGCGCTGCCCTTTTCGAACCCCTCTCCGAATTTGACCGACGCGTTGACTAGGCTCTGCTCGAACTCGGCGCCGACCGAAACGATTTTGCCCAGTGCTGCGCCGGTGGCGACTGCGGCGGCCGTCGAAGCCATGGCGGCCGTCTTGAGCTTGCCGTTCACGCCGTCGAGCGTCTTGTTCAGGCGGCCCATCCTCACAGATGCCGAGCGCCCGAACTTGTCCAGCTTGCTCTGCATGCGCCCAACGGGAGCGCTGAACTTGTCGATCGCTTTGAAGACGGCTTCTATGCTGAACTTGCCTGCCATAAGTTATCCCTACCTCGCCCCCCGCCCCAACGTCGAAACGGTAGGGCGGGGACCTCGGCCAACTGTGCTGCAACAACGCCGACGGAGAGGAGATTGAAACCGCCTGCGCATCGAAACCCTATCACTGCAGCGTCAAACCGTCGAGCAGCAGCCGTGCGACATTGCCACGTCGCGAACAGATCAGCCGGTCAATGGTCACCAGTAACTAGTCAAGAGTGCTTGACCATTGCCGCGGATAGTTCACACTTTCGGGTATGGAAGACGCGCGCGTTGATCGCTTCGAGCTGACGCTATTTTTGCGCTGGCTGGTATACTCCGAAGGTGCACTACCGGCCGCCCGTCGCCTCGGAATCGCCAAGGGCACCGTGGCTAGCTTGGTCGCTGGACTGCCGACGAATCAATCGAGTTGGACCGCGGTCGAGCTCGCGTATGTGCGTCTACCAGAAGGCGAACGCCAGCGCCTGCGGGCCTGGTCCGAAACACATCAGAGACGAGTGCCGTACGTAAACGGCTCAGGAAGAACCCTATGAATACTGCAGAAGAACTCCGAGAAGAAGGCCGCGACGCTGGATTGGCCGAAGGCGAGGAACGCGGGTGGCGCAAGGCGTGTGCCCAGCTCCGAAAGCTACGTGAGTCTGGCGCATCTATCACTGACGCTTGCCTCGATTTTGAGCGCCGCATCGGTGCTATGAGCACGCCAGTGGTGGGCACCGAAGGAGCGAACAGCGTGGCTGATACCGTCCGAACAATCGCGGCAATCCGGGCAGGTAAGAGCAACTCCGACAGCCTAGGGGCGGAAGTCGTCGCCATTATGAAGGCGCGAAGGGCGGGTGCGCAGTGAGGCTGTCCCTATCCAAATGGCTCCGTCCGGCGAACGCATCGACGGCGGAACTTGAACAACAGCTTGAGCAAGCTGAACAGCAATGTCGTGAGGCGCAGGTGGCAAAGGAGGCAGCCCAGGAGGCGTTTGACGTCAGTGGGGCGACCTCCGCCGAAAACGCCCTACTCGAAGCGGAGGACGTCGGGCGACGAGCAAACGTGCATTTCGCACGCGCTAAGCGCTTGCTGCAAGCGGCTCGTGAACGTGACGAAGCCGAGCACAAGCGACAACTCGAAGCCGAAGCGCAAGCCCTCGAAGCAGAGCTAACCCAACTCCGAAGCAGAGCTCGAAGCGGTCCCGAAGTCGGCGCCGAAGTCGAAGCGCTGCTACGCGTCGTCGAAGCTCGACAGGAACGATGGCGACTCACCCACCGCATCCGGGAACGCGCCCGACGACTGGAGACGGTGCGGCTCCAACTCGGACACGAGCCGAAAGCCCCAACGATGCACGACCCGGACGAGCCCGGTGCGGTGCCGGTGCGCGAAGCCCTCGAATCCTTGCTGCGCCAACTCGGAAGCGATCCACGCCGCGACCTCGTGCGTCCGCTGGTACCAGAGCACGACGCTTATCGCTTGGGAGCAACGGCCTCGGAACTCGAAAGCCTACCCCCACTGCCAAAGGTGGCGCAGTGATACAGCAAGCCATCCTGCGTTTCCGTTCGCCTATCCGCTTCGGGGACGAGTTCACCCGGCGCCGGTACTATGAACGAGTGTGGCTGCCCGCCGTGAAGGCCCAAACGGCGCCGTTTGCCGTCGCGCCTGGCGTGCGTATCCGAGTGAATGAGCGGCTCGTTTTGCAGCCTGGGGAGACGGTATCACCGCGGGTTTTCGAGCAAGCGGACCGTCCAGAAGTGAACCTATACGACCTCATCGAATCGGGGCACATCATCGAAAAGCGCGACCCACCGAAGGACGCAGCATGACTGACAAGCAAGAGACCAAGCCCAGCAACACAACGAACGCCAGTAAGCCAGCGGCGAAGCCCCCCGATGCCGTCGGGGTGTTCACCAAGGACTATTACTGCGCATTCGGCTGCTTCCGAGCCGGGCAACACATCACGCGCAAGCGCGCCGGGGAACACTGGCAATCGTGGGTGCGCGACGGCCTAGTCAAGGTTCTGTGACGATCGACGATTACCGCCGACTAGTTGCAACGGCGAAGGCCAGCGGCGCCACCGATCCAACGTGGGGGCGGACGCTGGCCATCGCGCGCATGGGTGCAAGTGCATGCGTCGACAGCTTGGGTCCGCTCATAGATGATCCGAGCGTCGACGTCGAAAGCGCCTATCGCCGTCTGCTCGAGCTCGCTCCGAATCAGCGGGCACTGAACGCGCTACTGGCCACCCGTCACTTGCTCGCCATCGAAGCGGAAAGCGTGCACTGAGTGCGCCTAGTCAAGCTCCATCACACGACCCGCCTACGTCGCCATGCCCTAATCCGGCAAAGCGGCGCAACGCCGGCGTATGTACTGTGGGCCCAAGAATTGGAGCAGAGCAACGGGCAAGCTGTGACCTCCTGGGCTTCAGAACTTGGCGGGGCGGCAACGGGTCACAACAGCCCAGTGATGGACGATGACGGGTTCAGCGGACGGCGTTCGGTCGCGTTCAACGGCACGAGCCAATGCTTGATTACAGACAGCTTCGGAGCGGTTGCTACTGGCCCGGGAATAACGGTGGTGATGGCGCTCCATATGGATTCAGTGAGCGGCACGAGGGACGTCGTTAGCTTCGGAGCGTCGGACGGCAGCACAAGGGTTGGCGTGCGACGGCTGACGACCGGGAGTGTGAACCTAATCACACCGTCAGGGAGCGCGACGGGTGGGACACTGCCGAGTGGAAAGGCAATGCTGCTCGGCATGACCGCCGGAACTACCTCCCCCGGGCGTCGACTAGTGTTGCTACGCGATGACGGTGGTACCACGGCGCTGGTAGACTTGGCGATGAGTGGCGGCTCTACGGCGTTTGCGTGGCATTCGCTGTTTGTGCAACGGGTGAACGGTGGCGCAAGCTACGCCAACTGGACGCAAGGCAGGATTAGGTTTGCGGCGATGTGGCCCGCTTTGCTGACGGACGCTGGGCTTGTGGGCGCGCTGAACGTTGTGGAGAACGTCTACGACTGCCCGTTACAGGTGCCGTAGGGGCGGCGCGTCGGGGTGATCCTCGGCTCTCTGCCGGTCGAACAGCGCTTCAAGGTGTTGCCGGCGCCATGTCTCGTACTGAGCGCCAAGCGCCAGATACTCCATCGCCAGGTCATGCGAGCCGCACCGGTGAACGAGGGCATCGAAGGAGAGCTCTCGGGCCTCCTCGTGGTCTTCGAGCGTTAACGGCGTGAACCGCATGTCGACGGTCCAGCGACTGAATTGTTCGACGATCCACTCCGCATCACTTTTGCTCATAGGGTCTCCAACTCGGGTGAGTGCTCAACGTCTGGCGCCTCTCGCGCCTCGATTGCGCGCGTTATCTTATCACGTGCTCGTCGGATGTGAGAGCTCATGTGTGACTTGATGATTTTAACCGCTTCCTCGTGCGTCCCGCCGCTTCTGAAGTGAGCAGCCGTGCGCAAGGCAAGCGTGGGTGGCTCGTCTCGCAACAGGCGGATCGCCAACTCTTCAAGGGCGCCCCAGCAGTACACATTCACCATTTCGCGCGGCATGTACTCGCCCGATTTGATTGCCAGGGTGAGGCGCTCTTTTTCGGTCGCAACTTCAGCGCGGACTGAGTCAATCAAGAGCCGATGGGCCTTCAAGTAATCGAGGTAGGCCGGGCCAGATCCGAAGCGCTCGGCAACTTCTCTGACGGTCATGTCCAGCAAGTCCTTCGGCGGGGTGAACGCCAGCGCCGGCGAATCATCGTCGGGGGTTGTCGGCCTCGAGCTCGTCTTGGGTGGGGGGGCGCGGTCAGCCTTGGCGGCCCGTTTCTGGCGCTGGCTTGCGTACCAGGAGACGAACGCAGGATGCCCGCGGTCAATGCGCTTGTCGACCATGGCGGGCGCTAGTGGCCCCCGAACGGCCCGGGAAATGGCGTAGCGGCCAACGCCTAACTCCTCTGCCAGGCGAATCTGGGTAACGTGCTGCATTGTTGCATTTTGACCGTCGGCAACATGGGACGCAACACAAGCTGGGGCACAAGTTTGGTCTGGTGACGGTCGGCAGCAGAAGGCCAGAGCAGCACCAAAACAGGGGGAAAGTCGCCCCACGGTCGGTTTTGCGGTCCAGCGCGGGGGTTTGGTGAGCGTCGCTAGCTCGGAGGCGCCTGCAACATTTTTGAGCCAAATCGTCGGTATTTGCGCGCGGGTCGGGGGCCGGCACTTGAACCCCTGATAGGGGGGTGGTCCCCAGGAGGACCCGTGACTCGTCAAACCCCTTTAAACGTAGACTATTCCGCGTTACGTCTCACCGTCGTCTCACTGCTGTCGCGCAAGTGTTTCATCGAAGCGAACGAGACCAGACCCATGCCCCCTACCTATCCCCCCATGCTTTGCTCTGTCGACTCGCTCGAACTCATCGAAGCGGAACGAACGGAGTGCGTCGCCCCGGTACCGAAGCGACGGGCGACGGGAGCAAGGTGTGCATCGTTTGCACGAACTCGAACGACATCGAACGACTCGCGACAACGGAGGGACGCGGGCGGCACGTCACGCGGAACCATGATGGTTGTACACGCCCGAGCCCCCAAACGAAAGGCGGGCAGGGTGGCAATCGGCACACGGTACAGGAAGGTAAATTTTACCTTCCTGTAGACGACAAGAAGAACGAGACCGCGAAGAAGCTCGCTAAGCAATTTGGTGTCTCCGAAAAGACCCAGTTATAAAGGTCGTCTTGACGCTGCAAATGGGAAACGGTTTCCCAATTGCTCCGCAGAAGGCCGCCAGCTGAAGACATCAAGCCCGCGGTTGCCCAACCACAACGATGAGCGTTGCAGTTGTCAGGCTCATCTTGACGACTGACCAACCGCGGAGATCGTCTCCGTAGTCGCCAGCCGTGCGGGGGCATGAAGTCCCCACGTCCAAGCCTGGCAGTTATTCGAAGGCCTGGGCAGGTACAGTCATCATGACTGTCCCTTCACCGGGAGGCCCGCCCGACTAGTTGCCCTCGATTCGAACTATCCGGAATTCCCGGATGGTTGCCCTGGGTTCAGTTTCCAAACTGGAAAACCAACTCGCCAGTCGTGCAGGGGGACGAACGCCCCACGTCCCGGGCAGCCCTCGCGACGGTCTGCAGAGTGGCAACGGTTTCCACTCTGCTCCGTCTGTCGCCTCGGCGTTCAAGAGGTCACGCTGACCTCTTGAACCGGGCGGGGTCGGGTTGGAAACAGGAAACGGTTGCCTGTTTTCTCCGCGCGTCCCCCAGCACTCAGGAGCCGAGGGCCAGTCGGGCGCCATCCTTGCGTACGCCCATAGCAAAGCAAACGTTTGGCGAGTCGGGGCAAGCTCTCTTGGCGGTGAAGCCAGCCCGAAGTGCCGCTACGATGAACGCACCGTTTGCGATGTAGGTGGGACGTCCGTCTGCCCGTAGCCACTCTTCGACGCGATGCTTGTGGTTGTAGCTCGATTGCTGCGCATCGATGGACTTCCGCGGTGAAGCGAAGCGTGCGAGCCATTCAGTAGCCAACGCTACTTGGGTCTCATCGGGTGGCGACACTGGCCGCTCATGCGTCCGCGCGCCGCTTGGTTGCGCTCCGAATTGGTCGATGTGGGTCCAGTTCTTCTTTGTCTTGCTCATGTCTGCTCCTTCTATTGGCGGCCCCATTTCACCCTGGGGCCAAGGGTCTAAACTCGTTACGCGTCGCCACCTCGACTCATCGGCAGAACGCTGAAGACTCCCGTTCCGCACGCCTCCCCGGTGTAAGCCACAAGCAGTCCATGGGGCGGCGGGTCGTAGCTCAGCAGGCGAATGCTCTCAGGATCCCATTGCTCTTCCGTGGCCTTGGCGAGCAGTTCCGTCCGTTTGGCAGGCAGGCAAATCAGCGCCGTCTCAGGCGACGCCCATTGGAGCAGTTCCGCCCGGCGCTCGGGGTCCGGTGCGACGTCGGCAGCCGCTGCAAACATCTCGCGATCGTCATCGTCAGGCACCAGAATCGAGACCAGCTCACCGGGTCCGACCCGGGCACGCAGATCGTTGATACGTTGCTCAACGTGACCCATGATCACGCGGAGCATCAGCACCTGATCCGGGCGTGCGGGATGCTCCCAGATTTTACGCCCGTCACTGCTACAGCCAGCCAGAACGCGCTCGCGAGCACGGCGAAGACGCTCGGCTTTGCGGCGCGCGCTCATGCTCCGACCTCCGAGGGATCCCAGTCTCCCATGTCGATGTCGTCATCTTCCAGGGGAGGCCGCCGGGGTTTGGTGCCGGAAACCCCGGGCCCGCGAAAGCTGTTTGCAGCTGTTTTTGGCTCGTTCGCATATGAGCCGCCGGGGTTTCGGGGTTTGCCGGGGTTTTCTCGCGCAGTTTGCCCCCCTGGCATTTCGTCCGTGGAAAATTCCAGTGGCTCAAAGTTGGGGGGGGGTCGAACCGTGAAAAGAAACCCCGTGGAACCCCGAAACCCCGGAACCGGGAACTGGCATTGCTGACCAGACAAGGGACCCACCGCCAGCGGCAGAAGGTGAGCTCTGTAGACGGAGGCCAGCGAACACGCGACCGCGATGCCTCGCTAAGGCCTTACCGAACGCGCGCGCACTCGGTCTGCCGTCCCTAGTGCGACCCGGAACCAGTGCAGCGATCGCCTCGCCAAACTCGGGCTTTTCCGGGGGGATGATGCGCGGCTTGCCGTTCCATTCGGGTTCCACCACTCCGAAGCCAAGATCCAAAAGTTGCGTCACGGTTGCTGGCGAATTGAGCGCAGCAACTTCCTCAACGATGGTTGTCATCGCTGACATTTCCGGATCCTCGTCAGCATCGGTCAGGCTTACCCGCCGTTGGGTAACGTCGACACCGGACACCCACTCAATCGCGCCGGCAATCAACTCGTGCCAATCCTCAAAACTGCCCCACGTCTGCGCACGTGGCGACGGGCGGCCAGCAGCAACGTAGGCAGACAGGATCGTCATCGCGGCAACGACCAACTCTGCCCGGTGCTCTCTTGCGTAGCCTTTGAGGTTCGGGATCTCGAAGTTGGTGCGTTCCTCGGGCCGCTCGACTGCTGGTTCTAGTCTCGACTTCAGCGCACGTCGAACCGTGTCACCCAAGACGAGCAGGTTGTTCCCGGTGGCGAGCACAACCGCGTTCCATGTGAGTGTGGGCATCTCGCTTTTCGCTAGGATGCGCATCTGTACACTTCGGGCGGTCAACACCTTGTCCAACGGCGCGCCTTTGAAGGGCGTGTCCAGCGCTAAATTGTCGAACCCGCAAATTTGAACGCCGGCCAGAGCCATGCTCGCCAACATTTTTTCCAGCTCATCGGATCGGCCGGGGAACGTGCTTTTCGGCATTTCCAGGCCGGTAGCGATGATGGCAATTAGATCGCAGATGAACGTTTTTCCGCTGCCCGGTGTGCTGGCATCGAACAGAAAAGCGGGAACCGGTCCCTCGATTGCGGGGCGAGCTAACAGGGTGAGAAGCGCTGCGATCGGTACCAGTGCGCTCGCCTCATCGATGAACGGAAACCCGTCGTGGGTTGCCGTTGGTCGAGCGAACACCTTTGCCAGTTGGGCAAGTGCTGCAACCGCATCGTCTCGCGTTGGCTTTTCAGGGATAGCGGGGAAGGTCAACGTAGGCGAATAATAGAACTGCGTCGCGGTGTCCCATCCCGGCGTCTGCAGTAGGCTTCCGTCGGGCCGCATTGTCGGAGCCGACACGATGCCAGCCAGCGGGCGAATCTGAGACCACCCGATCTTGCTAGTTGTCCAACTGGCATAGGACTGCTCTGGGTTAATGCGCTTCTCTACCCACTTCTCGTTGCCGTTATCGTCCTTTTCTTTCTTCCATGCGCGCCATTCGGCGAGCTCCGATATTCGAGACCAGACCTCCACATTTGACAGGGCATGAATGCCGATCGTCTTGACGGTGTTCTTGAAGCGCTTGGGCTTCCATAGGTGAACCGGGGCTATGGTCACCAGCTTGCGGTCGCGACAAAAGACCGTCTGATCCATCGCTAGCACGCCCTCGATTCGGCGGATTAGCTCGGCTGATGTCAGGAACCCATCAGCGGGTCGGTTGTTAACGTAGACTATCATTAGGCTTTGATCTCCTTGTAAACTTTTCGCAGTGGTTCCGCCGTGTCCGTTGGGTCAATTATCTCTGCGCTCACCAGCTCCGCCAGTTGTCGCAACGTGGCCACTAGCGTCCGCCGGCGCCACATATCCCGGACTCGGGTGGCCCGCTCAGCAAGGTAACCAGGGGGATACACGGGCACGTCGCACTCAATGTCTAACAACATCTCCGATACCGCCCCGGTGTGTCCCTGCTCGCGTAGCGCCATCGCCAGGCTCTGCAGGTTGGTTGTGTGCCTAAGTAACTCCCACAAGTTGCCATGTACGGCGCTGGCGAAGTGCTCGCCTCTGAGGGGGGGCAGGTCGTCGTGATCCACGAACTCTGCCATCAGTGCGGCCAACAAAGCCCGCTCGGCATCGAAGTCGACAAGCGGGATCTCGCGGTGCGACACGATGGCGTCGAGCTCGACGCGGACAGCTCGCGTCACCGCGTCGATGAATGCCGTCGGCTCCATCGGTGTGCCGCTCATGCCGGCCGCTCCTCACGGTGGAGCTGTGCCGCCTTGTAGAGGCCTCGGATTAGCTCGTCGACCTCGGCCATACGAATGCTGACCCGGCGGTCTGCAGTCTGGCCGTCGTAGTCCTGTGCGCGGAGCTCGAGGTAGGGTCGCCCCTGGTATTCTCTGAGCGACAGCCGCAGAGCACGGGCGCCCTCGCGTGGGGCGACCATGATGATCCGGTCGCTCATGATGCCACCGCGCGATCTAGGTAGGTGGACAGAGCGTGCTCAGCCTCGGCCGTGGCGCGGTCCATCGCCGCGAGCTCCCTGGCTCCGAGTGCTGGCCGGTACCGGTGGCTGATAGACAGCCGCTCCAAGCGGGTGAGCGCATCGTCCCAGTAATTGACGGCGCGGGCGGTCTCGATGAGGGGATGCCTGGATTCTTGACGATGAGGCGTGGGTGATGTAGATAGATGCATACAAATCTTCCTTTGGAACGGGGGTTTGGCGGCCGGTGTGGGGTGATGTCCCGCCGGCCGCAGTCGTTTAGTGGGCACGCGTAACGCATCGGATTCACGCAGCGGTTTTACGGAGGAATTCGGCGAGCGCGGTCCGGGGAACACGCACGAATCCCTGGTCACCTGGCGTCATCTTGTGCGATCGGATGCGTCTCTGCTCAATGAGCCTGCGCACCTGGCGAATGCTCAGCTGTAGCTCTGCGGCTACCTGCGACACGGACAACAGGGCAGGTAGTCCAGCAAGTAACTCATCGATGTGATCGGGCTCTGGTTTGCGGAGTGTGTGGCGACTCATGGTTCACCCAAGTTGCCACCACTTACCCCCAGCTGTAAGCCCCGGGACCTGTGCGAATTTAGGTGTCTGCCACTTGTTAACGATACAGAGCGTTGCTTACCTGTTTCGCGGTGACGCCGGGCCAGGCGCCCTGCGCTGAAGCTAGCGCTATCACGAGCCTCGAAGGCGGGTGCCGCGGGCTCCTGAGTTTGCTCAGTTCTTCGTAAACGCGCCCTTGCTGTAACCCTACAAGGGTGACCGTTCCCAAGGTGACCACCTTGCCGAACTCTTCGGGGTCGTTCATGTTCAGTTCGAGGGCAAGGGTGTAAGCAATCTGCTGGCGCTTGTGCTCCGAACCTTTTGCGGCGAACCATTCAGCTATGGCGACCTCGCACAGTTGCCGCGCCCGAATCATTCGAGCCCTGAGTGTTCTCTGTGGGTTCACAGCAATGTCCAGGTACTGCTTGAGGCAGTGGAAGCCGTCGGCGCCCACCAGGACGCGCCATATGTCGGTTAACACCGTGTCCAGCGCCACAAGATCGGACTTCGTCATCCTTTGCCACTGCGCCAACGGCAGAACGTTCTGGGCTCGTGCCCAGGCGCTCCATTCTGCTGCGTCGGCTTCGGTGAGCTCAGATAGCTTGACCATCACCTGTTCGAGCGGCGCAGTGACTTCCTTCAACCATGGTGGTCTGGCAGGCGGCGGCGCGGGGGGAGGCTTGGGCCTGGGCTTCGGCTTCGGTATCCTCACACTTGCCGGCCGCTTCGCATTTCGCTTGGTACCAGTGCCGTTGGCGCGCCGCATTGTCGCCACTACTCCGCGGCCCTTGCCCGGGGCGTGCTGCGCTTGTCGCCACGTTCACGCGCTAGAGCGAGCACTTCGGCAGCTTCAGCTGCTATCTGCATTGCCGCTTCAATGGTTGTCGCGGTAGCTGGTATGCCCTTCACGCGGCCCAGGTAGTGGCCTTCAGCCACGGTGACGCTATGCCCCAAACGCTTCGCCGAGTGCCAGGCTGCTGCAGCTCCAAAGATCCCGGGCGCGTTCGTTTGGTAGCTGCCCGTTGTCCGCCGCAAGGTTTGCCATGAGAACGTGAGTGGCTTCTGTTTCGCCTGTCGCGCTTCCCGGAGCAGTTGCGAAGCCAAGCGCTTCCGGGCCGCCTCGAGCAGGCCACGGTTCAGCCAAGAAAACACGCGCTCGCCCTCCGCGTTCTCCTGCAACGTAGCCAGTAGCTCGCGAAGGGTAGGGCTGACATCGAAGCAGACTTCGCGGCCGCGCTTCGTTTTGACTCCCGAGGCGTCGAGATACACCTCGCCCGCTGGCTTGCCGTCGTTGCCCAAGGCGTCAAGATTCACTTGCTCCCAACGGAGCCCCAGTGCTTCGTTGAACCGCATCCCGCTTCCGAGCACGAACAACACGAACGGCGAGATCAGGACATAGCGCGGCGTGTTCCCAGCCGGCTTGTCTCCGCGGTGTTCTTCGCGCGTCGCCCGGAACATCGCCCGATCTTGAGCGATCGCGGCTCGGAGTAGAGTGGCAGGCTGTCCGGGTTCCAAGATCTCGATGCGGTCGACCGTCGCCCGGTCCCGCTTC
Organism: uncultured Polyangiaceae bacterium; assembly: GCA_964577325.1. Taxonomy (GTDB): domain Bacteria; phylum Myxococcota_A; class Polyangia; order Polyangiales; family Polyangiaceae; genus SZUA-265. The sequence goes on from CAZNZA010000111.1 coordinate 17,090, forward strand.
AGCCCAGCTTTCAGGTCGTCGCTGCTGCAGTTGTGGAGTTTCTTCCGCTCCTGCAACCACCGCAACACGATCGACGTCCCGCGCAAAATTCTATTGGTCGTGAACTCGCTTCGGTACTCTTTGGACTTGGATCGCGAGTGCGGCGCCGACACGACCGCGTCCTTGAATTCGAGCAGCCGATCCACGGTGATTTGGTCGAGCGTGCGTATCCGCTTTTCGGCGGCCCACGTCCGGAAGCTATCGGCGCAACTACGGTAGTCCTCAATGGTCCGCGGTCTCAGCTTCTTCCGAGCGTTGAAGAACTGAGCAAAGCCATCTTCAATGGTGAGCTGAGTTTTCCGAGGGGCCCCGCCGTCGAGCTCCATTTTGCGCTCGCCGATCTCCCTCGCCTTCTTCAGAGCCCAGCTCTGCCTTTGCTTGTCGGTGGCGAGGTACACGCCGTCGAGTGACTCATACGTCACCTTCTCGGAGTCAGGATCGCGCCAGCGTGCTCGCCAGGACTTCCGCCGACCACTCGGAGCGATGAGGTACACGCCGCGGTGTATGCTCTGGTCGAGCTCTTTAGGCTCTTCGGGTTCTGACCGTTTCTGCCTGCTAGCCATGTCAGCTAGGCTACATGGGCGCCAAAGTTGTGGCCACGAATTTGTGGCCACGATTTGATGGCGAGTGGTGGCAATTGGTGTCATCTGGTGCCTTTCGGGGAAAGGACCAAAGCACCTGTTTTCCCGTGGTTTCCGGCTTTCTCAGCCGATTCGGCGCTCCCCAAAAAAGCGTCTCACCAGATTGCAAAACCGTTATACGCCGGTTCGAATCCGGTCCTCGCCTCTGTAGCGGGTCT
>CAZNZA010000112.1:0-17799 GCA_964577325.1 uncultured Polyangiaceae bacterium
CGCCGGGTGACGTTGCTGCGCCGGGTGACGTTGCTGCGCCGGGTGACGTTGCTGCCGCTGACGGAGCGGCGGTGTCGGTCCCCGCGCCAGGACTCGCCCCATCTGGAGAGGTCTCACTGCCAGCTGGAGCCGCACTGCCGGCTGGGGCCGCACTGCCAGCTGGGGCTGCACTGCCAGCTGGTTCGGCACTACCGCCTGGTCCCGGCTGCACGTCTTCCTTGGAGCTCCAGGGGGACGCCTGAGCGGGATCTTGCTTGATGGCCGCCAAGGTCGTCACCACTGCGCGATCGATGGGCAGTTTTGCATTCGCCAAACGCTGGCTCTGCTCCGCTTTCAGCTCACGAATGGAACTGAGATCCGCGAACCCCTGCGTCCGTTCGCGCACTTCCTGCATCTCGGTCCGTGCCATGCCCACGAGTGCCGCACTGCCCGCGATCATGGCTGCAACACCGATCGCTATCGCCGTGCCCGCCACTCCAGTGTCTGTCCTGTCCTCTTCCGTAGCCATTAACAAACCTCTTCAGCCGGTAGTCGGTACATGCGTCAGTAGTTTTCGAAGGCCAACGACTGCTTCAGTCGCGCATCCTTCGTGGGCACGAGATTGATCCCTTTCGCCCGGCGCGCTGCAGTCCCAAACAGTACCGCCAGCAAGCCGACCATGATCAAGACATCACGCAGGCCAAACGGCACTTCGTCCTGCCCCATCGGGAACACCAGCCAGTACATGTCCATGTAATGAAAGACCAAGGTCCACACCGCCCAAAAGGCCAGCACGTTCTTGTTTCGCTTCGCGTAGCGGGAGAGTAGCCCAAAAAACGGAATCGCGAAGTGACACACTAGTAGCAGCGTCGAAACGACGCGCCACTCACCGGTGAACCGCCACTTGTACCAGTGGGTTTCCTCCGGAATGTCTCCGTACCAGATGAGCATGAACTGAGAAAACCCGATGTACGCCCAGAAGATGGTGAATGCGAACAGCATCTTTCCGAGGTCATGATAATGGTTTTCATTGACGTAGGTGGTCAAGCGCCCCTTCTTCTGCAGCCACATGAGTGACAGCGCCATGACCGAGTACGAAGACAGCACGCAACCTGCAAAGTAGTACACCCCGAAGATCGTGCTGAACCAGGCGTAGTCGAGGCTCATGAGCAGGTCGAAAGCGCAGAACGTCAGCGTCAGAGCGAAGGCGATCATGCCCGGAGCGCTGACCCGAGCCAGCTGCCCGCGGATCACCTCACTCTGCTCGGGAGTAGCGCTGTCCTGGGCAACACTGCGCTTGAAAAAGTACACGGACAATCCCACCCACACCGCGAAGTAGAACACCATGCGAACGAGGAAAAAGCCCTTGTTGAGGTACGGCGTCTTGTGGTGCAGCAAATGGTCGGCGTGCACCTTGGCGTCGTCCAGCCACACGTAGAGCGCCTGAATGGGCGACTCACCATGGGTGTCCACGAGCGCTATCGGCAGCACAATCCCGAGCGCCAACACCGCCAGCACCGGCATCTGCACGGCGAGGATCTCGGCGACGCGCCGAACGACTATCGACCACTTGGCATTCGTCAAGTGATTGATCGCCACGAACCATAGCGCCCCCAGTCCGATGCTGAGCACGAACATGAACGCCACCAGGTACGAACGCAACAGGGACTCTTGATCGCCCCAGCCGAGTGCCACACCGCCCAGTAGAGCCACGATGCCTACACCAAGCGCAATGTTCGAGAAATGAACCGCTTCATCGCGGATTTCTAGCTTCTCGTCTGCGCTTACTTTCGCTTCGCTTGCCATCTTGATGAATACTCCAACTCTTTCGCTCGTGCTTCGAGGGGCTCTGGAGCCTTAAGGGGTCGTCCCTGGCGCTGCCGCCGCAAATTCCGCCTGGCTACGCTGAAGTGCACGCATGTAAAGCACGATTGCCCAGCGATCAGCTGGCTCTATCTGCTTGGCGTACGGTGGCATGTTTCGGATGCCGTTGCTGATCACGTCGAAAAGCTCACCTGCAGGCTTCTTCTGCACGGCTTCCTCGGAAACGTTCGTCGGCTTGACCCACGTCCCCTCCTGCAATGCGAACGCGCGTCGGTGCACCATTCCATCCCCATCCCCGGACAGGCCGTGGCACGGAGTGCAATAGATCCCGAAGCGCTCCGCGCCGCGAGCCATCGTCTCCTCACTTACCTCGACCTGCTCAGGAAGAGTCAGCGCCCATGTGCCCTCGACCTTACCTTCGTAGAAGTGAGTGTCCGTGCGTAAACCGCCAACGGGGACGGTTCCCTCCACCGGCAAACGCATGGCGCGGCCGTCCGCAAAGAACGTGTTCGCCCGTTGCGCCTTGTACTTCTTCTGGAAGTCCATGTCCGGCACCACGTGGAAAGGAGGCTTTTCGCTCTTCGCCTGACGGGCGCTGGCGAACAAGCCGAACGGAATGAGCGAGAACGTGGCCAGAATGAGCAAGCCGTAGATCACACCCACCGGGATCTTGTCGCTGCTCGTATCCGCGGGGACGGCCTCTACCGCGAGCGCTCCGGTGCCCTCGAAAAGTCGTTGAACGTCTGCCTCATCGTACTTGGGGTCGGCCGCTTCGATGACGATGAAGAAGCGGTCGTCGGTGACTCGGGCGAAGCGCCGAACACGGTCGAGCGGCGATGAATGCCGTGGCAGTCCATTGAGCACGAGCATGCTGAAGAACGTCGTCAATGCGCTGAAGAGCACCGTGAGTTCGAACATGATCGGGATGTTGGCGGGGATGCTCCAGACCGGCTTGCCGCTCACGATCCACGGATAGTCGACGGCGTTCATCCACCACTGCATGGTGGCCGCCGTGGTCAGCCCGGCCAGAGCCGCGCACAGGGTCAGCCAAGGCAGTTTCGTCGGTTTGATACCCATTGCCGGATCGATGCCGTGAACCGGAAACGGTGAGTAACTATCCCAGCGCGTGAAGCCCTTATCGCGGACGGCTTTGGCAGCGTTGATGAGTTGCCCCTCGTCCGTGTACTCGGCGAGCATTCCGTACGCTTGCACGGGCGTGGTGTGTGGAGTCTGTTTCTCACTACTCATGAATGCACCTCACTTCGCACGGTTCAGTGGCCGTGGTGCTTCTCCGCAACGTAAACGCCCTTCACTTCCGAAGCGGCCACTTGGGGCAAGTACCGGCAGAAGAGGAGGAACAGAGTAAAGAAGAGCCCAAAGCTGCCCATGAAAAGCAGGAAGTCGAAGACCGTGGGAACGAAGTAGCCCCAGCTAGAAGGCAGGAAGTCGCGGCTGAGGGACGTGACCGTGATGACGAAGCGCTCGAACCACATCCCGACGTTGACCAGGATGCCGATCACCATCGATGCCATCAGGTTGCGCCTGATCTTACGGAACCAGTACAACTGTGGGAACACCACGTTGCAGGTCCACATCGTCCAGTACGCCCACGCGTAGGGGCCAAATGCACGGCTGACGAACGCGAACTGCTCGTAGGCATTGCCGCCATACCACGCGATGAAGAACTCCATCGCGTAGGCGTATCCAACCAGCGTGCCGGTCGCGAGGATCACCTTGTTCATGAGCTCGATGTGATCGATCTTGATCAGCATCTTCAGCCCGAAGAACTGGCGCGCCGGTACCAGCAGCGTAACTACCATCGCAAAACCGCTGAAGATGGCGCCCGCGACGAAGTAAGGCGGGAAGATGGTCGTATGCCAACCCGGCACCTGAGAGGTAGCGAAGTCGAAGCTCACGACCGAGTGCACCGACAACACGAGCGGCGTCGATAGGGCGGCTAGGATCTGGTAGGCCTTCTCATACCGGTGCCACTGCCGCGCCGAGCCACGCCAGCCCAAGGAGAAGAAGCCGTAGGCGAAGCGGCGAATGGGCGAGGTTGCGCGATCCCGGATCGAAGCCAGGTCGGGGATGAGCCCCATGAACCAGAAGGTCAGTGAGACCGTGAAGTAAGTACCGACAGCAAACACGTCCCAGTCCAAAGGACTGCGGAACTGCGGCCACATGTCCATCTGGTTGGGGATGGGAAGCATCCAGTAGGGCAACCAAGGGCGGCCGATGTGGATACCCGGAAACACCAAGGCGCACATGACCGCGAAGATGGTCATTGCCTCTGCTGCGCGGTTGATCGCCGTGCGCCAGTTCTGTCGGAACAGGTACAACACTGCGCTGATCAAGGTGCCGGCATGGCCGATGCCTACCCAAAACACGAAGTTGACGATCGGCCAACCCCAGGCAACCGGGTTCATGTTGCCCCAGATCCCCGTGCCCTGCCAAAAGAGGTAGCCAATGCTGGCGCCGAAGATCGCCAGCCAAACCAGAGAAATGCCAAACGCGATGTACCACGCCGGGGGTGGCCGCGGGGTTTCCACCACGCGAACCACCGCATCGGTGATTTTGGCAAACGCGTTATCTCCAGCCGGTGGCTCCTGCCACTGTCGGTAATCGATACTATTAGCCATGGGTGCTGCTGTTACCCTCCGTCGCGTTCAGACCGCGATGATTCATGCCATGACCACCCTCTGCGTCACCAGGCTCACGCTGATCTCCCGGCGTGACGTCTCCCTTGACGGCCAGGTCAGGGTGGGGATTGGTGATACGCGCCAGGTAGCGGACTCGCGGACGCGTGTTCAGCTCTTGTAGAACGGCGTACGCGCGAGGACTGTTCGAGAGTCTGGCAGCCTTCCCCTCAGCGTCGTTCAAGTCACCAAACACGATGGCTCCCGTGGGGCACGCGTCGTGGCAAGCGCTGGTGATTTCGTCCGAACGCACCCGGCGACCGACGTTTCTAGCTTCGATCTTCTTGTTTTGGATACGCTGCACGCAGAAGGTGCACTTCTCCATCACGCCGCGGAAGCGAACCGTCACCTCGGGATTCTGCATCATCCGCTTGGTCTGATTGCGGTCGTCGTTGAGGTCGAGATTGTAGTTGAAGTAGTTGAAGCGACGCACCTTGTACGGGCAGTTGTTCGAACAATAGCGCGTACCGATGCAGCGGTTGTACGTCATCTCGTTCAAGCCGTCGCGGCTGTGAACGGTCGCACCAACGGGGCACACCTGTTCACAGGGCGCGTGCTCGCAATGTTGGCACAGCATCGGTTGGACGTGGACCTGTTCCGGCTCGTCGGGGTCATTGCCTTGGAAGTAGCGATCAATCCGCATCCAGTGCAACTCGCGACCCATCAACACTTGGCTCTTGCCAACGACAGGGATGTTGTTCTCCGCGTTGCAGGCCACCACACAAGCTTGGCAGCTCGTGCACTTGTTGAGGTCAATCGTCATTCCCCACTTGTAGCCGTCGTAGACGATGGGCTCGTGCCATAGGGACAGCAGCGGCGGATGGTGGACGGCGTGCTGCACGCGGTCGGGTTCCTCACGGAAACCGTCAATTGTGTCCTGGCGCACAATCTGAGGGAGCCGCTCTTGGATACCCTCGCGACCTACGTCGTCCATCGGGTGCTTGTCCTGGGTGGTCGCAAGCTTGTACTTCTCGCCTGTCGCCACCACTTGGACCCCTTCGATGGCGTCCCAATTTTCGACGGTGCGGAGTGGGTAGACGTTCACGCCGACTGGATCCACGGGATCAGCTTCCCTCGGTGCCGTCGCTCCTCCGACGATACCGGCATCTGTCCGGCCAAAGCCCAAGAGCAGTCTGATCGAGCCGGGCGCGTGTGCCGGCGCTAGAATTGCGGGCAGAGTGATGCTGCTGCTTCCGACGGACAACGTGATGAGCGTCGAATCCTTGATGCCGAGTGCTTCGGCAGTCTTGGGACTCATGAAGGCGGCATTATCCCAAGTCAGCTTCATCGCATGCTCGGGAGTTTCTTGCAGCCAGCCGTTGTTGGCGAAGCGTCCGTCGTAGAGACGACTGTCGGAGACGAACGTTACCTCGAGCTGGTCTGTAGGTCCGTATCCGGTGAGCGCCGCCGGTGGCAGCGCAAAGGCGGAAAGTGCACGCACCTCTGGTGTCACCGTTTTCGCCTCCGTACCCGGCACGAAACCATCGTGCACTACCCTCGCCCAGGCTCGATCGTCCGTCAGCTCGAGAGCACGGCGCACGATCTCGGCGCCGTTCTTGGCCGAATCTCGCACCACGAGACCCAAGAACTCGATGACGCTCATTCCCTCGAACAGTGGCTCTATCAATGGCTGCGCGATCAAGCGGCTGCCTGAAGGCCCCTGGCAGTCGCCCCAGGCTTCGAGATAGTGGGCAAGAGGCAAGTGCCACGTACAGCGGCGCGACGTCTCGTCGCGGTACAAGCTCAAATGAATGGAGGTCGGGATCTTTGCCAAAGCACCCGCGAAATCCACGTCACCCGTGGCCGTGTAAACCGGGTTGCCGTCGAGAATGAGCAGAGTGCTCACCTGAGCCGCCTTGCTGGCGAACTGCTTCAGCCCCTGGCGCAGGTCCATGGGGCCTTCCTCGGGCGTGTAGGTGACGGCTTGTCCGACGTTGCCAAGCAAAGCGTTCAATCGGTGTCCCAGGGCGTGGACTTCCGGCGGCTGCTCGTCGCCGACCAGCACCGCTGAGCGGCCCTGGTGCGCCGTCAGATCTTTCACCAGGGCAGCGACGAATCTGGCGACTTTCGGATCGCCCAGAAACGCGGCTTGCGGCTGGGGTTGCGTTGCATTCTGGCCGACGGCCTTGCTCAAGGCCGCTTCGAGGCTTGCCGCCAATGCCGCCACTTGTGCCCAGCGGATGGTCAGGCGGTGATCAGCCTGTATACCGGTCCCGCTCAGCCCGCTTTCAACCACCCACATCCGGTTCATCTTGCCGGCTTCGGGATCTCGGGAAGCTCCGAAACTGCGAGATGCGGCTATGGATGCAGCACCGCACCCCAACGGATCTCCGTCCAGAACCAAAACGACGTCCGCACGTGTATAATCGACGTGGGTGCGGTACGTGCCGCCGAGGGCGAGCTGAGCACCGCGACGAACATTGTCGCGATTCACCGCCTCATACTCGAACCACTGCGCCTGGGGATAGGCCTCCATGAAGCGGCGACGCATGTCACCGCGTGCAGCCGAAGAACTAGACTCGGTCACAACGGCTAGGCCCGCGCCGTTTGCATTCCGCAGTTCACGAAAGTGCTTCAACGCAAACGTCTTGAAGCTCACCCAGTCTGACTCTGTGGCGACTCCCGAGGCAAATTGAGCCGGCCCAGTGCTGCGGTCGGGGTCGTACATGCCCAGAATCGAAGCCTGCTCGAACACGCGCGAAGCGCCGTCGCTGTCGGGATGATCCGGGTTGCCGTCCACCTTGATGGGGCGCCCGTCGTAGTTCTTGACGCGCAAAGGCAGTCCCTGACCACCGAGCTCCATAGCGGTATTGAAATAGCGCGGAACTCCCGGAACGACACCTTCGGGACGCCGCGTCAGCGGCATGAGCTTGTCCTCCTCCCAACGACAGCCCGCGGCGCCTGCGAGGGCGAAGGAGGCGCTCATCAGCTGCATGAAGCGACGTCGCTCAGCCGAGTTGGGTGCAGACTCCGTCAGCGGAACGCCAAACTCGTTCTCGAGGTACTTTTGGAACTGGGGGTCGTTCTCGTACTCCTCCAAGCTCCGCCACAACCGCAATCGTCCGCTATTCTTCATCGATGACATGTTGAGCAATCGGTTAGATGGGTGATGTGTTTCTGGTCCCGCCGTTCGTCGGAGAGCGCTAGCGCACCTTCAGCCGGTTCCCACTGCATGTTGGTGACCTCGCTGACGGGGCGAATGTGTTTTTCCGGCGCTCGATGGCAATCGAGGCACCAGCCCATGCTCAGCTCTTCATGCTGATAGACAACATCCATCTCGTCGACGCGGCCGTGACACGAAACGCAACCCACTCCGCGTGAGACGTGAGCTGAATGGTTGAAGTAAACGTAATCGGGCAGGTCATGAACCTTCACCCATTCCACTGACTGCCCCGTTTGCCAGCTTTGACGGAGCGGCTCCAGCTTGACGCTGTTCGCCCGCACTCGGGTATGGCAGTTCATGCAGGTTTCCGTGGGTGGGATGGCAGCCACGGCAGCCTGCTCGACAGTGTTGTGGCAGTAGCGGCAGTCCATGCCCAACTCCCCGACGTGAAGCGCGTGGCTATAGGGGATGGGCTGTTCCGGCGCATAGCCCACGGAAACGGTTTTGGGGCTGGCGCCATACCAAACGAAGCCAATCAAATAGAGTGGAGCGACGCCGAGAATTGCTCCCGCCAGCGGCACCACCTTGTTCGCCCAACGCGGAAAAACGAATAGTTCCATCTTTCACCACTTCTGGTTCGTCGCGACCCGCGCGACTGGAAACCAACTCAGCTCCGGGAAAAACATTTCTGAGTTCACCAACTCCTCGATGACGCGCGTCGGGTTAAACCCCAAGCGGCGGCCTTGACATGTGGCTTCGCCACTTGACGCTGCCGACTGGCGTGCCCATACCCCACGCGCCCAAATGCCGTCACGGCGCCAATTGTCGCAGCTCGCAAAACTCGGATGTTGTGGAGGAGATAAATGCACGCGCGCTCACCCAGCCCTGGTTGGCTCATAAGCGAACCCCCCATCGGCACGGGTGCGTCCCGAGGGGCTGCCAAAAGCCAGGCGCCTCATCGCCCGAACCGGACCCAAATGTAAAGTCTCCGGGCGCGTTTAGCGTGAGAATGACCCGCTTGCCCGGGGGGCACGGCAACGAGCTTGCGCAAACGTGCTGTGATTCGCCTGGGCTTTCGCACTGGCACGCGGCTGCCATGCGCGGCCAGCAGACCGAGCGCGACAATTTGTATCGACCAGACGCGAAAGGCCGCAACATCCAAAGATGTTGCGGCCTACTTCAGTAACTTACCCGGTTTGGTCACGCGCGCGCGTTTAGAAGTCGCGCATTTGCTTCCTGATCTTGCCGATCGCTTGCTCCTGCAGCTGGCGAATGCGCTCCCGCGATAGGTTGTACTTGTCGCCGATCTCCTTCAGCGTCAGTTCGTCTTCGTTGTCCAAGCCAAAGCGCCAGCGGATGATGCGCGACTCGATGGGACTCAACGTCCCGAGCAGACGTTTGACTTCGTCTCCCCAGCGCGAGGCCGCAAGATCCTCATACGGCGAGAGGGCATCGTCTTCGACCAGGAAGTCGAGGAACTTGCGGCCATCCTCGTCGCCCACGGGGCGGTCTAGGGAAAACGGAGTTTCGGCGTACAGGTCGCGTACCTTTTCGAGCTTCTCCTTCGGAACCCCGGTTTCTTTCTCGAGTTCGTCCGGGGTTGGCTCGCGTCCCAGCCGTGCAATGAGCCCCTGAGTGGCGCGGGCCACACGGTTGTAGGTGTCGAGCATGTGCACGGGGATGCGCACCGCCCTTCCCTTGTCGGCCAAGGCGCGGCTGATCGCGTGACGGATCCACCACGACGCGTAGGTCGAGAAGCGGTAGCCACGCGCGTGGTCGAATCGCTCCACGGCCTTCATCAAACCGATGTTGCCTTCTTGGATGAGGTCAATCAGCGGCAGGCGACCGCGGTTGTACCGGCGTGCGATGCTCACCACCAAGCGTAAGTTTGCCTTCACAAAGCGGTTCTTCATGTCCCGCTGCGAGGCATCCGTCGCTTTGACATGCTCTAGGTATACGCGATAGGCGTCGGAGTGAGCCAACGACGCGTCGTCCTCCTGCTCAGCGACCATCCGTGCCTTTTCGAACGCGTCGGTCATCCACAGCCGATCGGAGTCCAGCAGCCGCACACTGCGCGCGAGTTCGTGACAGGCTTCGGTCCATGCTGGTTGGTGGTCAGCAGCCACAGATGTGTGGCGCTCGCCGATCACACCGGCCGCCAGCGACTCGAGGCGCTCCAACGGCTTCATGTCGGGCCGCTCCTCCTCAGCGACCGCTTCCAAATGGGCGCGTAGTTCAGGCAGAATGCGAGCGGCAACGGGGACGTATGCCAAGAGGGCAACCCAATGATCGACCTCGGCCTGCTCCACCTCCTTGGCCGCTTGCAGCTCCTCGTCGGGCCCCATCACCTGATGGGTGGCCATGTCGCGGAAGTAGCGGGAGAGCATGGAGTCACCCACGGAATCGTCCTTGGGCCGAATATCCTCCACCTCACTCCGACGGGTCACTCCTGGAGGAGTGCTGTCGGAGCGTCGAGCCGAGAAGGAAGGAGGCACGACCGACGGCTTTGCAAACGCCGAAGAATAGCGGACCGCCGAATCATCGGAATGATCGTCGGGGGAGAAAGGGATCTCGCTGGCGCGGTTGGGCATTTCATTCATGGGGGGACTCGTTTCACTGGGGGCTGAGCAGGAAGGAAGGCTTCGGCTGGTGCGCGTCCGGATGCCGCACCCGTAGATTCACTCGTGCCTTGCTTCGCCGCTTGCCAGTTTGATATGCCGCGGCCACACTGTGGTGGGCGCGCGCGGCGGACAGGCTTGGAATGGCGATCGCATGGAGTTCGTGAGTCGGGGGGTCTGGTTTCGGGAGTCTGGTTGCAGGAGTTTGGGTTCGTGAGTCTGGCTCGGCGCTCCTTCTGGAGCGGAATCTCTACTGGGGAATCTCTACTGGTGAACGTCCATCAGGTGGGGCAAGATAGGGTTGTTTGATGGATTGTTGCTGACTCGCGGTCCGTTCTTCACAAAAAACACCTGCAATCATCGTGCCTTGTGTCGGTACGAGCGTCGGCTGTACTCGGTTGTCCATATGGGGGTACGGGCGATGTTTCGAAAGGTTGCCAGTCAACTTTTATTGCGGTCTGAGCCAATTTGTGTATCGGCGCAGCGACGACTTGTCCGCACAAATGGACCGTTAGACTTAGACGGCCCTACCTAGAAAATGTTGCGTAGGTCGCCCATTTCTGTCACGGCACCGGGCATCAAGCCCTACCCCACTGGCTGCGGCAAAGATTCTCGACCGCTGAATAGCCTCCGTGGTCGATTCGGCAGTTTTTGACAGCTCGCCTCTGCAGCCCGGCGTCGCGTAGCCCCGTTCGGCCTCCTGGCCCGCGGCGAGCGCGCGACGATCTCGTCGCCTAGCTATGATCGAACTGCCTCACTGGGCAGCACGCAACTGGCACACGCGCCAAGTCCAGCCGAGGCGTTCGGTGGAGAGCTCAGAACTGAGCCAGAAAGCGCGGATCGTTTTCGAAAAGCAGGCGAATGTCGGGGATGTCGTAGTGCAGCATCGCCAAACGTTCGATGCCCACGCCGAAGGCGAACCCGGTGTGTTGCTCAGCGTCGATACCGCACGCTTTGAACACGCGCGGGTGGATCATGCCGCACCCCAACACCTCGAGCCAACCTGTGCCCTTGCACACGCGGCACCTGGAACGAGTGCCTGCCTCTGCGCTACAGAAAACGCACCCGACGTCCACCTCGGCACCGGGTTCAACGAACGGGAAGTAACTCGGGCGGAAGCGGACGGGGGTGGCTGCCCCGTACAAGCGCTGAGCGAATGCGGTCAATACGCCCTTGAGCTCGGCAAAGCCGACGTTGCGGTCGACCAAAAAGCCTTCCACCTGATGGAACATGGGCGAATGGGTGACGTCGTCGTCGCGACGATACACGCGTCCCCCGCTGACCACAGCCATCGGGGGCTTGTGCGTCGACATCACTCGCGACTGGACGTTGCTCGTGTGCGTTCGTAACAGCGTGCGCACATCGGGTTCCGCCCCCTTGACGTTCACCCAGAACGTATCCTGCATGTCCATCGCCGGATGGTCTTCGGGAAACGCCAATTTGGTGAAGTTGTTGAGCTCGAGCTCTACTTCCGGGCCCCACGCGACTTGAAACCCGAGCTCTCCGAAAATGTCCAACACACGGTCCATCATCTGCGTCAGCGGGTGCAGATGGCCACGGGGACAAGGAGCTCGCCCCGGCAGCGTCAGATCGTGAGGGGGGGCGGTCAGCTCCGCGGCACGCGCTGTTTGCGCGAGTTCCTTCAAGCGTCGCTCGAAGGCGGCTTCGACCTCCACCCTCACAGCATTGACGCGCTCGCCGACCTCGCGACGCTCGTTGGCCGCCACACTCGGCATCAACTTGAGTAAGCTCGTGAGCTCGCCCTTCTTGCCCAGCAGTGCGGCTCGCGCGTTGCGCAGCTCGAGCTCGGTTGGCGCGCTGGCAAACGCTTCCTCGAAGCGCTTGCCGAGTGCGGCCAAGCCTTCGATGATCCGGGTACCAGCGTCCGCGACCAAACTTGGCCTACTTCGCCGAAACGAGCTCGGCGAGTTCCTTGAACGCGCCGGGATTGTCGACGGCGAGGTCCGCCAGCACCTTGCGATCGATCTCGACCGACTGGGTGCGCAAAGCATGGATGAAGCGCGAGTAGCTCACGCCATTTGCCTTGCACGCCGCATTGATGCGCTGGATCCACAGACGTCGCATGTCGCGCTTACGGAGCTTTCGCCCGACGTAAGCGTACTGCCACGCTTTGTGCAGAACGCGCACCGCCTCGCGGTAACGATTCTTGCGGCCTCCCGAGAAACCCTCGGTTTGCTTGAAAACACGCTTGTGACGGCGGCGGGGGATAGGACCGCGCTTTACGCGAGACATGATGAACTCCTAAAACTGATTGACCGCCGTTATGCGTACGGCAGCATGATTTTGACCCGCTTTTCCATAGCGGAATCGACCAGATCGTTGTTCCGCGCGCGACGGCGGCGGGTGCGGGTTTTCCCGATCATTCCGTGTTGACCGCCCTGCTTGGGGCGACGGACGCGACCAGATCCGGTAACCTTGAAGCGCTTTGCTGCTGCGCGATTCGTCTTCATCTTCGGCATCGTGAAACTCCAGTCGGGCATACGGCCGCGTAGGTACCACCCGGGGGGCGGAGCTTATGGCGGAAGTAAGATCGTAAGTCAAGGGATGGAGTGCAATTCTGGTGGTGAGGGGGTCCATCGCCAGAGCTTGCGGGCTAGGACCCCGTCAAGCTCGGTCGCTGCAGGCCTTTTCGCGAGAACCCCCAAGCCTCGTACTCACTCAGCTTTCGCTGCGCGGGATGGTCTGAGCTTAAGATACCGGGAATGGGGGGCCGTCTGTTCAGCTCGAGGCTCCGTCGAGGCGTGTCGTCCCTACTCCGAAGCATCAGCGGCCAAACGTTCTCGTCGCTCACACCGACGCGTAGGACTCAATCTGAGATGGCCTGCGCCGTGAGAGCGCCGACGCGCGGTGCCAGCAAGGCGTGAGGAGTCGAGCACACTGGAGTATTCGAGCGACGAACCACGCAGCTGGCGGGCATGCGGCGGTGGTCGAAGGCCCAGTTATTTCGGATCGGGTCCTTAGCCTCTTGCTGTACGGTTGCTCTCTCTGACGCCCTGGGGTACGCCGCCACCCCGGAACCTCTACCACCCAACCACACTCCACTGGGTAAAAGGCACGCAAGAATGAGCAAGTTCGAGGGCCCCAAGGCGGGCGAAGCCATCACCATGTCCACCTCGGGAACACTACAGGTTCCCGATCATCCCATCGTTCCCTTCATCGAGGGAGACGGCACCGGACCCGACATCTGGGCCGCCGCTTCCGCGGTGTTGGATGCCGCGGTGAAGAAAGCCTACGGCGGCAAACGCCAGATTGCTTGGTACGAAGTGTTCGCCGGGGAGAAGTCGAAAAAGCTGTTCGACAGCTGGCTGCCCGACGAGACGGTAGATGCCTATCGCCAGTACCTGGTGGGTATCAAAGGTCCGCTCACCACGCCTATCGGCAAGGGCATCCGCTCGCTGAACGTGGCGCTACGCCAGCAGCTCGATCTCTACGTGTGTCTGAGGCCCGTGCGCTGGTTCACGGGGGTGCCGAGTCCGGTGCGTAAACCCAACGAGGTCGACATCGTGATCTTCCGGGAGAACACGGAAGACATCTATGCGGGCGTCGAGTGGCAAGCGGGTACGCCCGAGGTGAAGAAGGTCATCGAGTTCCTGCAAAAGGAAATGGGAGTGTCGAAGATCCGCTTCCCGGAGACTAGCGGCATCGGCATCAAGCCCGTTTCGCGAGAGGGCACGGAGCGCTTGGTCGCTGCTGCCATCGACTACGCCCTTGCCAACAAGCGCGAGAGTGTGACTCTCGTGCACAAGGGCAACATCATGAAGTTCACCGAGGGCGCGTTCCGTGACTGGGGCTACGACTTGGCGGCGCGGGATTACCGGGATAAGATCGTTACCGAGCGGGAAAGCTGGATTCTGGCCAACCTCGAGGCCGATCCCAAGCTCACGGTCGAAGCCAACGCCAAGCTCATCGAGCCGGGCTACGACATGGCACCGCCCGAATCGCAAGCGGGCTTCCGGGCAGAAGTGGAAGCAGCAACCAAGTTGCTCCCCACCCATGGCCAAGGCAAGTGGAAGAAGCTCATCAAGGTGCGCGATTCGATCGCGGACATTACGCTGCAGCAAGTACTGACGCGCCCCACGGAGTTCGACGTCGTCGCGACCATGAACCTGAACGGCGATTACCTCAGCGACGCACTCGCGGCTCAAGTTGGCGGGATCGGCATCGCGCCGGGCGGCAACATCAACTACAAGTCCGGACATGCCATCTTCGAGGCGACCCACGGCACCGCTCCGAAGTACGCGGGGCAGGACAAGGTCAATCCCGGGTCGGTGATCCTCAGCGGTGAGATGATGCTCCGCCACCTAGGATGGAACGAGGCTGCAGATCTGGTCATCAAGGGGATCGACGGAGCAATTGGGGCCAAGCAAGTGACTTACGATTTTGCACGGCTGATGGACGGCGCGACCTTGCTCAAGTGCTCCGAGTTTGGCCGCGCGATCATCGACCGCATGTAATCACGCACACGCGACTCCCATTAACCCAACACTACAATTCCGGAAGATTTTATGGCAAGAAAGAAGATCGCGCTCATTGGCGCGGGCAACATCGGCGGCGAGCTAGCCAACCTGTGTGTGAGTAAACAGCTGGGAGACGTCGTACTTTTCGATATCCCCGCGAAAGAGAAGTTTGCCCAAGGCAAAGCTCTCGACCTGGAGCAAGCGTCCGCGCTGAGCGGTGCAGACGCCAAGGTAACGGGCACGTCGAGCTGGGCGGACTGCGCCGGGGCCGATGTGCTGATCATCACCGCCGGCATTCCGCGCAAACCGGGGCAGTCCCGCGACGATCTCGTTGCGACCAATCTGCCCATCATTCGCAACGTCGCCGACAATGCCAAGGAGCATTGCCCCAACGCGTTGGCCATCGTCATTAGTAATCCCCTCGACGCTATGGTGTATGAATTCAAGCGTCGCACCGGATGGCACAAGAGCAAGGTCGTCGGCATGGCCGGCGCGCTCGACAGCGCCAGGTTCCAGCTCTTCCTCGCTCGCGAAGCTGGGGTCAGCGTCAAGGACGTTCGCGCTCCCGTATTGGGCGGCCACGGCGACGACATGGTCCCGCTGCTTCGCTACACGACCATCAACGGAGTTCCTGTCAGCCAACTCATCAAACCGGAACGGCTCAATCAACTCGTGGACCGCACGCGCAAGGGTGGTGGCGAGATCGTCGGCTTGATGGGCACGAGTGCTTACTACGCTCCAGCCGCGGGAGCTATCGCCATGGCGGAATCATACCTACTGGACCAGCAACGGCTGTTAGCCTGCGCTGCGTATCTCGAAGGCGAGTACGGCTACAAGGACATGTACATGGGCGTCCCGGTCGTCATCGGTAGCAAGGGTGTGGAAAAGATCCTCGAGCTCGAGTTGAATCAAGATGAGAAGGCCATGCTAGCCACGAGTGCCGACAGCGTTCAGAAAGTTGTCGACGTCGTAAAGAAGACGGAGGGCTGATGAACATCCACGAATATCAAGGCAAAGCCCTCTTCAAGAAGTACGGAATCCCGGTACCGCAGGGTGTCCCGGTGCTCGACCCGAAGGACGCTCAGGCAGCCGCCCAGAAGCTCATCGATCAAACCAAAATCCCGGTGGTCGTCGTCAAGGCCCAGATCCACGCCGGCGGGCGAGGCAAGGCCGGCGGCGTAAAGGTCGTCAAAGACGGAGCGAGCGCGGCAGCTGAAGCCGCCAAAGGCCTCTTTGGCAAGACCTTGGTGACCCACCAAACCGGACCCGAGGGTCAGGTGGTTCGCCGCCTCTACATCGAGCAAGGGCTCGACATCGCGCGGGAACTGTACCTCGGTCTGGTCGTCGACCGCGCCGAACGCCGCATTGCGGTCATGGCCTCCACCGAAGGAGGCGTAGAGATTGAAGAGGTTGCCGCCAAGACGCCGGAAAAGATCCTGACCGAGCACGTCGATCCGGTCACGGGATTGTCGGCCTATCAGGCGCGAAAGCTAGCTTACGCGCTCGACGTCGCGGCAGGGAGCCCCGACGGCAAGAAGACGGTGAAACAGTTCTGCCAGATCTTGCAACAACTTGCCGTACTCTTCGAGAAGGAAGATTGCAGCATGTGTGAGATTAACCCTCTCGTCATTACCGGAAGTGGCGATGTGGTCGCGCTGGATTCGAAGATCAACTTCGACGACAATGCCTCTGCCCGACACCCAGAGTGGGCAGAGTTGCTGGATAAGAGCGAAGAAGATCCGGTCGAGCTCGAAGCTCAAGAGGCCGGGCTATCTTACGTCTCACTGGACGGTAACATCGGCTGCCTCGTCAATGGTGCCGGGCTGGCCATGGCGACCATGGACATCATCAAACATCACGGCGGGTTGCCTGCGAACTTCCTCGACGTGGGCGGCAGTGCCACCAAGGAGCAGGTCAAGAAGGCATTCAGCATGATCTTGAGTAGCTCGAAGGTGAAGGGCATCTTCGTCAACATCTTCGGCGGGATCGCCAAGTGCGACTTGATCGCTGAAGGTATCGTGGCGGCCACCAAAGAGATGTCGCTCACCGTCCCGCTCGTCGTGCGCCTGGAGGGCACGAACGTGGATCAAGGTAAGCGCATCCTGAAGGAAAGTGGACTTGCCATCGAAGCAGCCGAAAGCATGGCGGACGGCGCGAAGAAGATTGTTGCTGCCGTATCAGCCTAGGAATCGAACAATGAGCGTACTCGTAAACAAAAACACCAAAGTCGTCGTCCAAGGCATCACTGGCGGCGCGGGCTCATTTCACGCCACTCAATGCTTGGCTTACGGAACCCAGATCGTAGCTGGTTGTACCCCCGGCAGGGGTGGTGAGACGTTCGAAGCCGCTGACGCAAAAGGTTCGAAGGTCGAGGTCCCCGTATTCAACACGGTGTCGGAGGCGGTCGAACAGACCGGCGCCGACACGTCCTGCATTTTCGTGCCTGCTCTGGGTGCGGCGGATGCAATCCTCGAAGCCCTCGACGCTGGCTGCTCACTCGTCATCTGCATCACGGAGCACATTCCAGTGATGGACATGATCCGAGTGCGCCGCAAGCTCGAAGGAAGTCGTGCGCGGCTGATTGGCCCCAACTGTCCGGGCATCATCACTCCGGGCGAATGCAAAATCGGCATCATGCCGGGCCACATCCACAAGCCTGGAAAGATTGGAGTAGTTTCTCGCTCCGGCACGCTGACGTACGAAGCCGTGGGACAGTTGACGGCTTTGGGGCTCGGTCAATCGACCTGCATCGGGATTGGCGGAGACCCCGTGGCTGGCATGGACTTCGTCGATGCTCTGAAACTGTTCAACGAAGACCCGGGCACCGAAGCGGTCATGATGATGGGCGAAATTGGAGGCACAGCCGAAGAGACGGCTGCTGCATTCATCAAGGCGCACATGAAAAAGCCGGTGGCTGCGTTCATCGCCGGCACTACCGCGCCTCCCGGTAAACGCATGGGGCACGCCGGCGCCATCATCAGCGGAGGGAAAGGCACCGCCGCCGACAAGATAGCTGCCTTGGAGGCAGCTGGAGTAAAGGTGGCGCCGTCCCCCGCAGAGATGGGCGTTACCCTACAGAGCCTGCTGTAGCCTCCGACAAG
>CAZNZA010000113.1:0-17683 GCA_964577325.1 uncultured Polyangiaceae bacterium
GACGACGTGTTCGGTCCCGATGATCCGGACGACGAAGACGACGAGGAGTCCGACGACGAGGATCTATTCGGTCGTGACGACGACGATGATGAGTCCGACGACCACGATGTAGATGGCGACGATGATGAGTCCGACGACGACGATGTGTTCGGTCCTGGGGAGGATGACGAGGTTTTCGTCACAGGGACGCAGGCCGATAGCGATCTTCACGACGCTTTGAGTATTGAGTCAGCGCCTGAGTCGGGATCATTCACCGAGGTGGAAGCGGTGGTGCTCACGGGTGATCGACCTTCCCACGTGCACTTGGCACCTCCTGCCGATGAGGAGGAGCCACCGAGCAGCGGTGAGCGAAAAATGGCGCCACTCGTGGATGTGATTCAGCCCGATGTGCCAGCCGTGGCACGCCGCACGCGTCAGCGCGGGCCTCGCGCACCTGTAGAGAGCGGAGGCGCTGTCATAGCGGCAGAAACGCCGGGAGCAGACACGGAGGAGGGTACGGAAACGGCGCTGTCTGCGGACAACCGCAAGCGGAGGGGCCGTCGGCGACGCCGCCGTAATGGTCGTCCCGAAGCGCTTGGTTCAGAGGTCACTCCGTTAGAGGCGAGCGCCGACCAGGTCGACCCAAGTGAAGACGTGCTGGAGGACGAGGTCGCCGACGACAACGGACGCCGCCGTCGGCGACGCGGCCGGCGACGCGGCAAGCTGGACAGCAAACCGGAAGTCGTGGCGGAGCCGGTCAGCAAGAACGGAGCACGGCGCATGCCCGCTCGCGTCTCACGCTCCGTCCCCATCTCCGAGGTCGTGAAGGAGGGCAACCTGGTCGTCGTTCAGATCTCGAAAGAGCCGATCGGCACCAAGGGCGCTCGTGTAACCAGTCACGTCTCACTGCCAGGACGCTACGTCGTGTACCTGCCAACGGTGGATCACATTGGTATCTCGAAGCGTATCGGCAACGCCCGCGAGAGAGCTCGCCTCCGTAAGTCGATCGAGGCCATCAAGCCGGCACACGGCGGTCTAATCGTTCGCACCGTAGCTGAGGGGTTGACGAAGAAGCAGCTCAAAGCCGACATCGGCTACCTGATCAAGGTCTGGGCGGATGTCGCCAAGCGACGCGAAACGGCCAAGCCCGCCGAGGTGCTCTACGAGGAGCTGGACCTGGTTTTGAAAGCTGCCCGCGATCTGTTCACCGACGAGGTACAACAGATCGTGATAGACGACCGAGACCAGCATGGCCGGCTGTCTCGCTTCGTCGAGATGTTCATGCCTGGCAGGGTAAAGGACATCAAGCTCTACGCGGGAGACGAACCGATCTTCGACGCCTATGGCATCGAGGATGAGATCAAGCGAGCTCTCAGCCGCAAGGTCCCGCTTCCCAGCGGAGGGTCTCTCGTCATGGACCAGGCCGAAGCCTTGACGGCGATTGACGTCAATACCGGGCGTTACGTTGGGAAGGGTAGCAAAGACCTCGAAGAAACGGCGTTCAAGACCAATCTGGAAGCCGTGGACGAAATTGCCTATCAGCTTCGCTTTCGCAACATCGGTGGGCTCGTGATCCTCGACCTGATCGACATGGAGAAGGCCGAAAATCGCGAGCGGGTGTGGCGCACGCTGGAACAGAAGCTGTCGAAGGACAAGGCTAAGACCACCATCAATCGCATCAGTGACCTGGGGCTCATCGAGATGACGCGTAAGCGCACTCGTGAAAGCCTTGGCCGGGTGATGCATGAGCCATGCTTCTACTGCGACGGCACCGGGCACATTCAGTCGCGTGAGACGATCGCGTACGAAATTCTGCGTCAGATCCGTCGCGACCGCATGTCACTTACTGGCTACTCCGTCCGCGTTTTGGCACATCCCGCCGTCGTCGACTTTCTCAAGCATGAAGCGCGTGATGCGCTGCAAGAGGCGGAGCGCCGCTACCTGCGACGGATCGAACTCATGCCGCGTCAGGAATACCACATCGAACAGTACGATCTGCAGGGGAGGTAGCTGTGGCCAATGGTCGACAAGAACCGCGTTTGACGATCAACAAAGAGTTCGATTCGTTCGACCAGTTCATCCAGGAGTACGTCACCAACATTTCCCAGAGTGGCGTGTTCATCAAGACGAAAACTCCGCTCGCGATCGGCACCCAGGTCGACCTCCGTTTCTCCGTCATCATGGATGGCATCGAGACGATTGAGGGTATCGGCGAGGTCGTGCGAGTGTCCGACGATCCACCGGGCATGGGTGTGGTCTTCCGCGAGTTGAACAGCTACTCGCAGAATTTGATCGGTAAGTTGCTAGCTCCGCAGCGTTAGCCTCAAAGCTTGTGCCCAAGCTCAAGCCGAAACGGGCACTGGAGTGACGGCGGGTTGCGGCAGCGGATTCAGGGCGTGACGCAGGGCAATCGCCAGCTGAAGCTCGGTGAAAGGCTTGGTGAGCACCTCGTTGTCGGCGAGTTCGCTTAGAGCGCCAGCGTCATATCCCGTCATGTAAACCACTGCGCGACGACGGTGGCTCGAAAATAGACGGCTCACCAATTCCGGACCGTTCATTTCTGGCATCATCACATCGGTGAGGATCAACGCGATCTTCGACTGCTCGAGCGGCCACAACTGAAGCGCCTCAGCGGGACCTGCGGCGGAGAGGACAGTATAACCTAGGCGTTTCAGCGTCTCTGAGGTGGTTTTGCGAACCTTCTCGTCGTCGTCTACTACTAGCACCGTCTCTCCATTTGCGCGCTCAGGCTGTCCTCGAGTCATCACTGGTGTGGACGTAACCGCCTGCCCTCTCGCCAGCGGCAGACGAATGTGGATAGCCGTTCCATTTCCCAACTCGCTTTCAATCTCTATCTTTCCCCCGCTCTGCCGCACGATGCCATGGCTTACAGCGAGACCAAGTCCGGAACCCAGATGCAGCTGCTTGGTGGTGAAGAATGGTTCAAATGCTCGGGCTACAGTCTCGTCGTCCATACCAGTACCGGTATCGGAGACGGTCATGACCGCGTCAGTGCCATCGGAAGCCACCTGAAGAAGAAGCGTTCCGCCCTGGGGCATGGCGTCGCGCGCGTTGATGACCAAGTTTAGCAAGACTTGTTCGAGTTGGTTGGGGTCGGCTCTGACCACTCCATCAATCGGTTCCATACGCGCCACGAGCTGAACGCTCGCCGGCAAGAGCTGCTTGATCAACCGCTGCAGTCCATTGACCAGTTCTGCCAAATCTATCGGGCGGGGGTTGAGGGTCTGTCGCCGGCCGTAAGCAAGCAGCTGCCGCGTCAATGCCGTGCCTCTTGCTACGCATTGTTGGATCTCGGCAATGGCTTCTGTCCCATCGGGCGTTTGCACTTCCATCTTCAACAGTTCGGCGAAGCCTTGAATGCCGGTCAGCATGTTGTTGAAGTCGTGGGCCACGCCCCCTGCCAAGGTGCCGACTGTTTCCAGCCGTTGCGTCCTTGCCAATGCCGCGTCCCTTTGCTGGATCGTCAGCTCGGCCAACTTGAGCGACGTGACGTCGACGATGAGGACCACGCGACGGTTTCTCGCGCCGCGGCTTGTCGTCACTCGTTTCCAGATGCGTCCCTCGTACTCTTCGACGAGAGGTTCCGATTCCGCCGATAGTGCGCGCCGC
Source organism: uncultured Polyangiaceae bacterium (assembly GCA_964577325.1). Classification (GTDB taxonomy): domain Bacteria; phylum Myxococcota_A; class Polyangia; order Polyangiales; family Polyangiaceae; genus SZUA-265. The sequence continues at coordinate 3,610 of CAZNZA010000113.1, forward strand.
AGCTCGAGCCACGTCTCACGATCGACGGAGATGCCGTTCACACGCAGCGGAGCTGGGCTCTGTCGCAACAGCTCCTCGTATTCGACGCCGCGTTGTAAGGCTGCAGGCGCATACAGTTCCTCGAAGCGGTGGTTCCACAGCAGGAGTTTGCCGCGCTTGTCCACCAGTGCGAAGGCCTCTGTGCCGTGGGATAAGTCCAACCACTCGCCAAGTTCCGCACGGAAGCGAGTGATGAGCTGTTCGTTAGTCTTGGACAGACGCAGCTCCTCCATGAAGGAGCGGTGTGCCAACGTGGATGAGCGGAGCAGAAACAGCATCAGGCTCAGCGCCAGACCAGCCAGGATCACTTCAGCGCGATGCCCATCCAGCAGGAAAGCGAGGATGCACAGCGAGAGGACGCCGACGATGTAGCCGCGGGCTGCGTTGGGTATCCAAACCAAAGTCGTCGCAGCGCCGCTGACCATGGCGACACTCGAGACCAGCACCACCGATCGCTGAAGTTCGTTGGCGCCGTCGAGCAAGAACACCGACGAGCCCCACAGAAAACCTGCAGCCGTGGCCATCAGCTCGAGGCGCCGAACGCCCTGCACGCTCCCGCGCGGGACGTGTTCCCGGCGCCGACGCCAAGCAAAGTACTGATAGCTGCAAGCTGCTAGTTGGACGACGGACCATGTTAACAGCCCTGCACGCGGTGCGGAGGGAAACAGCAGCACCAGGAACAGCATGGTGTTGAAGGCCGCGGCGCCGACATTGAGCGGCGTGCGTTCGACGAAGCGTGCAATTTGGGCGGCGCGAAGCTCCTGTTCGCTATAGCCGCCCGTATTTCCCGCGCTCGACGCCTCCGCCACGCGCCGATCATACTACCCATTTGGTGCGCATTTCAGCTTCTGCAGCAGTGACTACGATGTTTGTTCGATACGGAGAACGCCGTTAGCCGCCTCGGCTATTGCTCCCCCCAAGGTAAACGCAGGTCCCATGGCCGAACGGAGCTCCCGCTGGGGGCCACCTTCACGCTTTAGGCCTTCGCCGGTAGTGGGAGTAAGTTTAGCTTCTACCTGTGGTTGATTCAGCGACGAATGCCCATCCAGAATACATCGACAGCGATCTGCCTCCCCACCAGGTAGCGACCCTCGTTCAGACGCTCGCGCGCCCCTTGTCTACCCACCCGCCTCGGGTTTTGGTGCTTTACGGTTCGCTGCGGGAGGTGAGCTACAGCCGCAAGCTCGCCTTGGAAGTGGAGCGCGTGCTGCAACAGTTCGGAGCAGAGGTGCGAGTGTTCACTCCCCATCGATTGCCCCTGTTCGACCGAACCTCAGACGCTCATTCCGAGGTTCAGCGCCTGCGCGAGTGGTCGACGTGGTCAGAAGCACACGTGTGGATTTCCCCCGAGCAACACGGCAGCATGACGGGTGTTTTCAAGAATCAGATCGACTGGCTACCCCTCTCCGACGGGGCGGTGAGGCCAACACAAGGCCGAGTACTCGCCGTCATGGAGGTCAGTGGCGGCTCGCAGTCGTTCAATGCCGTAAATCAACTGCGGGTATTGGGTCGCTGGATGCGAATGTTCACGATCCCGAATCAATCATCCATTCCTCAGGCTTGGAAGGAATTTGACGACTCTGGACGTTTGAGAGCGTCTGCGTACCGCGACCGCGTAGTAGACGTCTGCGAGGAGCTATTCCGCTTTACGGTGCTGTTGCGCGATCACGTCGCGATGCTGACGACACGTTACAGTGAGGAGAAGCAGCGGCGCTTACGCGGCACGTTGACCAAAGGACTGGGAGTATAGCCGCGAGTCGGGCAGCCCTTGCTCAGGCTTCGCCGGCACCGCGCAGTCGCTCCACGACCTGCTCCCAGTGCGGGTGCTTGATGGCGCGGCCTAGCGTGCGTTCGACGTCACGCACCGCAGGCGACAACCCCTTGCGGCGGGTTACCCCAGTCTGATACTCCGCCGCCAAGCGGGCTTCGCTCCACGTCCACGCACTGTCTCCGACCTCGGCCAGGATCTGGCGACCGCTGTCCACAGAAGTCTCCAAAAGGACGCGCAACGCAAGCTCATCGGCGATCTCTCGTCCCTGTTCCAACCGTAATTCCAAGAGTGCTTTGGCTTCATCCGCCGTCAGACGCTTCTGCAGGTCCATATAGGCATCGACCAACAGCGAAGGGAAACGGGGCATGCCTACGAAGCCCGGCACGGGCTTGTGGGGAACGTGGTTTGCCCATGCTCGCAGCAGCAGTTGTACGCGATTAGATAGCTCTGCAAAACGTATTCCGAGGTTGACGTACGCGTCGTGGTCGGAGCCATCCAAGGCATAGATATCTTGCACGTAGTACTGGGCGAGGAAGGACCAGTAGGCAAAGTTGTCGAAGTAAACTTTTGCCGCCATGGCCCGAGCGTGGCCGTACACGGGCGCAGCATGGCGAAATAGATCAATCGCATTCGAGACCAAAGCCCGGTACCTGGCGTTGAAACGTTCGACCTTACCGGTCAAATCCTCGCCTCGGCTGTCGGCGAGAAGCAATTCGGTAGTGAACGAGTTGGCGAACGCAATGAAGTCCGAACCTGGGCTGTACAGGGGATCGACAAACGCACCGGCCTCGCCGACGATGGCGAACCGTTCGGCTGACCACAGCGCGCGCGCGGTATGACTGTAGCCCTTGAGACAGCGAAAATCGAGCGGTGGGGAGGCGCTTACCCTGCGGTGAACGTGGGGTTCGTGGCTAGCTAGGAACTCCAGACATTGCTCGTATGTCCGTACGGTGTTGAAAGAGAATCGTTCATCGTGCACGACAATGCCGACGCTGGTGTTGCCGGAAGCCAGAGGAATGATCCAAGCCCAATAACCTGCACCCATGAAGTGGTTGGTAGACCGCCATCGGTTGTTCGCCCACTCGTGGCCGTGCCAAGCCGCATTGTCCGGCGTGGGTTCGACCCATTTGGTGATGTCGATACGACCTGCTACGCGAAACCAGCCTGCGTGGGCCACGTGACCAGTCGGCTCACTCAACTCGAGCTGCTTGCGCAAGAGCGCTTCCCGTCCCGTGGCGTCGATGACCCAGCGTGCCGCCAAGCGCTGTGAAGCTCGCTCGGCCGGTGCTTCCCTGACCGACTCCGTCGGCATCGCGGACTGCGCTTGGAAGGAGGACTGCGCCTGTAGGGACGACTGCGCCGAAACAGGCACAATATCGAGCACGTGGTTTTCACCGGCTGCGGCAAGTTGCACGGCGCGCACCCGATAACCCTCGAACAACCTCACCCCCAGCTGCTCGTTCATCTCACGCAAGTCGTTTTCGAAGCGCCCGCGGTCCAACTGGTAGGAACGTACGGGTGGTTCCTGCGACGGCCCAATCTCCGTGCGTTGTTCGATGGGCATGTCCCCTCCGCCCGGAAAGAAGCGGAGACCGAACTTTACGAGTTGGCGACTGAGTAGGTACTCCGTTAATCCCAAGCGCTCAAAGTACTGCGATCCGATCTCCACGCTCGACTCGCCCACCTTGCACGCCGCCTCTGGCAGCGGCCGAGCCGTGCGCTCGACCAGCGCGATGCTCCACGTAGGTAGCGCGCGGCGCAGCTGACGGGCCAACGTGAGGCCCGCGAGACCACCGCCACAGATGACGACGTCGAAGGTTTGAACAGACGAAGAGGTGGGGGCCATGGTACCTATCTGGGCGGGCGTGGGTGACAGTAAAGATCCACCCGCGCTCTTAGCGAAAAGCCGCGCGATGAGCTACGGTCCGCGCCGCCGAGCCCCGCTTTCGTCACGGCCGAAGGCCGAGAAAAGCATGTGGCGGAACGGTCGTGATGCCCCGGCTACAGTGGCGGCGGCTCGAGGCCGTTGTTCCGTTGAACATGACTAACCAAAAAGCAGCCTTGGTGATTGTGGGACTATGTGTGGCGTGCGGGGGAGGGAAGGCCGAGTCTGCCGTCTCCTCACCGGACGCGTCCGCCGACGGTGGTGACAACCCGGTCGCGCTGCCCACGGATCTGGCCCCGAGTGAGACTGCTCACGACGCCGACCATACGGCGAATCCAGCGCCGCCCGCTACGGACGAATCGGACACGGACGCGGACGAGTCTACCCCTGCACCGTCACACGGCAGCTCGGACTCAACCCAAAGCGAAGGGCAAGAGCCCTCGAGCACGGACGGCGCGAACAGTGACGCTTCGGGCGGAGCGCCCGAACAGCCCTCAGATACGGCTCCGGCTCCAGATGTGTCCGACGCTTCAGATGCCCCGGACGCTCCCGATACTCCAGGTGTCCCAGATACACCGGCCGCACCGGAAGCTCGCTGCGCCGTTCCTCCTGAAGGACAACCCATCGACACCTCAGCTGCCGATCAAGTCATCGGTGGAGGTACACCTGAAAGCTGTACGGCTGACGCTGTGATCGAGGCTGTGGCCCGAGGTGGCGTGATCGTGTTCGACTGCGGCCCCAATCCGGTGACCATTACCTTGGACCGACCGGCAAAGGTGTTCAACGACAAGGGCCCTGAAATCGTGCTTGATGGTGGGGGGTTAGTCACCCTCAGCGGTGGCGGAAGCACGCGCATCCTGTACATGAATACGTGCGATGAAGCGCAGGGATGGACTACCGCCCACTGTCAGGACCAAGACCATCCGCGGCTGACCGTGCAAAATCTCACGTTCATCGACGGCAACTCGAAGGCTGAGGGCGAGTACGACGGAGGCGGAGCCATCTGGGTGCGCGGCGGGCGATTCAAGGTCATTAATTCTCGCTTCTACAACAACGTGTGTGCAGACAGCGGACCTGACGTCGGGGGTGGGGCCATACGAGCATTCAGTCAGTACCAGGGACAACCTGTGTACGTCGTGGGTAGCACCTTCGGTGGAGCGAATGATCGTGGCAACTCCTGCTCGAACGGTGGAGCGGTAAGCAGCATCGATGTTTCATGGAACATCATCAACAGCGAGTTTTCCTACAACCGCGCCGTCGGCAATGGCGGCAATCCCGCCCAGGCCGGAACGCCAGGCGGCGGTAGCGGCGGCGCGATCTACAATGACGGCAATACGATGCGGCTTTCTCTGTGCGGCGCCGACATCCATCACAACGAAGTCAACGCCTTCGGCAGCGCCATCTTTTTCGTGAGTAACGATCATTCGGGAGACGTCCACATCGACACTTCCGTCATCACCGCCAACAGTGGAGGATCGTGGTATCCGGCGTACCCGCAAATCTCGCATCACGACGACACACCCATCCAGGTGCGTGATTCTCGCATCGAGTGACGTCGGGGTTGCTGCCGCGGGCGGCTAGCCGATCTCACCCGCGTGCTGAGGCTACGGCCGTTTGAGCTTGTCGTGTAGCGGGAGAAACTCTGCTAGTTCGCCGTCATGGCCAAGCACGTCCCGACTTTCGCTGTGGCGTGCTTGACCGCGATGCTCGCCGTGCTGGCAGCGCAACCCGTCGAGGGCTCGCCTGACGCCAATCCGAAAGAGGCGCCGAGTGCCGTTCCGTCGGTGCCCTACGAGAAGTTCGTGCTCGCCAACGGATTGACCGTGATCCTGCACCGTGACACCTCGCTCCCATTGGTAGCGGTAAACGTGTGGTACCACGTGGGTCCGGCGCATGAACCCGCTGGGCGCAGCGGATTTGCGCACTTGTTCGAGCACCTGATGTTCGAGGGCTCGCGTCACGTTGGTCGAGAATTCGACGTGCTGCTGGAGACGGTAGGCGCGACGAACGTCAACGGCACCACGAGTTACGATCGAACCAACTACTTCGAGACCGTGCCCCGCGAGCATCTAGAGCTGGCGCTTTGGATTGAGAGCGATCGAATGGGCTTCTTGCTCGATGTCGTCGACCAACAGCGTCTAGACATCCAGCGTGAGGTAGTAAAGAATGAACGCCGACAGAATTACGACAATGCCCCCTATGGGCCGAGCTGGCTGGCTCTGGTAAACACCCTGTTTCCTGCGCCGCACCCCTACCATGGCGCGGTGATTGGTTCGCTGGAAGATCTGTCGCGCGCGACGCTCGACGACGTGCGGGGATTTGCCCAAGCGTTCTATACGCCGGGTAATGCTTCGTTGGCCTTGGCGGGCGACTTCGACCCCGCTCTAGCCAAGCGTTGGATTGCGAAGTACTTCGGTCCGCTTGCCGGTGCTCGCCGGGTCAGGCCCGCATACGTGGTGACACCGCCCCTGGCACGCTCCGTTCGCTTGCAAATTTCTGAGCCTGTCGATCTGGCTCGGGTGAGCATGGGCCACGTGGGCCCACCCGCCTTCAGTGAAGCTCATCCGGCACTCGAAGTTGCCATGGCGGTGCTTGCAGGAGGCAAGGCTACACGGCTTTATCGTACGCTGGTTGCCGAGCAGCAGTTGGCGTCTGAAGTGAGCAGTGAACTCGACGCCAACGGATTGGCGAGCGTGCTCGAGGTGAGCGCTTTGGTGGCGTCGGGTGTGCGAGCCGAGCGTGCCGAAGTGGAGCTCGACGCGGTTATCAGGGATCTGAGGAAGTCGGGCCCGAAGGCGGACGAGCTCGAGCGGGCAAAGCGTCGCATCCTGCTACAGGTCCACGACGAGTTGGAGCTGCTCAACGGGCCGTCCGGAGAAACAGGCCGCAGCGGAATGCTGCAGCGACTCGAGCATTATCTGGGGGATCCAGGCTACCTAGACACGTGGTTGCAGCGCGTCAGCGCCGTCACGGCGAGCGATGTTCGACGGGTGGCTGCGAAGTACCTCGACCCCCAAGCGCGAGTGACGGTATTAACCGTTCCTGAACAGCGCTCGGTAGGAGAATAGCTGTGAAAGGGTGGGTGTGTCTCATGCTGGTTGCAAGCTTAGCGGGTGCCTGCGGGGGGGCAGCGGCTCGTACAGACGCGTCAGCGCAAGCGCCGTCATCGGTGGATGGGCCCAGTCGCGACGGTGAGGCATGGCGTCAGGAGCGGCCAGCAGTAGGCACGCCCCGGACGATCGACTTCCCGGCGCCACAGAGCTGGACCCTGGCGAATGGGTTGAGCATCTACTGCGTACCTCGGTCAGCAGGGGTCGTTCATCTGAGGCTAGTTACCAGGCACGGTGAAAGTTCAGCTCCCTTGGGCCAGAGCGGTGTGGCTGCGCTCACCGCACGCTTGATGACCGAAGGCACTCGTCGTCATAGCGATCACGAGTTGGCCAAAGCGACCGAAGCATTGGGTTCGAGTCTGGAGGCCTGGGCTGAGCGGGACTCATCCGCCATTGCGCTGGCGACCTTCCCAGACACGTTGGAGGAAGCCATCGCCCTCCTGGCGGAGGTCGTCACGCAACCGGCGCTGGACCCGAAAGCCTTCGAGCGCGTACGCGGAGAGTGGCTAGACCATCTACGCAACGAAAGGCAGGATCCCGAGCGGTTGGCGTCTCTGGCCGGACTGCGGGTTCTGAACGGCGCCCACCACGGCGCACCCGTCCATGGCACTCCCAAGACCGTAAGAGAGCTAACACTTCACGACCTTCGAACCTTCCATGCCGCAGCCTATTCGCCGACATCGAGCGCTCTATTTCTCGTCGGAGACGTCGACCCGGAGGCAATCAAAGATACTCTAGCGCGTACCTTTGGCGCGTGGCGCCCCTCATCTGAAGCAGGCCTTGACACGGTTCCTCCCGTACCCGAAGGGCCGGAGCAGAGACAGGTGGTGTTCATCCATCGGCCGGGTGCCGTGCAGACGGCCATTTTTGTGGGTCAGCGCTTCCCTAAACGATCGGAGCCTGGCCATGAGCGGCGACAGGTGATGGGCAACGCAGTGGGAGGGCTGTTTACGTCAAGGATTAACATAAACCTGCGAGAGCAGCATGGGTACACCTACGGCGCCTATGGGCGACCGGTGGCGACGCGCCATTGGGGAGCGTTCGTCGTCACCACGAGCGTGCGGAATGATGCTACCGCACCGGCACTGCATCAGATCTTCAAGGAACTCGAGCACGCGAGTCAGCCCGAACGAGGAGTTCCGTTGACTTCCGAAGAAGTGGGGCGCGCGAAAGCCGCCTTGCTGCATTCTTTGGGCTCCACCCTCGAGCACAGCGCACGGGTCCTGGCTTCGATAAGTGATGTCTTCGTGCACGGGTTGCCTGCCTCGTACTTTTCCAGTTACCCCGACGTGCTGGTGCCCATTTCCGTGACGGACGTCCAGCGAAGCGCGGCACGGCTGAATCCTAGCCAAGCCGTCGTGGTGTTGGTCGGAGACGAACATGTCGTCAAACCGAGCCTCGAGCAAGCAGGCTTTGCCGTGCTCACAGGGGACGACGCACTCATCCAGTAGCGAGAGCTGCCTTTCACTTTCCGCACGGGGAGTGCTGCAGGTGTGCCCTCAGGCGTTGAAGGGGCTGACCGCCATGGCTGCGCAGGACGGTGTCCCCGGTAGCGAATTCGGTGTACAGCACGTCGAGTTCTCCGTCCTCGTCAGCGTCTGCAAACGCCAGCAGCGATTCGGCGTTCGCCACCGCTCGCCCCAGCGGCGAATCAACCACCGCCTCGAATTGGCCGTTGCTGTTGACGCCGAACAGGACCGATAGGTGGGCATCGAAGCGCCGTTCGGACGGCTCGCCTCTCGTGCGGCAGTTTGGCGCCGTGCGCGCCATGACCCAAACCAAGTGCCTGCCTGCGGTCGGCTCCGCAAAAACCCGCGTCACTAGCTCATCTTCCCATACGCGTAGCGCCGTGATCTCGCCGCCTGCTGTTTGGTCATACTCCTGCTGGAGTTGCCGGTACTGCGGCAGATTGCGAAAAGCCGTCATGCCTTCCGTCTCGAGCGGACGATCACGGACGGAATGAGCGAACGCGAGGGGCGGAGCAGTATCGTTCTGCACCAGTAACCACTGCCCACTACACTCCAACGTGGGGGCAGTAGCGAGACGTACGGCGTGTACACTCGGCTGCGAGCGCAGCATGAGTTTTGCGATGGCCGAGTCAGACAGCTGCATAGCTTCCCACGCCGCGCGCTCGCGCTCGTGAGGCACGACGTGACTGAGCACCACTTGCTCTTGACCGAGGGCCGGGCAGATGTTGCCCGTGCTCGTCAGCACGCGCAAAGGTTTGTCAGCCCACAGATTGGTGTCGCGCGGCACTTCTGGTACGCCGAGTGCTGTATACACCCCTTCGCTCCGCCTCAACTTGGCACGCTGCGAGGCTCCTCCTGGCGCCACCACGAGGTAGTGCGACCCATCCACAGTGAGAACAGCGCGCGCCGTTTTCCCATCTTCCGCTCCGATCGCCGCTTCTTCCAGCACTTCCTCACGAGCGATCAGCAACTGCCCTTCGTCGAGCACGAACAACAGCTCCTTGGCGCTTGCTGCCTCGGCGGACTTGGCCCCCCACCGGTGCTCGAAGAGCACGCTGGCGGTTACGAGGCCAACGGCGAAGCGCGTCGCTTCCGCGGTGACGTCTGCGTCCGGTTGAAAGCGGCTTTGATGGTCGCGAAGCCAGGCCGCTCGATCCAAGCGGCGAACGCCTGAGGCGTCGCGCTGCACGGCGACGAACGACGCGCCGTACATGTGCGAGAAGGCGTCGAAGTCACCATCTTTCTGCGCTTGTAGCCAGCGCTGAAACGCGTCGTACACCAGCGCATCAGTGATGGTGCGATTGGCAAACACGAGACTGGTGGCGGCGGGTGTCGTATCGCCTGCTCGTTCACGCTCGTGACTGGATTGCTCGCGGGGCGCGGGGTTTTTCTGACACGTGCACGAGAAAGTGCCCACGAGCATCACCACGCTCACCCAGAAGCCAGCGAACGTACCCCCCATGCGTCGCCAAGCGAAGGGTTGGATAGGAGGATACGTGGCACCTTTGCGAAGCACTAACCAGCTCGACACCATGCACCGTCGCCTAACACGCCGAGCTCTGACAGTGCTTTGATTTTCTTCGCTCGCGGAGCGTCCGCGAAGCTTTACGCCGGCGACCGAAAAGGCGTACGAAACGCCGCATGGAAGCAGCTCAGCGATTCTCCCAGCAGCACGACCCGCTTTGGGTGTTTGCCTATGGTTCGCTCATCTGGCGCCCAAGCTTTTCCTACGAGGCGCGGGTGCGAGCCTATGTGGACGGCTATGCGCGTCGGTTCTGGCAAGCATCGACCGATCACCGCGGCGTTCCCGGCAGTCCGGGACGCGTGGTGACGCTCGTGCCTGGTCCCGAACAACGATGTTGGGGAGTAAGTTATCGCATCGCCGCTGACGATCGACAGCGCGTGCTAGACATGCTGGCAGAGCGCGAGAAGGGCGGGTACGCGCTGCAGCGTGTGACGTGCGTGGCCAAAGACCGCATGCACAGTGGCGTCATCGACGCCGTGACGTACGTCGGCTCACCCGAGCACCCGAGCTACGCTGGCGAAGCTCCGGTTGAGGAGATTGCCGAAATTGTGCGAGCCGCTGTCGGGCCCAGCGGGCACAACGTCGAATACGTCCTGAGGTTGGCAGATGCCCTGATGGAATTGGGCATCGTCGACGAGCATGTCTTCCAGCTTGCCAACCATCTCACCGATCCGACAGGAGTCTTCGAAAGTGACTTCGCCTCCGACTGAACCGCCGCCTAGGGGGCGCCTCCAACGCCTGCTCGATGTGCCGCTGGCGTTCATGCCGGTCTTGGACACGCGGCTTCAGATCAACCGCTTGTTGGGCAAGCTCGAGGTGTCGTCGCCGCGCAAGTTCTGGATGGCGATTGTTTGCCTGCTAGGCGCGCTCGCCATGTACTTTTGGGCGCGCGAGGAGCCGGGCCTGGGTGAGCCGGGGGCGCGCGCCCTATTCATTCTCGCCCTGGCAACCGGGCTTTGGGTGACTGAAGCCACCCCTGCATTTGCGGTCTCGTTCCTGGTGATTGGACTCGACGTCATGCTGTTGACGCGACCCAATTCTCCGCAAGCCAGCGACCAAGCAGCCTGGCAAGAAACCATTGCCGTTCTCGGGCACCCCTTGGTGTGGCTGTTCTTCGGTGGCTTTGTGTTAGCAGCTGGCACTGAACGGTCTGGTCTGGATCGAGTGCTAGCGCGGGCGGCCTTGGCCCGCTTCGGCACCCGCCCCGCCAGTGTGCTGGCTGGAGTGATGTGCGTGACCTTCGGCTTTTCCGCCTTCATGAGCAACACGGCGACGACAGCATTGATGTTGGCGCTGCTGGCGCCTCTGCTGCGCTACGTGGGGGACGTCGACCCGTATAAGAAAGCCCTGTTGCTCGGCACAGCCGTCGCAGCGAACATTGGCGGCATGTCGAGCTTGATCGGCACGCCGCCGAATGCCATCGCAGCCGGTCTGCTGACATCTAGTCCGGGGCAGAGCGTCGAATTTATGAGTTGGCTGGGCTACGGCTTACCGTTAGCCAGCGTGCTTTCCATCCTGGGCTGGCTTTTGCTCTTGCGCCTGTATCCTGCTCAGGTTCAGCGCATCGATTTGCGCCGTGCTTTGCAGGCCGCCACAGGTGAAGACGACGAAGGGCTCGTTCAACCGGTCCCGCTTTGGAACCGTCTGACCGTCACTAGTGTGGGCCTCATCACCGTTGGTCTGTGGATGACGAGCGGATGGCATGGGTTACCGATAGCGGTGGTTTCCTTGTTGCCCATCGTCGTCTTTACGACCTTCGGGGTGCTGAGCCCCACGGAAATTCGTGGCATGCCATGGGACGTACTATTCCTGTTAGCAGGCGGACTGACGCTGGGCACCGTGATTCAGAACGCGGGCGTTGCGGAGTGGCTGGTAAGCAGTCTGCCGGTGGGGCAGCTCGGCGTATTCGCGACGGCGCTAGCGCTCGCTTATCTGTGTACCCTCGTGTCCAATTTCATGAGTAGTACAGCGGCGGCCAACATTCTGTTGCCGATCGGGGTGAGCCTGGCTCCGGGCGCTGAGGCCCAGATCGCCATTCCGCTGGCGTTTGCGGCGTCGGTGGGGATCTGCCTGCCGATATCCACGCCGCCGAATGCCCTCGTCTACTCGTCAGGCGCCATCCAGACGCGAGATCTGGTCCGGGTAGGACTTCTCTTTGGGCTGCTCGTGCCGCCCGTCGCGGTCGGCTGGGTCACGCTGCTTCGCGGTTAACGGCTCGGGACCTTTTCGTCTCGCGTGAAAACATCGAGGTCTAGCGCATCTGAGGTAACTATAGGAGAGATGATAAGCCGCAGTCGGCGTTGCAGCTGCCCCCGAGGATCGAGTTGCATGACTTTTCGTCGATGCACGTGGCGCAGTCCGTCAATTGACTGGAATTCAATTCGTCTTCGGCCTCCTCTGCGCAATCCTCGACGGAATAGCCCGGCGCTAGGATGTTGCACTCATCGAGTTTTTCACAAATCACTTCCCCCTCCGAGGAACAAGCCAAGGCGGAGAACGCGAACAGGACCCCAATTGCCCATCGTTTTTTCATGCGGCGTATTGTGACAACAATCGAAAATACCCCCAAGCCGAAAGCGGCACCCAAGGCTGAAGGAGTCGCACGATGTGTGCAAATGAAACGCCGGGTGATCACTTCAGCGACCTACAGCGCCGAAACGACGTAGGCTCGGGTCACCGCAAGAGGACGCCACATTTCCTAATTGTGTCAAAAGCCTGCTCTCGGGAGGCTTGGTCTCAACCTGCCGACGGGGGAACGCAGGCCTTGCTCACGTCACCCTTGTCGGCGTCGACGAACTCGACGCTCGACGAACAGTTGGACTCATTGTCGGGGGAGCGGTGCGCGTTGCATTCGAGCTTGTCTGCGCACGTGCGAAAGCAATAGTTCTCGCCGTCGTCGTGTTCGACACAGGCGGAGTACTTCGGGCATTCTGTGCTGCGAGTGCATGCTTGTATGCCGCAGTACCCCCCTTTGAACTGAGCGAGACAGCGCTGAGCCGGTTGGCCGTCGTCGGCTTGGCAGTCATCGTCCGACTCGCATTGCGAGCCTACCCCGAGGTCGTCGGCGTCGTCCCCCCCACAGCCGGTGACCGCGAGCGTCACCAAGAGGCCAGCGAGACCCAGTCTTGTGACTGTCTGTGTGCGAAGTTTGGCAAAGGAAGCGCTCATGCACTGAGCATGACTCCGGCCGGCCCAGGCAGCACTCGGGGCGTTCGCCCCCCAGCCTTTTAGGTGGGGGCGTGAGGGGGACGGCGCGCCGATGTAGGCTTCCGACGACTATCGCAGAAGCGGCACTCGCACGATGTGATACTCGGTGTCCGGCGTCACTTCGGTGGAGAAGCGCGCGTTCACCGCGTACAGCCCGAATCCCACTCGGGCTACCGTCGTAGGGACGTCGAAATGCTCGCTCGTCAGCACGCGCTTGACGCGCCCACGGGTCGCTTTGAAGTTCAGGCGAACGGCTGCAATCTGGTTGTCGAAATTCTGCACGACGTAGAGCGTCTTGCCCGACAGCAATATCCCGTCGCCGTTGGCGAGCGTAGCGTCACCCAAGTGCACCTGCCGGGCCCAACCCGACTGCGGATCCACACGGTAGAGACGGCCCAGGACGCTGCTTACGATGAGTAAGCCGCGGCGGTCGGGGGTCAGCTCGATGCCATTGGCATTGAACTCGCCACTGATGAACTCGAACTCGCCACCAAGCGGGATTTCCTGCAAACCAGGAGAGCTGGGGAGCTGACCCCCTGATGAAAGTGGCAGGCGGTAGATGACCGGACGATAGGAGTCGGTGAAGTAAACGGCATCGCGCGCCACGACTGCGTCGTTGACAAACGTCGACGTCTCCGTGGTGGCAACGACGTCGGCGACACTCGCTCCCGTCTCGGCATCATAGATGAACACTTTGCCCGTCGCCCCACCCGCGACGTAGAGCAACCCACTGCGTCGGTCCCACTTCAGACCAATGGCAGCTCGGCCCTCTGATGCCGGGACCACCACGTGCCCCTGACCCGTTCGCACGTTGGCCTGGTACACGGCGCCCGAGTTGATGGATCCAACGAACACCGTTTTCCCCGGACCACTAGCAATACCCTCGGGATTGAAGCCGTCGGGCACTTCAATCAACTGGGGCAAACGCCCCGAGGCCGCCGCCGGCAGAGCCAAGCTCCACAGCGCGCAAACAAATCCCAACAATCGCCACAGCTGATTCTTCATGATCACCTCCATGCTTGGCGACTACCGCAGTGGTGAGGGATGGCAAGGGTTAATTGCCCTGCC
>CAZNZA010000114.1:0-17679 GCA_964577325.1 uncultured Polyangiaceae bacterium
CTCCGAAACCGAACTTGCGTGCTCCAGGTGCGAATTTATGCACGCCCGACACCGAAGCCGATATCCGTTGTGCTCGGCGGGTTAGACCGCATCGTCACCTGCGTGTACCCATCAAAGCTAGGGGCTCACGAGCCTGTAGTGGGGGTCGTGTTTTCCTTGCGCCGCCCGCTGGCGACCACGACCGCAGCGGCGCCGCCGACCAGCAGGGAGTACGGAATGCCGCCCAGGCTGAAGGGATCGGGACTCTGGGCCTTCTGAAACGCTTCGGCGATGACTTCTACCGCCGGAGCTCCCATCAGTGTCTCACGACCGATGAAGGTCGCCGGTAGACCCCTCAAGCGCGCCGCTTTGAACAGGTCCACATGATCGGCCAGGACTTCCGTCGTGGAGTCCGCCATCAGACATGCCTTGAAGCGTGCTTCATCGAGACCGAGCGCTTCGGCATGCACGAACCAGATACCGTCTTCCAGAGGGAGCTCGAACAACAGGTCCGCCATTTCGTTTTGTTTCCCTTGCAGAGCGGCGCAGATGTCGGCGCGTGCGGCGTCCTCTGACAGCTCGTGGGAGGGTAGGGGCACGTGAATGCGTTGGAAGTGTTTAGGCTCCGGGAGCTGTCGGAGTTGCTGCTTGAGAATCGGGTGCAAGCGACGACAGTGAGGGCACTGGTAGTCGGAAAACTCGACGACGTTGAAGTGTCCGGGTTTGTGCAGTTTCGCGACGCCCTCGGGAACGCTCAGGCTCGGTTTGACCTGCACCCATACGACGGGAGCGAGAATGGCCACGGTTGCTAATGCCCACCACGCCCACGCTTTGAGCGGGTCTTTCTGGGCGGCAGCGCCCTGCGCACATAGAGCCACCGCCGCAAAGGCAATGGCTACGGCGAGCACGTCGACCACCAAACACAACCAACAAAAGGCACCTACCCCAAGCGCTTGAAGCAGCACGAAACCGATGCCCACGATGCCTCCGGCTGAAGCCACCCATTTGAGCAGCACGCGGCGTTCGGGAAAGAACGTCAATCCCAGAACTACCACGTACGCAACGACGCCGAGGACGGGGATATTGAAGTACTGGTTGCCGAAAGACCCGAGGGTGCTGGTTCGCACTGCCTCACAGCCGGACCGGGGACCGCAGAAACCCGACTCAGCGGGAGTCAAGTAGTGCACGAGTAGCGCGGCGCTCGTCAGCACCGCTGCGATGGTGCACACCCGCAGAATCGTAAGCCAATGTCTCGAATTCACCGGACGTTTTTACCCTGTTTGCAGCACCGGAGCACATGCTTTAACGGCGCAGTGGCACGAAAGGCGGCGCCGCACGGGCGGTAACAGCGTGAGCGGGGGGCAGTGCGACAGTGGACCGCCCAAATATTCCCGTCATGTGCCGCATCGAGTATAGGCGATGGCATGGCTTCAGCACTGCCCACGCGGGAAGAAATCGTTCGTTGTCTCCAGCAATCGTCCAAAGCCCTACACGCGGGAATGCTGGCCAAGCACTGCGACGTGGATAAGAGCGACTACCGCAGTTTCATGGACTACCTGAACGAGCTGGCCGATGAAGGCGTGCTGCGGCGTGAAGGGCCCAAGCGATTCAAACTCGACCAGCGAAAACAGCACACTCGCGAGACTTGGAATGGCATGCTGACGGTCAACCCTCGCGGCTTTGGTTTCGTGGCTGCGGCGGGAAAACCCGATGTGTTCGTGCCAGCAGAGGCGCTAGCGGGTGCCTTGCACGGTGACACGGTCACCGTGCAGCAAACCGGTGCGAGTGCACGGGGTGCGGAAGGCAGAGTTGCTGCGGTAGTTGAACGACGCAGTCCCCGCGTTGCTGGCATTCTGCACCGCAAGCGGCGCAGCGCGTGGCTCGAACCCGACGACAGCCGCGTGCGCGGACCGATCGTGCTTCGCCACCTCCCTGCAGACGCCGAGGACGGGCATGCAGCGGTGGTCGAGATAACCCAGTACCCAGAAAGCCCCAACGAAAACCCGGAAGGGATCCTGTCGGTGGTGCTTGGACGGCCCGGGGAGCCCGCCGTTGAAATCGCAAAAATCAAAGCGCGTGAGCAGATCGAAGAAGAACATCCCCCCGCGGCCATACTGGAGGCGGAGCGCTTGGCCAGTCGGGAAAGACGTCCCACCCTGGGAACGCGCACGGACCTGCGCCACGTGCCGTTTCTGACCATCGATCCGGTTGACGCTCGCGATCATGATGACGCTGTGTTCGTCGAGCGTAGCGAACGAGGTTACAAAGCGTACATCGCCATTGCCGACGTGAGTGAGTACGTCACGCCTGACACGGCGCTCGATGAAGAAGCGCTCAAGCGCGGGTGCACGATTTACTTGCCCGACCGAGCTATCCCCATGTTGCCGGGGGTGCTGGCAGCGGACAGCTGCTCGCTGCTCCCGGACCATGATCGCTATTGCATGTGTGCGATAGTCGAGCTCGACCAAGACGCCAAGATCGTGAGCTTCGACGTGGTCGAAGGGCTCATGCGAGCCGTGGCCATGGTGAGCTATGAGAGCGTCGCGCGCACCCTTGGTTACTCCGAGCACCCACCTAAAAACCCTCTCGCGGAAGCCTTCAAGCGGGATCTGAAGTGCATCGCCTCACTCACCACCAAGCTGCGGCGAGCTCGTATGCGGCGCGGCGCTTTGGACCTCGACTTGCCCGAGGCCAAGGTTGAGCTCGACGACACCGGTGCCCCGATCGGTGTGCACCAAAGGGCTCACGACCCAGGGGTAAAGAAGGCCTACCAGATCGTCGAAGAGATGATGCTGCTCGCCAACGAGGTAGTGGCGCGCTGGTTGGGACAGAAAAACTCCCCGGCGATCTATCGCGTGCACGGTAAGCCGGACGAGGAAAAGCTCGGTAAGCTGCTGGCTGCCGCCGACACCATGGGCGTGCGTTGTGATCTGGACGAGCTTTTGGAGCCACGAGGCGTATCGAAGTGGTTGAGAGGTATTGCCAAGCACCCTCGCCGGCAGGTGTTGGAGAACCTCCTGTTGCGGTCTCTCAAACAAGCCACCTACGACATCACCAACATCGGTCACTTCGGGTTAGCCTCCGACGCGTACCTGCACTTCACGTCCCCCATTCGCCGCTACCCAGACCTGCTCGTGCACCGAGCCATCAAAGCGTTGCTGCGTGGGGGCAAGGTCGACAAGCGACCCGAAGCCATCGAACGCTTGCGGACCGCCGCCACCCGCTCCAGCACGCGCGAGCGTTCGGCGATGAGCGTCGAGCGTGAAGTGGTCGACTTGTACCGCGCGCTATACATGCGCGACCACCTGGGCGAAATGATGGAGGGCACCGTGACAGCCTTTGCGCCCTCGGGCGTGTACCTGAACATTCAGGAGCCGTTCGTGGACGTGCTGGTGCGCTTCGAGGGCCTTGGGCGGGAGCGCTACGAGCTGTCGGAAAACGAACTCTACTTGGTAGCGCCGCGGTCTGGAGAGCATATCCAGCTGGGGGACACGATGACCGTCGAAATTGAGGAGGTATCGCTCACGCGGCGTACCACCTACGGACGACGGGTCGGAGTCTCGTACTCGGCCAATGAAGAGGACGACTCCCCGAGGCAGACGCCAGCAGTACCGCAACGCACAGGTGCCACCAAGCGAGGGCGCGCCAGCGAGGGGAACGGGCCAGGGCGCGCCAGTGAGGGGAACGGAGCTAGTGCCCGTGGCGGAAGACGCCGACGTGCGGAGGGGGCAGGCCAGGCGACGGAGAGCAAGGGTAGCCCTCGTTCATCTCAAGCGAGCGGTAAGCGAAAGCCCGAAAGGTCTGCAGTTGCCGGCAGTGCCTCTACTTCAAAAAAGAAGGGCACGAAAAAGAGCAGACGGCGCTAGCACGCCGGTCACTCCGCGACATGGTGGACGGCGGCGTCGCTTCCGAGCCATCCGTACAAGCTGGCTCCGGCGTAGCCCATCACCACGCCCAAAAGCGTCGTGGCGATGACCACGGACATCAAATGAGGAGAGCGTGGACGGCGGCCCTGCCGCGTTATCATCGCGCCCGCCGTTGCGCGAGGGCGAGACGGCGCTGGCCAGGTGGACGGCTTGCTGCGGCGTTCTTCCACTTCGGCCAGCGGTAGCGATGGGAGCGGTAGCGAAGTGACGGGTCCCCCCATGTCATTGGCCGGAGCTGCCGTCATCAGTGGGACGAGCTTGGGCAGTGGGACCGCTCGCACTGGACCGTAACCTGCCGAGGGGCGTGTGGGCGGAATGCTGACCGCGCCTTCGCTGAGTCTGCGCTGTACGAACTGAAGTTCACGTAGCAGATCTGTGGCGTTAGGATAACGTCGTTCGCGATCCTTCTCCAGGCAGCGGTGCACGATGGCCTCGACCCGCGGCGGGATGTGTCCGCAGCGCTCTCTGCTACGCAAGGGTACGGGAGGAATGCTGCGCTGTCGGCCGAGAAGCTCGCCAGGGTGCCGGCCGTGAATGGGTGTGGTGCCGCTCAACATCTCGTACAGCACGATGCCAAAGGAGTACAGATCACTGCGCCCGTCGAGGGATGCACCCATGGCCTGTTCGGGTGACATATAGCTTGGTGTGCCGCAAACCACGCGTGCGCGTGCGGACGACTGCCGTTCCTCCATCGGGGAGGCAACGCCGTAGTCGATGATCTTGACGTAGTGCTCGGTCGTCGGGCGCCGGCACAACAGAATGTTGTCTGGCTTCACGTCGCCGTGGACGACGCCGGCTTGATGGGTGCCGCACAACCCTTCAGCCAGCTGCACGGCAATGTCGATGGCAGTGCGGAGGTCGAGCGTGCCAAAGTCATCCAAAAGGTCGGACAGGCGTTGGCCCTCGAGTTGTTCCATCACCAAGTACGGCTGTCCGCTTTCGAAGCGGCCGCAGTCGAGGATTTCGATGACGTGCTCGTTCTCTACGAGCGACGCCATGCGTGCCTCGTGGAGGAGCCGTTCACCCATTGCCGGATCCTTCGCGTACTGAGGGCGAAGCACCTTGAGCGCGACGCGGCGCTGCAGATGCGTGTGCCAAGCGCTGTAGATGATGCCTGTCGCGCCAGTTCCAATGGGCGCTTCAACCGAGTACTTGCCTCCGCCCAAAACGCCGGTCAGGTCGGGTCTGGCATGAGCACCCGACTGAGCGGCCCGGCGACGAAGCACAGACTGCGCTGGCGCGTCGTCCAAGGACGCCTCGGCGCGGTTCGACCAGCGAGTGGCCACTTCTTTGATGGTGTTCGTCAGCCCCATACAACTCGTAAGTGTCGACGGGTTGGCCGACGCTCCTCGTCCATAGCGGCCCGCTAGCTAAGTTTCTTGAGCCGCCTCGACGCGCAAAGTTCGCGCGCGCGGCTCGCACTTCCAAAATGGGTGAAGAGCGCGATCTGGGCGCTGCGGTCACCGGGCCACTCGCACATCGGCCCCTGTCCACGGACTAGTCGCTATGGGCGACTAGTCGCTATTGACGACGAGCTCGACTTCGGTCTCTTTGGAGACCATCTTACCGGCCTCCGGCGTTTGCCGCAGCACGATGCCCGAGGAAGTTTCGGCCAGACTCACCCAGCGCAGCTTGGCCTTCAGCCCTGCGCTCTCGAGTTCGCTCTTGGCTTTGGAGTGGGCAAAGCCAACGACTTTGGGTACCTCTATACTGCCCGGACCCTTTGACACTTGAAGCTGGACCGGCGATTGCTCCTGCAAAGCCACGCCCGCTTCTGGGGTCTGACTGACCACTTGCCCTTCAGGGATGGTGTCGTGATGTACCGGCTCACCCGCCTCCACCCGGTAGCCGAGTTCCAGGAGCGCCGCCGTCGCCTGGGCCACCGTCTTGCCGACCAGGGACGGTACCTTGGGCATGGCTTTCGCGACGGTGATAGTGACGGGTTGACCCTTATTCACCTTCTGGCCAGCGGGTACCGACTGTCGAAGGACCGTGCCTTCAGACGCCGTAGGGCTAGGCTCCCGTCCACCGATCATCAAAACCAAGCCGGCATTGTTGAGGTTGGTGACGGCGTCACTTTGCGGCAATCCTTCCAAATTCGGTACGATGACGGACTCGTCGGCGGGCGCGAACCATTCCAAACGTTCTGCGAGGTAGAGCGTCCCGACCGAGGTGGCAGCGGAAGTAAAGAAGGCCACCAAAAACACTGCCGCACCGTTCATGAATCACCTCGAGCAAAATAAAAGCGCTGACCGGGTGCCCACGTTATCAGAGGAGCGCGGCGTTGGAAACTTTGCGCGGGCATTTACGTGTGCCGCACATCTGGGCATCGGAGAACCCCGCACGTGAGTTTGCTGTGGCGCGTCGTGAGTGCCTTGGGTGCATCCGTCCTCAAGGCGGCGGGTCTATTCTTGTGCCTGTTTTTGGTACATCTTCTGATCACGCGTGCCTGGCCGAGCCTCAAAGCCAGTGCCGCGCTGGCGGCTAAACGCCCGGCGATCGAGCAACAGTTGGGACGTCTCGAGGACCAACTTCGCGGCCAAGAGGCGACGGCCGTTGCTATCGGCGAGCAGCTGAAAGCCGCTTCCACCTTACACTTGCAGCAACTGCAGGAGAGTGTGCGCCAGTATGAGCACGAGCTTTCGGAGCTCTTGCAGCGTCGCGATGCCCTGCAGGCCCGTCTGCAGGAAGCACGTCTTGAAGAAGAGCAGTATTGCTCGTCGTGGAACCCCCTCAAGCGCTATCTGTGCGGAGAAGTACGAGCCAGGGTCAAGCGTACACTTGAGACGGTTCAGCCTTTGATTGAGGAAGCGAAAACCACTGCTGTTCAGTTGGAGTCTGCACTCGCGCAAGCCAAGGCTATGGTGCGTGAGTTCGAGTCGGGAGACGCCACGACGCCGGACTCTCCGCAGGCCGAGACGTTGCGTCTTTCGCTCTATGAGAACGAACGGCGGCGTGCCGGGCTGCGGGCAGAGATCGAACACGTGCGGAGCGAGCTTGTTCAGGCGCGAGAGGCGGAAGCATCGCCGCTTACCGGCATCGTTCAGGAAATGCGGCGGGTGGGGTTCGGGCTCTTGGGCATCGTGGCGGCGGTCATGTTAATCCCGTACTTGCAGCGCGTGTTCGCCTACTTCGTTTTCATGCCATGGGTCGAGCGCGCTCCTGCTCTGAAGCTCAGCCCCATCGGCGCGGGAACTGTCGAGGCAGGCGCGAGCGCTCGGTCGCTTCTGGTCGACGTGCAGCTTGGGGAGCGCTGTTGGGCGCGTTCGGCCTACGTGCGCCCCGTGCAAGGGCGTACCCGCAGTCAATGGTTGTTCGATTGGTCTGCTCCGTTTGTCAGCTACGCCGCGGGGCTCAGCGTGGTGACGCGCATCGAGGGGCCAATCTCCGAAGGCGACGCTCCGACGCGGGCAACGCTTTCGTCCCCGGACGATCCCAACTCGTATCTGATGGAGGTTCGGATGGTGGAGCACCCCGGCTTCGTGGTGCATCCGCGGAACTTGGTGGCGTTGACTGGGAACTTGCGCCTGAAGACGACCTGGCGCCCATGGAGTCTGCATGCCTGGGCCACCGGGCAATTGCGCTTCATTCAAGTGACAGGAAGCGGTCGCTGCATTTTTGAAGGGCGGGGCGACGTCGTGGCCGGCTCGCTCGACGGGGGACGTGCGCGGATCGAGCAAGACAACGTCATCGGCTTCGACACGCGTCTGGGTTACGCCACCGCCCGAAGCGAAACCTTTTTGCCATACTTGCTGGGACGGGCGTCCCTCATCACGGATGCCTTCGAAGGGAAAGGCACCTTTGTATGGCAGAAAAACCCCCACACCCGCGCCCACAACCTCCTCGTGCGGAGTTTCGATGCCGTGTTCGGCGCTTTGGGCAAACTACTCGGCTTCTGATGGGTGAGCAGTACTGATTACCAAACATCGCTGCGACGACCATTGCGCTCTGGCTGTTGAGGCCCAATCCTGTGTTCCTTACTGCACTTTGCGCCTCGGCTAAGTTGATTGACAAGCACCCGTTTTTGGGTCATCTGCGCATGCGCCAACGCTCGAGCGTGGTGTGGTAGCCGCCTTTGGGCGCAGGAAATGGAATACGGATAGGCATGACGGACCTCAGCAAGTATCGCAACATCGGCATCTTCGCCCACGTCGACGCGGGTAAGACCACAACCACCGAGCGCATTCTCAAGCTCACCGGCAAGATCCACAAGCTGGGCGAGGTCCATGATGGTGCCGCGACCACTGACTTCATGGAGCAGGAGCAAGAGCGCGGGATCACCATCCAGTCGGCAGCAACGACCTGCTACTGGAAGGGCTACCGCTTCAACGTGATCGACACGCCGGGTCACGTCGACTTCACCATTGAAGTGTACCGATCCCTCAAGGTGTTGGACGGCGGTATCGGTGTTTTCTGTGGCTCGGGCGGCGTCGAGCCGCAGTCGGAAACGAACTGGCGGTATGCCAACGACTCCGAAGTCGCGCGATTGATTTACGTCAACAAGCTCGACCGCCTCGGCGCGGACTTTTATCGCGTGGTTGACCAGGTCAAGAAGGTGTTGGCAGCCAAGCCTCTGGTCATGGTCTTGCCGATTGGGACCGAAGGGGATTTCGTAGGTGTTGTCGATCTGTTAACGCGCAAGGCGTACGTGTGGGACGATACGGGCATTCCCGAAAACTACGAGGTCAAAGACGTGCCCGCGGACATGGTGGACGACGTGGAGAAGTACCGCGCCGAACTCATCGAAACCGCCGTCGAGCAAGACGACGATCTGATGAGCGCGTACTTGGAAGGCGAAGAGCCTGCCATCGAGGACATCAAGCGCTGCATTCGCAAAGGCACCAACAAGCTTGCCTTCTTTCCCACCTACTGCGGCTCATCATTCAAGAACAAGGGCGTTCAGCTCGTGCTCGACGGCGTGGTCGACTACCTACCGGACCCGACTGAGGTTCCCCCTCAGCCGGAAGTCGATCTCGAAGGCAAAGAAACCGGCACCTACGCCATCGTCGATGCCAGCAAGCCGCTCCGCGCGCTGGCGTTCAAGATCATGGACGACCGCTTTGGCAGCCTGACCTTCACGCGCATCTACTCCGGCAAGATTGCCAAGGGTGACACCGTGCTCAACACCGCAACGGGCAAGACCGAGCGCATCGGACGCATGGTCGAGATGCACGCCAACGACCGCACTATGATCGAAACCGCTCAGGCTGGTGACATCGTGGCCATCGTTGGTTTGAAGAACGTCCGCACGGGGCATACCCTGTGCGACGAAAAGAACCCGGCAACACTAGAGCCGATGGTCTTCCCGGAGCCCGTCATTTCGGTGGCCATTACCCCCAAAGACAAGGCCAACAGCGAGAAGCTCAGCACCGCTCTCGGCAAGATGGTAGCCGAGGATCCCTCGTTTCACGTCGAAGTCGATCAAGAGTCTGGCGAGACTATCCTCAAGGGTATGGGCGAGCTGCACCTCGACATCAAGGTGGACATCCTGAAGCGTACCCACGGCGTGGAAGCGTCGGTGGGAGAGCCGCGCGTTGCCTACCGCGAGACGCTCACCAAGCCCGTCAAGGACAGCTACACGCATAAGAAGCAGACCGGCGGCTCGGGTCAGTTTGCGAAGATCGACTACACGATTGAACCCCAGGAACCAGGCTCGGGCTTCACGTTCGAGTCGCAGGTGGTCGGCGGAAACGTGCCCAAGGAGTTCATTCCGTCCGTGGAAAAGGGCTTCCGCGTGATGATGGAGAAGGGACCACTCGTGGGCTTTCCCTTGCTCGACGTCAAGGTGACGTTGACCGATGGTGGATTTCACGCGGTCGACTCGTCGCAGATGGCGTTCGAAACGGCCGCCAAAGCCGCTTACCGGCAGACGACACCCAAGTGCGCGCCTGAGCTGCTCGAGCCCATCATGAAGGTCGACGTGTTCGTTCCCGACGCCAACGTGGGTGACGTGATCGGCGACCTCAATCGCCGGCGCGGCATGATCAAGAGCCAGGAGCCAGGCCCGACCAACGTTCGCATCAAGGCAGACGTTCCCCTCGGAGAGATGTTCGGTTACATCGGAGACTTGCGTTCTGCAACCGCAGGCCGTGGCCAGTTCTCGATGGAGTTCAGCCACTACGCACCAGTACCGAGGAACATCTTGGAAAAGGTGCGCGAGGAAGTCAAAGCGCGCGAAGCAGCGAAGAAGTAAAAGCGCTTGGCTTGGGCGTCGTGTCTTCGGACTCGACGTTCCTCGTGCTGAGAAGAAGGGCCAGCTCCTACAGGAGTGGGCCTTTTTTCGTTACTGGGCCCTGCGAACTCTCGGCGCGAGCTTGTGCTTTGGCTCCCAGCCGCGAATGATGCGAGCATGTCTTCGCAAGTAACCAACGAGCCCGCTACGGGCACTTCGCGCTCGGTGCTCGTCTCGGGCGCTTCTGGCTTCGTCGGCAGCGCCTTGTGCGATTACATGTCTCAACGGGGCTGGGAGGTGCGACGCTTGGTGAGACGCACGGCGAAATGCAGCCTCGAGGTGGAGTGGGATCCGGAGCGCGAGATCATTGCCGCGGATGCCGCGGATGGGATTGACGCTGTGGTGCACCTGGCTGGCGAAAACGTCAGTGGACGGTGGACCGAGGAAAAGAAGCAGCGCATTCGAGAAAGCCGCGTAAAGGGAACGCGACTGTTGGCCAACCTCATCACCAGGGCTTCTCGGCCGCCCCAGGTCCTGGTGAGCGCGTCTGCCGTGGGCTACTATGGCGACCGCGGTGACGAGGTTTTGGTCGAATCATCGGCGGCGGGCGAAGACTTCTTAGCAAACGTATGTAAGGCATGGGAGGCCGAGGCTCACGTTGCGGCCTCGTCGTGCCGCGTCGTGACACCGCGCCTCGGGGTAGTGCTGGGGCCGCGAGGCGGCGCATTGAAAGTGATGGCGACGCCTTTCCGCTTCGGATTGGGCGGTAAGCTGGGGAACGGTAGGCAGTACTTCAGTTGGATATCGCTATTGGACGTGGTGCGCCTGGTCGTGTTCTTGGTGGAGCACGAGTCGTTGTCAGGGCCGGTGAACGCGGTTGCGCCGAATCCGGTGACGAACGAGAAGCTGACGCACGCCCTAGCCGAACAGTTGCGGCGCCCGTCTATCGCCACCGTGCCGGCTTGGGCAGCGCGACTTGGGTTAGGTGAGTTTGCAAGTGAAGTGTTATCGAGTAAACGTGTAAGCCCGTCCGTAGCGTTAACAGGAGGCTTCCAATGGAAACATCCTCACGTCGAGGCAGCGCTAGCCTGGGCACTGAACGGGAATGAAGGGTTAGGTGTGCCAGAAGCTTGAAGAAGCGCCTGGATGTACGCGCGGTGTTTCTGTCAACGAGAATCAGGGTGTGGGACGAGGTGGGCAATTCGGAGCTTCAAGAGAGAGCTGCGCTGCCGCTGCAATCGCTTACCAACAACGCACGGTCTACTGGAGCTACTCCCGCAACGGACTTGAGCCACCAAGCCATTCTCGCCTTGGCCCAAGGCGCACTCCTGGTATTCTCGAAACCAGGTCGTCGATGACTTCGAAGCAGATTCGAGAGGGGGAATGGCGTTGCGCCCGGAGCACTTTCGGTGGGGACGAGGTACTCTTCCAGGGCGCAAGATTGGGGAACTGCTTCGAACCTTGCCCAAGCTCGCTAAGCCAAGGGGTTAATAGGAAGCCTCTGAGGCCAAGTAGCGACGGATGAGCAAGGGCGCGGTCTCGCTGCTAGGGGCGAGGCGCTGTGTCATCGACGACCGACTTTGTCGTGCGCGTTCTGCATGAAACGTACGACGGCGCTTGGTGTACGATCCGGGCATGGTTGACACGACGAACGTGAGTGAGCTGGTGGCGGCCCATGCCGCGGCGGTCCTGCCAAGTACACTAGAGCGGCTGTATGGCTACCTGCGGATACCTGCCATTTCCTGCGAACCGGAGCACCACGCTGACGTCGAGGAACTAGCGAAGCGTGTGACGGAGGACTTGGAAGCATTGGGTTTCGATGCATCGCTACGTCGACTACCCAACGCGCTGCCCTTGGTGACTGCCGTGTATCACGTCTCACCGAATGTGCCAACGTTGCTCATTTATGGCCATCTCGACCTGCAACCCGTTGCCGGTGAAGCGTGGACGACACCACCGCACGAGCCCGTGGTGCGGGACGGGCGGCTGTACGCTCGCGGCGCTGCAGACGACATGGGAGGTTGGGTATCACACCTGGCGGCTCTCGAAGCATGGCTGGCGGTGACCTCATCGTTGCCTGTCAACGTCAAGCTCGTCATCGAGAGTGAGGAGGAGATAGGTTCGCCTAACCTGGAGCGGTACATGGATGCGTTTCCCGACGTTTTTGCGGCCGACGCGATGGTTTTGACGGATTGCGAGAACCCTTCCTGCGACGTTCCTGGTCTAACGGTGAGCCTGAGGGGACTGATGGAGATTGACGTCCGCTGCGAGGCGTTGTCTGCAGACGTCCATTCCGGGTTGTGGGGGAATATGGCCCCCGACTGTGGCACGGCCCTCGTGCTCCTCCTTGGCCGCTTGCTAGATGAGGACGGGCGTCTGGCACTCGGCCGCGTCGCCGTTCCCGAGTCCGAGGCGGCAGCGCTATGGGACGTGCCGCTCGACGAGCGGGTCGTGAGTGAGGGGGCGCGCCTGCTGCATGGGGTTCACCCGTTGCCGTTACACGGACGGGCTCCTGCCGAGTGGTTGTGGCGGCAGCCGGCGGTAACGATACTAGCGACCGAGTTTCCGACGGCCGATCAACAGAAGAACGCCATACGCAAAGCGGCGCAGGCCACCTTGTCGTTGCGCGTTGCCCCCGGGCAGTCGGCGGAGGAACTGTTCGAGCGCGTGCGAGAGGCGTTGACGGAGAAAGCGGCTGGTGGCGTGCGCGTGACGGTGCGGCGACGCCCAACGAGCGGGGACAGCTGGCTGTACCAACCTTCCGGGCCAGTCTTTGCGGCAGTGCACCGCGCGTACGAGCGGGCCTGGGGACGGCCGCTCCTGCCAGTTGGCATTGGGGGCAGTATTCCCTTCGTGGCCTTATTTGGCCGCCGTTACGGGAACTTGCCGCTGATCCTCAACGGCGTATTGGATCCGCAGAGCGGGGCGCACGGACCCGACGAGTCGCTGCACTTGGGAGTCTTCGAGAAGACGATGCTGGCCAACGTCTATCTGCTGGAGGAGCTGGCTCTCGTGGACAGGGTGACACGGCACCAGTAGCGGTCGGTGCAAGCGTGGGTGGCCGCTCGGAGCAAGGCACGCTAGACTCGCGGCATGCGCGACACAACAGGCATGGCCGTGGCCCTGGGATTGATGGCTCTGCTCGGCGGCTGTGGGGAGGCGGAACCTGGAGAGCCTGGCGAGTGCACGCTACCTTCCGACCCCACGTTTCAAATTACCGAGGCACAACTTCAAACTGACCTTTCCAACAGTGCCTGTCCGGAGTTTGACGCTGCGGATCTCGACCAGCAGCTTTTGGCGGCTGATGCCTGCGAGCAAACGATCGATGATTGCGCCGTACTCCTCGCCTGCGAGGTGGATTCATTCATCGTCGAAGGGAAGCTGAAGGAAAAGTCGGGCCAATTGAGCGGTCGCATCGACCTGCGATCCCCGCTGGTGTGCGTGTACTTCGTTACGGCTGAACTGCTGTAAATCAGCGACCTCCCCGCGCATAGTTGATGGCGCTGCTCTCGCTTTGCGTCGCTAACACCCGATGACCGTCATTGCGCCCTAGCCGGGAGACCTGGAGCTGCCCCAAGTCTGATGCCAGCAATACCGCCGTGCGTTCGAAATGTCTGGTCAATCCGTGACGCATGACCGCCATCGTTTCCTCGAACATGCCGTCGTTGCGGGGTGGGGCGTGGCGCGTGTCGACGACTAAGCCATAGTGCTTGGTGCCGGGCTCGAGCAAACGCAGCAGCGCCTGGTTCTCTCGCTCCAGTTCATGCAACCCACCAATGGGAAGCGGCGTGCGGACGAGGAAGGCGAGTTTGCTCTCCCGGTCGAACTCCAATGTCCAGTACTTGCCGGTGTAAAGACAATCCGTCGTTCGCTGGGGAAGGGGCGCGCTCTGTACCGCTTCCGCCGAGCTGAGGTTGCGCAAAGGGTCAAACCCGAACAGGCGGTCATAGTACAGGCCGACGTCGTGGCTTATGCGCTTGCACACGTCAGCCAAGGGATGCCTCCCGGGCGATGCATCGGGCGATGGATACGCCTCGAAGTATGAAACGCCAGCAATCAACGCGGCTTTGACCTCAACGAGCAGGCGAAGATCTGCTTCGGTCACTGCGGCAAATTTTTCCACCCAGTCGACGCCGAGGTTAGCCGGTTGCGTGCAGCTTGCCGCAACGAGCGCAGCAGCGCGCGTCAAGCATACGTCGCGTACTCGAAGCTTGCCCTCTGCGTCTTCCTCGTTTGCCGTCGACAGCGTTGATGGCTGTTCCGCGAAGAAGAGTGCCTGTGAGATGCACCAGAGATTGAGCAACGTCTCATACTCCAACACCGGAAGGTAGGTGGCCAGGAAGCGGTGGTGAGTCTCGGCCGCGCGCGCGGCCTTGTAAGGCGTCGGCTTGTATGGACACGTCTGCGGATGAACGGGCTCATTGCAGAGCGAAATATCCATACGCAAGGCGTTTTCCATCTCCACGCACAAGTTCAACGCACTCAACCAAGCTCGATACGCGCCCGCAATGTCAATCTGGCGCAGTCCCCCCGGGGTCGAAACTTGGGCATGTTCCCGCGTCAAGGTGGGGCTATAGACCCTTCCTATGCGGTACATGGCCAACTGGGCGTCGACGTCGGGACGCGCGTCGTGGGCCCGGGCGAAACCGTGGGTAGCGTCCATACCCGCGTAGGCTTCCACGATACGCCTGCCCCCCGGATGCACCTCCCGAAATTGCGTCAAGTCGTAAACGGCCCGATTGATGATGACCCAGTAGCCAAGCTTGTCGTTGTTGTGTTGCGCTACCTCGGACTGCCGGTAATACGGCTCCTCCTCGTTTAGGGCGTGGGTGTCCGTGTGCACTTCTAGTGACAGGCGGCCCTCTCCTACCAGGCGGTGCATCATGTCGCGGGCCGCGTGCAAGCGCTCGCTCTCCGAACCTGTAGCGCGCTGGCTCAACACCAGTTGCAGTGCAGTGAGTACAGTGGTCGCAAACCCTCCTCGTCCACAAATGTAGATGTGTGCGCCTGGACGATCCAGTGTTGGCGTGAGCAGGCGCCATAATTCATCGGCGATGTCGTGATCCCGTAGCAGATCATCGATGCGTCGAGTCGAACCAGGCATGCACTGCAACCCCGCCTCTGGCGAGTAATCTAAGCGCGCACCCTCTCGCGTGAAACTTGCGTCAATCCGCAGGTGGCCTCGGCCCACTCCGTCCTGCCATTCTTCGGCATAGTGAAGTTCGTTGGGCCTCGCCAACGAGAGGAGCAGCCAATTTTCCGTTGCTCCTTGCGCGAGACGACGTGCAATGAAGCTGCGGAAGGGTGAGACACCCGTTCCGCCCGCAAACAAGATGACAGGCGTCGCTGGGCTTGCCGGCAAGTGAAACGCAGCCGAGCGCCGGATCTCGAACGGTAGCGTGGCGCCCGTGCGCTGGGCTTGCACGAGAAATGTCGAGGCTGTGCCGACGCAAAGTTCCGGTTTACCTTCCGGCGGCTGCCCGTCGGTCGGTGAGTATACGAGTTGACGTACTGTTAGCCCGATACTTCGGGTGCCTGTGAAGGGATCTGGCGGACGCGAGGAAATCGAGTACATGCGGGGTCGCTCGGGCGCAATGATGTGACACAGGAGCTCTCCCGTCTTTCGAGTCAAAGTCACGCACCCTGAAGCGGCTCGGGTTCGCTCACTGAGCAGGCGCTTCACGTCGAATCCATCCTGCGCCAAGCGCTCGAGTACCTGCCACAGCTCGAGATTCTGAACGCGTCCGGTATGCAGCTGGTCAAGCAGCCACGGGTTCTGGCTAACGGCGTGCAACGCCTCCGCTACGCGAGGGAGCACGGGTCGCAGCGCGCCGTACCGCAACACGTCTCGCACTTGCACGAGGGCCGGATCCAAGCCCCGCTCGGCCAAAGCTTGTTGCCATTCCGGACTCGGCTGCAGCCACTCTTCGCCGGTCGCTTGCAGGGCTTTTCGGGTGAGCTCGACGAGTGAAGCGGTATGCGTCGGCCAGATGGCGATGCGGTCCCCCGCGCCGTAGCGCACCATCTTGTCACCGCAGACTTCCAAGGTGATCTGGTGGATGCCCCCAGAAGACTCCACGGCTGGAACTACGTTGGCCACCCGTGCCTGAGGTAGCGCCCCTTGGTGCGGTCGATGGCGCTCCCTATGTGCGCGACCGAGTTCGTCGTCGACTTCGTCCCAGGTTCGGTCTTTGAAGGCGCCGCCAAAACCACCGATGGTAACGGCGCGTCCAACTTTGAAAGCAAGTTCCAAGAACCCGTACACCTTCATGCGGTGACGCCCCAGAAAGCCGTCCGCGCCGATGTAAGCTTCGTTAGCCTCACAAAAGGCATCGCGCAAAGAGGGACGATCGAGCCGCGTGACGTACTCCGAAACGCTCACCCGCGAGAGTGCGAACAAGAACGCTCTCCAGACGGGCGGGTATGTCGCCTGAAGCTGCTTGATTTCACGGCCGAGGAAGGACTTGTGATCCTTGCGGCCAAAAAAAATATCCAGCGTGTTGAAGATGGGCGACGACGTGCCACTCGGCCCGAGATCGCCCTTGTGCAGCGGGACAGCGAACGGTGCGACGGTTTTGGCCCAGGTAACCGCATCCACGTAGGTTGGGCTGTGTGGATTCGGGTTAATTTTCGGCAGAGAATGGTGGACCACCTGGTTCATCCGGTCAGCCATTCGCAGTAGCGCTGGCTCGAGCTTTTCAGGCAGGTCGAGCACCACCGCATCCTGTGCGTCGAGGATGGCGCGAACGATGGGCGCGCACTCAGCCAAGATCTCGAGCTGAGTCAGATAGAACACCTGTTCTTCGCGATTGCCGATCGTGGGAAGCAGAAGCTCCAGGTTCTCCACCTTCAAGGGACCATTAACGTCGCGACGCTTCCAGTTGTACACAACCAGGTCGATGTACGAGATCACCTCTTGCCTCCGCCCTAGCCTGGATCGGAGCTGCGCCCACGGCTGCGCGATGGCCGCGGGTAGCTCATTGACGGAGGTTGGTTGGCAGTACCAGTAGGCGTGCGCCAGGATTGCCAGTAAAGCTGTGGCACGTAATACGTCACCATCCGACATCCGATCGGGCGAGGCGTCGAGAACAGGCAGAGCCTCGATCGCAGGGCGAACCCCCACGCCACGGTACAGGGCTGGTAGTTCCGCAGCCACCTGGTCCCACGCTTCGAACTCGCGCTCCAAGCGCAGGCGCGGGTCTTGTCGCGGAACGAATCCGTACTGCAGGGATAAGAATCCAGAGTTTTCATGCCCGAGGTGCTTTGCCCTGCGTTCCACGTGCAGCACTAGGGAGCGTGCAGGCCCCATTTCGAGATCCCAGCGGCTCTTCGGCAGGCCGCGTAGGGGTCCAGATTGAACGTTGCTCTGAGGGCGAGCTAGGTCAGGCGATGAACTTGAAGCAAAGGGATAAGTCATGGCAATGGGAGAGCGTTCACGAGCGCAGCTGACGTCGGCGAGAGAGGCAACTCGCCAATGCCACCATGGTCACTTTGACGACACCCGTCCTTGCTGCTCTCGACGCCGTCGCCGGATGAACGCCAGGCGCGGAATCCTGCGCCATGAAACGCTGCACCATGAAACGCTGCACCATGAAACGCTGC
>CAZNZA010000115.1:0-2381 GCA_964577325.1 uncultured Polyangiaceae bacterium
AGACGGAGCGCAGGTGTCGGCTGAGAAAGCCGCGGCCAAAGATGTGGCTACCCCAGCGGAAGCTTCGGAGGCGCGGGCTGTGGAGGCCGCGGCCGCCCGCGACCGGGGAGCTTTGATGCTCCTGGCTTTGCTTCAACGGGAAGGGCGCTTCGTCGACTTCGTGCAGCAGGAGGTGACGGAGTTCGACGACGAACAAGTGGCAGCGGCTGCGCGCGTCGTGCACGAAGGCTGCCGTAGAGCGTTGCGCGATCACGTCACGTTCGTGCCGGTGCGCGATGAACAAGAGGGGGACCGCGTCGTGCTGGCGGAAGGGTACGACGTCGGTGCCAACAAGCTCGTAGGCAACGTGACCGGAAAGCCCCCGTACAAGGGAACCGTGCAGCATCGGGGTTGGCGGGCGGAGAAACTGAAGCTGCCTCAGGAAGTGGGAGCGCACGATGCCACGGTGGTGGCCCAAGCGGAGATTGAACTCTAAATGGCTGATGAAACACTGACCCTAGGCGTGGATCTGGGTACGACTCACTGTGCCTTGTGTACGTCTATCGAAGGCGGCCCGGCCGCGGCCGTGGACGTGCCGCAGTTGGTGGCGCGCGGGACGCTCGAGGGGCGCTCACTGTTGCCGTCGTTCATCTATTTCGCGCATGAAAGTGAGGGCCCCCAAGCGTTGCCTTGGGACGAGCAGCGCTCCTTCGTGGTGGGGGAGTACGCTCGAGCGCGGGCGACCGAAGCGCCTGGTCGCGTGATTTCGAGTGCCAAGAGTTGGCTATCTCAAGCAAACGTCGACCGCCGCTCGCCGTTGTTGCCGCCGAACGCTTTGGAAGACGTCGTAAAGCTTTCTCCCGTCGAAGTGTCCAAGCGGCTGCTGACGCATCTCATCGAAGCGTGGGGGCAGTCCGAGCATGCCACTCACGGGCCGTTGACCGATCAAGAGATCGTGCTGACGGTTCCGGCCTCCTTTGACGCCGTGGCCCGCGAGCTAACGAGTGAGGCCGCCGAGGAAGCGGGACTTCGTCGCGTGACGTTACTCGAGGAGCCGCAAGCGGCGCTGTACGCTTGGATCGCGCAAGCGGGAGACGAATGGCGCAAACAACTGGTACCCGGGGACGTCATCCTGGTGGTCGACATCGGTGGCGGCACCACCGACTTTTCCGCCATCGAGGTGACCGAACAGGATGGCAATCTGCAGCTCGAGCGGGTCGCGGTGGGCGACCACATCCTGCTTGGCGGCGACAACATGGACTTGGCGCTGGCGTACATGGTCCGCGGCAAGCTCGGAGAGGCCGGCAAGAAGCTGGACAACTACCAGATGGCCTCGTTGACCCATGCTTGCCGCTCAGCCAAGGAGAAACTGCTGAGTCCGGGCGGACCCGAAGCCGTCCCGGTTTCGATCGCCAGTAAGAGTGCCAACCTGTTCGCTAAGGCCGTGCGTAGTGAACTGACGGCAGAGGAGGTGCACCAGGTATTGATTGATGGGTTTTTTCCGCGGGTGGCGGCGAGCGAGCGTCCGCGGGCGCGAGCGCGCTCGGGCTTGAGTCGCGTGGGATTGGACTACGCCAGCGATCCGGCCGTCACCAAACACTTGGCAGCCTTCCTCGGGCGCCAAGCGGGAGCTGCACGCGGGGGCGAAGGTGCAGATAGCACCACGCCGACGAGCGATACGCTGCTGCGAGTAAACAAAATTTTGTTCAACGGTGGCGTACTCAAAGCCGCCCCCATTCGCGAACGCATCGTAACGACCCTCAACGAGTGGTTGCAGGCAGCCGGGGCGTCAGCGGCGAGCGTGTTACCCGGTGACGATCCGGATCTCGCGGTGGCTCGAGGAGCCGCGTACTATGGGCAAGTCAGGCGCGGCAAAGGCTTGCGGATCCGAGGTGGCACGGCACGCGCCTACTACGTCGGCGTCGAGAGTCCCATGCCAGCGGTGCCTGGGTTCGAGCCACCCATCGACGCGCTGTGCGTGGCCCCTTTCGGCATGGAGGAAGGGAGCGCCAACGAGCTGCAGGGCGAAGAGCTGCTCGTGCGGGTGGGCGAGCCGGTGCGCTTTCGCTTTTTCGGTTCGTCGACGCGGCGTGACGATACGGCCGGCGCTCATGTCGAAGATGCCGAGAGCTTTGCTGAAGAGGGAGAGTTGGCGGAGCTGCCTCCTATCGAACTCACTCTGGCAGCAGAACAGCGCGCTCCGGGTGAAGTGGTGTCCGTTTACTTGCGGTCATCCATCACGGAGGTCGGAACCTTGCTGCTGGAAGCCATTCCGTACTCGCCGGCGAAAGACAACGAGCGCTGGAAGGTCGAGTTCGGCGTGCGCGAGGCGGAGTAAAGGGCGTACACCATGGCCGAACGACGTTCGCCGCGAGCTACACCCACCGTGCCCACCGTGCCCA
>CAZNZA010000115.1:2481-8073 GCA_964577325.1 uncultured Polyangiaceae bacterium
CCCACCGTGCCCACCGTGCCCATCATTGGCATCGACCTGGGCACGTCCAACACGCTCGCCGCAACGCTGACGGACGGGCAGGTGCACATCGTGCCATTGAAGCAATACACGGCTCCTCACGAAGTCGAGGCTCGCCCACTACTGCCATCGTGCTTGTACACGCCGTTGCCCCAAGAGGCGTTCGAAGGCGCACCGACGTGGGTCGTGGGAGAGCACGCTCGGCGCAGGGCCAGCGAAGTGCCGGACCGCGTCGTGACGTCGGCGAAAAGCTGGCTCTGCCACGCTGGCGTGGATCGCGAGGCGGCCATTCTGCCGTGGACGTCCGAGCGCGACGAGGATACGCAAGACGAGCGAGCAACCTTGTCGCCGGTCAAAGCTAGCGAACTCGTGCTTCGTCAGGTGCGAACCACGCTGCAGCAGGTGTACAGCTCCGACGAATTGCGCGACGTGGTGTTGACGGTACCTGCGTCGTTCGACCAGGTGGCGCGAAAACTGACTGTGCAAGCGGCTGAGCAAGCGGGCTTTGCGGTGACGCTGCTCGAGGAGCCTCAGGCGGCCTTCTACGACTGGCTGCACCGAGCGCCGCCAGAGGAGCTGGAAGCTTTGGCGCAAGCTTCGCGTCCCCAGGTGGTGTTGGTGGTCGACGTGGGGGGCGGCACGACCGATTTAACGCTCTTGCGCGTGAGTGCCGCACCACCCGAGTCTCGCGGCGCTAAGCTCGAGCATATCTCTTTAGCCGAGCAGCTCGCTATCGAACGGGTGGCGGTGGGCCGGCATCTGTTACTCGGTGGCGACAATATCGACCTCGCCTTGGCTCATCTGGTCGAACGTAAGCTGCAGCGTGGGAAGCGCTTGGCCGCCAGCGAATTTGCGCAGTTGATCGCTAGCTGTAAGGGCGCCAAAGAACGTCTGCTTGCGACCGCTGCTCCGGACACGGTGCCCATCCGCCTGGCACGGCGCGGTGCGGCGTTGCTGGGCAACGTGCTGACCGCGGACCTGACTCGAGAAGAGGTACAAAAGCTCGTACTAGATGGCTTCGTTCCCGAGGTAACTTGGCAGGCGCCAGCTCGGCCGGTGGCAAGCGGCTTGCTTGCTTTCGGGCTACCCTACGAGCGCGATGCCGCCATCACCCGCCACATCGCCGACTTTTTGCGGAAGCACCGCCAACCTGAGGGGAATGACGCGCGACAGGGGGAGGATGTGCTTCCAGTGGTCGATGCGGTGTTATTCAACGGCGGCTTGTTCAAGAGCGAGCTGCTCGTGCAGCGCGTCACGGCTCTGCTCGAACAATGGGCTCAGGCGCCCGTGCGAGTACTCAGCGGCGCTGAGCCCGAGTATGCGGTGGCGCGCGGCGCGGTCTGGTACGGCTCGAGCTTGCGTGGTCAAGGGGTACGCATCTCAGGCGGCTCGCCCCATGGCTACTACGTGGGGGTGCACACGGCGTCGGGCGCAGAGCGAGCCGTTTGTGTCGTGCCCAAAGGCGCCCACGAGGACGAGGTGTTCACGGTTGCCGAGCTTCCCCTCGAGCTCACCTTGGATCAGCCGGTGCGCTTCGAGCTGCTTTCCTCGAACGTATTGCGCCACGCACCTGGCGAGCTCATCGATCCGAATGGGGCACAAGCCGAGGGGCTGCAACGGCTGCCTCCGGTGAGTACACGACTCACGAAGCGCGCCGGAACGGAGAGCTCTGACACTGGGGCCCGCTTACCCGTGCATCTACAGGGCGCCTTGACGGCGGTTGGTACCCTGGATCTCGCGTGCATCGACGCAACCGATCCCACTCAGCGTTTTGCCCTCGAATTTGAGCTGCGGAGCAACGAGCCACTGCGGCGGAGTAACAGCGAGGTGGCTCCCCCGGCAGTGGCCCCGGCTGCTTCCCGGCGCGTCGCCGTCGAAACGCGACCTTTCGCGGAAGCCAGCGAGGTACTGTTGCGGGTTTTCGGCAAGGGTCGTAAGGACGTCAAGGCCCGCGAGGTCAAGGACGTATGGCGTGAGCTCGAGCGTTGCTTGGGGCCGCGCCGGGAATGGGACTTGAGTCTCAATCGCCACCTCTTCGATGTCCTGATCCCACTCGTGCAGGGACGACGGCGTTCGGCGGACCACGAACGGATCTTCTTCTCCTTGGCGGGATACTTGCTGCGGCCGGGCTTCGGCCACGCGCTCGACGAAGGGCGCGTGCAGGCGTTCGAACCCCTCTTCGAGCAAGGCTTGGTTCATGCCACGGAACGCCTGAGCTGGGAGCAATTCTTCATCGCTTGGCGCCGCGTTGCCTCGGGTGTCAGCGAGCAGACGCAGTCGCGGATGCGGGAGTTGTGCGATCCGTTCATTGCGCCCCATGAACTGAAGTTGAAGAAGCCTAAATCCTTCAAGGCTATCGAGCTGCCAACCTTGTGGGATCTCGTCTCGTGGCTCGAACGCGTCTCTCCAGAACGGCGAGCGAGTTTGGGTCAGTGGGTGGTCGAGCGCACGTGGACGAGCCGCAATCCCAAGTACTGGGAGTGGCTGGGACGGATCGGCGCTCGGGAGCCCGTCTACGCCAGCGCCCATCACGTCGTGCGGCCACGTCACGTCGAGGCGTGGCTCGATCATCTGCTGAGCGAATCTTGGGCAGAGGCGCCGACAGCTACGCTGGCGGCTTTTCGTCTCGCGCGCTGCACCGGTGATCGCGCGCGTGACGTCAATGACGCTTTACGTGAACGCGTGGCAGCTCGCTTGGCCAACACGGACGCTCCCGCCGAGTGGGCCCTTGCCGTGCGTCAGCACGTGCCCAGCGCCCACAACAGCGATCGCGATGTGTACGGCGAGGATCTCCCCGTAGGGTTGCGCATTCTCGACTGACCGCCCCTGCGCGGGTGCGCTTTAATCTCACGCTTCGGCTGTTGACCTTGGCGCGCTACGAGCCGCCCACAACTAGTGAGGGCGTTCGTACCGCTACTCATGGGTGATCTACAGCCGGTGGGACTGTTTCATTGCCAGAATCCGGCTCAACTGAGCCGGATTCTGGGGTTAGGTTTGCAGCTGATCGATTTTGGCGGCCAGCACGAAGTCCGACTCGGTCAGGCCATCAATGGCGTGGGTCCAAATCTGCACCGTCGCCTTGCCCCACGTCAGATATAAATCCGGATGATGCCCATTGGCTTCCGCCAGCGCTCCCACGCGATTGACGAATGCCAGGGCCGAAGCAAAGTCGGAAAAGCTATATTCCCGCTGCAGGTGGTGGTCTTCGAGAATCGCCCAGTTCTCGTGCAATTGAGCGAGCAATGCGTTAGCTGCCTCCGGCTCGAGTTTCGGAACCCCGCCGCGACAAGGGATGCATTGGCGAGCGGCAAGCGGGCTATCTTCGCGATCCGACATGGGCCTTAGGGTGGGGTAGTTCGCCGGCGCTGCCAAGGGGTAATGGTCGCACTCGTATGCAAACGGGGCGGCGCAGGAAGGGAAGGTGGCGCTTTGGAGCGAGCGAAAGGCGTTCGAGCGCGCTACAGTGGGCGCGTGACCTCACCCATCATCGAGCGGGTTGCCCTCGGATTTCCGTGGCCAACCCAGGACCCCTTCTTGTTCTGCGTGCACCACTTGGATGCCTACCCGCGCGGCAATGAACGCATGGGACCCGAAGCCTCGCTTGGCGGGCGTAACCTGGGACAAGACTTCGAGGTCCGCGACGGGTGGCGCATGTATCACGGTCGAACCGTGCCCGGTTTCCCGCAGCACCCCCACCGCGGTTTCGAAACCGTCACCATCGTGCGCCAGGGGTATATCGATCACTGCGACTCGTTGGGCGCGGCAGCACGCTTTGGGCAAGGGGATGTGCAGTGGTTGACGACCGGCAAGGGCGTCGTGCATTCAGAGATGTTCCCACTCTTGAACCAAGAGCGGGACAACCCGGTGGAGCTGTTTCAGATCTGGCTCAATCTGCCGGCGTCGGACAAGTTGGTCGAACCCTACTTCTCGATGCTGTGGGCTCAGGATATTCCGCGCCCGCGCTATGAGGATGACCGCGGGCGGGCAACCGAGGTGACGCTCGTGGCGGGCTCACTCGGTGACGTGCGCGCGCCCGCACCGCCGCCCCATTCCTGGGCCTCACGCCCGGAGTCAGAGCTATTGATTGCAAGTCTGAAGATGGATCCCGGCGCCAAATGGACGTTGCCCCCGGCAGCGCCGGGTGTCGCTCGCACGCTGTACTTTTTTGCCGGTGAAAGTTTACGGGCTGGTCCAGAGTGGGTGACGAAAGCGCAGGGATTGGGGCTGGCTCAGGATCAAGCGGTGGAGCTCGAAGCAGGACCAACGACGGTCGATGCTTTGCTGCTTCAGGCCAGACCCATCCAAGAGCCGGTTGCTCAGCACGGACCCTTCGTCATGAACACGCGCCAGGAACTCCAACAGGCGTTCGTCGACTTCCAGCGCACCGGCTTCGGCGGCTGGCCGTGGCCGAAGGACGACCCCGTCCACGCCCGTGAGGAAACGCGCTTTGCCCGCCACGCCGACGGGCGCGTGGAGCGCTTTCCGCTGCGAGACGCTCCTAAGTAGGGACCAAAGGTTTTTTTCATATAAAAAACGCAGCTGCGCCTTGACCCTTACGCGACGTCAGGCCGCACTCTCCTTGCATCCACCAAAACCGGTGTCGTGAGAATGGGTTGAGAACGAGATGCGAGGTCAAGCCGTGAAAACGCAACGCCGTTACCGCGTCAAACAGGTCGCAGACCTGACGGGTCTGACGATCCGCACGTTGCATCATTACGACAACATGCGCTTGTTGGTCCCGAGCGCTCGCACGAGCAAGGGCTACCGCCTCTACACCGATGAGGATCTGCTGCGGCTGCAGCAGATCCTCATCGGTCGTGAGTTGGGGCTGTCGCTCGAGGCCATCCGTCGTTTGCTCGACGACCCGAGCTTCGACCGTCGTCGCGCGTTACTCGAGCAGCGCAAGCAGCTCGAGCAGCGCGCGGCACACGCCCAAGCCATGCTGCGCTCCATCGACGCGGCCATTGCCGCTCTCGAGGCCAACCAAAGCCCGCTCTCCGACACCGCATCACCCAGGAGTTTGGACATGACCGACATGAAGGAATTATTCGACGGGTTCGACCCGAGCCAATACGAAGAGGAAGCACGACAACGCTTTGGTCATACCGACGCCTACCGCGAGTCGAATCGCCGCGCAAAGAACTACGGCCGGGCGGAGTGGGAGGCGATCAAAACCGAGCAGGACGAGATCTACAAGGCGGCAGCCAAGCTACTTGTCGCAGGAGAACGGCCCGATTCAGCTGCGGCCATGGACGTGGCCGAGCGCCATCGTCTATCCATCGAACGGTGGTTCTACCCGTGTAGCTACACCATGCATCAGGGGTTGGCGGACATGTACGAAGCGGACGCGCGCTTTGCTCAAAATATCGACAAGTATGGCGACGGATTGACGCCGTATCTGTCGGCGGCGTTTCGCGCCAATGCCGCTCGCGGGGAAACGCCTAGCGGCGCGTGATGTCGCGCGGGTGGACCCAGCGGTTTGCGCCTACCCGCTCACGGCGCACGCTTCAGGAAAGGCTTGTCCGCTCCGACCTCGAACTCCGTTTTGCCGTCGTTCACTTCGACGCCGAGATT
>CAZNZA010000115.1:8173-17266 GCA_964577325.1 uncultured Polyangiaceae bacterium
TGAATGTCGAAGGTGCCCTGAAGCGCTTGCGGATCATGGTCACGTAGCCAACGCGAGGAGCCACTCCGAATGCGCGCCGAGAAAGCTTCGGTGCGGCTTTCGTCCGTTGTCAGCTTGGCGCTGGAGAGCTCGATTTCCAGGGGGTGCAGGCGAAGCACCGAACCTCCTTCGCTTGTCTCACGGCCAAGCTCCACGTCGATGCTGGCGCTACCAGCGAACGACGATCCCGATGTTCGCACCGAAGCGTCGTCGAGCCCGAGATCTAGATTGCCCGACGCTTGCTCCGGACTCGTATCCTTCCATTCCAGATCGAGCTTGCCGCGGCCGGAGAGGCGCACGCTCTCTTTGCCCAGCCAACTTTCGAACCACTCCAGACGGGGTGCGCGCAGCTCGTCGATGCTTGCGGCCACCACTTTTGGCGTGACCTCAGCGGTCAGATCGTTGCTCGGGATGACCACCTCTGCCGTAGCTCGCCGCATCTCAGGGCCGTGGTCCTGGCTCTTCAAATCCATCACTCGGGCATCGAGCAGGATGTCGGCTCCTTGTCGCGCCGTCAACGTCAGGGCGACTTCCGCCGTTACATCGGAAGCGGGCTGCTTCATACGTAGCGCAGCTTCCGGAGCTGACATCCGGAGCTCACTTTCGGGCTGAAGCACCCCGCCGTCCACGTCGAGGTGAAGCTGTGTTCGCCATGCGCCGGATAGTTTCGCTTCGTTATCCAGTGGCAGGTAGGTGTTGGCGAAATCCAGATCGCCGCCTTCAAAAGTGCCATCCATGGTCGCGCTGATCGTGCCAAAAATGGCCTTGCCCGGTAGCTGCTCTAGATCTGGCGCGTCA
Organism: uncultured Polyangiaceae bacterium; assembly: GCA_964577325.1. Classification (GTDB taxonomy): domain Bacteria; phylum Myxococcota_A; class Polyangia; order Polyangiales; family Polyangiaceae; genus SZUA-265. The sequence goes on from CAZNZA010000115.1 coordinate 9,011, forward strand.
ATCTCCGCCGTAGCTTTGAGGTGTGTGGTGCCGCTGACGGTGCGTTCGCCGAGCGTTAGCGCACCTCCGTTCAAGTTCAAGGTCGCCGGATCGAGGCGCAGTGCTCGGCCCGGCCGCAGGCGAAATCCTCCCGTGGCTCGGGCGTCACCTTGGTAGCGGTACTCCAAGAACCACAACTCGAGCACCTTTGCGTCCACCGACGTCAACTCGATGGTGAAACGCTTGTCTTCTTCTTCCGGCACCGGTGGCGGCGGCGGCTCTTTGTACACCGGTGGATCGGGGTAACCGTCGATGGGAGGAAACGCATCCAGGCGCCGCTTAGCGGTCTCTAGCGAGTGAACGTTGTGACGCAGCTTGAAGCGCACCCCGTCTGCCGACACGTCGCTTCCCGAAAATTCACGGAACGGCAGGCGATGCAGCGCTACGTTGACCCGTGCCTCCTCGATGTCGATTTGGAACTGAATGTTGTAGTCATGGCTGCGGATCGATAGTTCCTCTATGTGCACCCGTCCCGGCCACCAGCTCGACGCCGACTCGTAGTCGAGTTTGAGGTTGGACGTCGTGACCCAACCCGAAAGGAAATACGCGAGAACGATGTTCGCCGCTAGCAGGTACAGCGCTTGGAAACCGATCAGCACCGCTAGTCCGATGCCGACAATGCGTCCGACTCCGGAGGAAAACCATTGGCGAGAGGATGACCATAGTGTGGAGACAGAGGGCGGTGCGCGCATCGAGAGTGTGGCAGGGGTGCAAGTGTTGTGCCGCAAGGCTACAGCAGGGGGCACCTCGCGGTGCGGCTCAACCTCCGTCCGCCACCGCGTTTCAGACCGCCGATGTCGACGGAACTCGCGCCTGCGTCGACGGTGTGGGGCGTTAGGCCGCGGTGCATTTCACCACTCAGGCACGTTTAGAGTGACTTCGGAAAGGCGCGGGCGCGTTCGCGTATACACCCAAACGGGCCGGCCCGTGCTGCCGTGGACCTCCAAGAGGCGACCGCCCATACCCGCGTACCAGCCTGGGGGCTCGTTCTGACCGACCGCGACGCGGGTGTATCCCGGCAGGTTATCGTTGAGCAGCTGTTTGAAGAAGGCGTGAGCGCCGGGGGCGTCGCGGTAAACGGCCATCGCGTCTCCCCGACCGGGCTGGGCCTCACCTCGGAAGCGGCTTGCGAATCCTTCTGGCAATACGATGACGTCCGGCCGGCGTTGCTCCAGGTCACGGAAGTCCGAGTAGACTTCATTCATGCCAACGATGAGGGGCGGCTTGCCCCAGCTTCGAGCACTGACGCGCGTGGTGGAATACTTCGCACCTGGGCCCAAGTCGAACCGCGGTAGGTAAACTCCAAGCCCGTAAGTCTCCACCCGCGTACCCGGCGGAAGGTCGGCCAAGTACGCCTCAACCTCTCGGCGTGGATCGGTCCACTGAGTGAACAGCAACTCGAGGTTCTGTTTGACGCCGAGCATCACCAAAGCGCCCCCTGCAACGGTTGCCGCATGCCGCACCAGCGGCGAGCGAAGGCGGTCGAGGGCTGCCGCGACGCAAACGCCCGCGTAGCCGCTGAGCCAGTACCCCAGCACCAGTAGGAACCGGTGTTCGGCGCGTCCCACGACGAGCGTGAAGGCGAGCGTGCTACTGAGTCCAGCCACCAGGGGAAACCAGCCCCAGATCCAGTGCCAAGGGCTAATGCTCCCCGACGCCAGGCGACGCACCACCCACGGCGCAATGACCACTCCGAGCCAGCTGACGACAACCACGGCACTCGGCCAGAAAAACTCCGGCTGCAGGCGAATCAAGTCAGCGGCGTTGTCCACCATACCGCGCCAGCCCGGGGGGTACTGCCGCCAGTCTTGACTGTTGGTGCCAGTGAGCATGGCTACCCGCGCCATGAAGCCGGTGGGGTTGAATAAGGCTCCGGAGGCTACCACGTACGTTCCTAGGCTCCACGCGAGGGCGCGCATCAACTCCAACAGGTGAACCTGGCGCGAGCGACCGCTCGAAGCGAAGGCCCCGGGCAACCACAACAGATAGATGGGCAGCAGCAAGACGAAAGGGGCGTAGGCTTGGTCTTTGGTCGCCAACCCAAGCGCCGCAAATACGGCGAACCAGCTGTAGTGGCGCCTCAGTCCGTGCTCCGCGATCAAGAGCACGCGTTCCATCGCCAAGGTGACCCACATCAGATACACGATGTCCACGTTCGTTACTCGCGAGTAGTAAGCGACCGTGAGGTTGGCGACGGTGAACAGCAGGGCCCACACCGCCGTCCGCGCGCCGAACAGGCGTCGCCAGATGCGTTCCGCCGCCAGCAGGCCAACCATGGCCAGAGCCAGGTGCAGTAGCTTCGTCATGACCGCGATGGCGGTCATCGTAGGAACGCCGACGACGACCAAGCTGATGGCTTGTCCCTGATATGCCGCGACCAACGCCGCCACAATCAACACCGGAAGATTGACGATGCCTATCAACAAGTAGTGAAACAGCGGATAGCGATAGCCTCTGCCCGGAATTAGATTTTCGGCGATGCCTCCGAAAAACCCCCTTGGGGCAGCACCATCATTTTCCCAGCCGTAGTAGCCGGGCTGATCCCACAGCATGCCGCAAAATTCGAAGCAAACAAAGACGAACAGGAGCCACAGCACCGGGCGGCTCGGTCTAGCGAGCAGTTCTCGTCTCACTAGGCCAAGCTCCTGAGCTAGGCGCTGGCGGTAGTCTTGCAACGTCGCCACTCGCCCTTCTCAGCCTTGCCGCGCAGCTTCGGAGGAGCCTGTGCCCCGCTCCTCGCTGCTCGGGTCGAGGTAGGGAGCGCACAAGTGCGCGAACGGCGTACGGGAGCGATTGGCGGTGATGTATCCCGCATCCAGTTCCAGCAGATTCGATACGGACGCGTACCAGTGAACAACAGTTGTTTCGGGGGATAACAGCTCCGCGGCCACCTTTTGAGCGTTGTGGCTGGTGCGGAAGTAATGGTGAGACATTACTGGCCCCAGAGGGTAGAAGTATTCGGGCGGCAGCAGCACCACGTCTTCGACGTCTTCCGAAGGCGTTCCCAGCACACTTTGCAAAAGGTGCGTGCCGAGGCGGTAAGGCCGAGTGAGTTCGCGTTCTGGAATGCGGCAGGCCTCTTGCAAAGCCTGATGCAGGCGGGGATGCCCTGGTCGCGCGCCGAGCACGGCATTGTTTACGGCCAGCGTGTAGAAGCCATCCAACTTTCGCTGAACGCGATATCCCTGGGGTACGCGGGCCAACGCCAGGCGCAGCAGCGAAAGCGCGGGACCCTGGAGCCAAACGTAGCTCCGGCTGGATTGCATGCGCTCGCGGGACCAGAGGATACGCTCGAGGCCGCAAAAGGCGGAATGGTGGAGCAGGGGCGTAAAGCTGCGGCAGGTCAGGGTGTCCGTATCGAGGTACACCCCCCCTGCGGCGTACAACGCGAGCAGGCGCACCAGGTTGGCGCGGGCTGCCGGCTTGGACAACCGATTCCAGATGAACATCAGCCGCTTCTGATTCAAGGCGGCATGCCCCATCTGTCGGGCTCGTTCTGCAGCTTGCTCGCAAAGCGACGGTACCGACAGCGGCTGGATGTCGAGCCACGGCAGGCGGGCTCGAAGGCCAACGGGATCCTTCAATCCCTCGTGCAGGAGGATGACTCTGGCTCGAGGATTGTGGCGGTAGGCGGAGCGAGCGGCAATCTCGGCGAATAGCGGAAAGTCTTCGCCGAACCACACGAACCAAATGTGGTCAGGGATGGACGGCGAAGCCGGGTCGGATGTTGAAGAGGAGACGCCGTCGGCAGTGGGGGAAACAGGTACCGCGGATCCCGTAGCGTCAGCGTTCACGGGCGCGTTGTCGACCGCAATGGAGCGCTTGTCAACCTCGTCAGTCTTGTCGCCCCATGCTAAAGGCGTGGAAACTATGTCGGCCGCCGACCATCAGCCAACGCAGGCGCCTGGGTCGCCGTTGCCGATTGCCGTGCTGGTCGGGTCGTGGCTGCCGGCGAGCGAGACGTTCGTCTACGACCAGCTGAGCGCCCAGCGCAAGACCAAAGCTCATGTGATCGCCACCTCCCGCACGGCACACGGCGACCGCTTTCCGTACGACCCTCTCACGGTGCTGCCGCTTGCCCAGGCGCTGAGTCACCGTTATCTCGGGTACTGCCCTGCCCTAGAACGCGCCCTGACCGCCAGCGGTGCGCGGCTGGTGTTCGCTCACTTCGGCTTGAACGGCGCGTTCGCCGTACCCGTCGTACAGCGTCTTCAGTTACCGCTGGTGGTCATGTTTCACGGCCACGATGTAGGCGGACTACTGCCGCAAAACCGGTACACCCTACGCTACGCGCGTTACCAGCGCCTGGCGCCGGCGTTGTTCGATTGCGCGCACCTGTTGCTGTGTGCGTCGAGTGAGCTGCGAGACGTTTTGCTGAAGCTGGGCGCCCCCGCCGACAAGTTGCGCGTGCATCGGTTAGGTATCGATCTGTCACGCTTTTCGCCGCCGAAATCCGATGAGAAGGCGTTGGATCCTTTGGTGCTGATGGTCGGACGCTTGGTGGAGAAGAAGGGGATGAGCGACGGCTTGCAAGCGTTCGCGCGCGTTCGCGAGCATCATCCACGAGCCCGGTTGCGCATCATCGGTAGCGGTCCCTTGAGACGGGCTTTGACGGCTCAGGCCGCACGTCTGGGGCTCGCCGACGCTGTCGAGTTTCTCGGTGCCCGTTCCCATGCCGAAGTGGGCGCAGCCATGCGTGCCGCTCACGTGCTGCTGACCCCCTCGGTGACCACCCAAAGCGGAGATCGAGAAAGTGGTGTCATCGTCATCAAGGAGGCCGCCGCGAGCGAACTGCCGACGGTGGGGACGTGGCACGGCGGCATTCCAGAAATCGTGGAGTCAGGCAGCACGGGATTACTCGTGCCCGAGCACGCGGTGGATGAACTCGCTGAAGCGCTCGACGGTTTGTTGTCCGATGCACAGCTGCGCCGTGAGATGGGAGCCCGCGCACGCCTGAAGATGATCCGCGAGTACGACCAGCGCGTGCAGAACGATAACCTGGAGCAAATGTTGCTCGAGGTGGCGGGGGCGTGATGGACGTCACCGCTAGTGGCCCCTTGCAGCAAGTCACGACTCGTTTCGAGCACGAGATTGAAAAAGTATCCGGCTCACGCTTCCTGACCACGCTATTGCCCGCGAGCGACCCTCAGGAGGTCGTGAAGGCTCAAGAGCAACTGCGGGCGCAGCATCCTCACAGTCGCCACGTATGCTTTGCTTTCGTCGGCGACAGTGAAAGCGCCACACGCTTCTCCGACGATGGGGAGCCGAGCAAGACTGCCGGTTTGCCGATGCTGCGCGTGCTGCTTGGCAGCTCTTTGCGCAACACGGCAGCATTGGTGACTCGTTACTTCGGAGGGGTGAAACTAGGTACGGGGGGCTTGGTGCGCGCGTACACGGTGGCTGTGCGCGATGCTATAGCCTTGGCGCCGCTTACACCTTTCGTGGCGCTACAGTCGAGAACTCTCAGCTGTTCGTACGCGGCGGAGCCGAAGGTGCGCCATTGGGCGGCGCACTACGAGGTGCGGCTCACCGTCGTTCAGTATGGGGCACTCGAGGTGAGACTGTACTTGGAAGGGGCGGGGCCGCAATTGGAAGCGATGATGAACAAAGTAGAGGCTGAAGGATTCCGCCCATGAAGCGCGCCGCTCACGACCCCAGCATGAGCTGGGCTACGGGCAACAATTCCTGCGCCATGCGCGCGTGAGTCGCGACACTCGGGTGTTCGTTGGCACCCGGAGATTCGTTCTTCGTCGTCATGCTATGGAACACCAGACCTGTGTCACCGCGTTCGCAGCGCACAGCGACGGCAGCCCGAATACAGGCTTCGGCTCGAGCGCGTGCAGTGTCGGAAAGCATCGGGCCGATCGTGGTAAGAATGCCGGCATGGGGCCGATGTGCTCGAATCGTCTCCAACAGCTGCACGTACCCTTGCACGAATGTCGCCACGTCCGGGCCGGGCTCGACGGCAAAATCGTTGGTCCCCGCGTTGACGATCACCAGATGCCGCTCGTCGGCAAACGGCCAAGGCGCTTCTTCCTCCGGCAACGTGCGCCGATACAGCTCAGGCACGAGCGGCCCCGGTTGGTCGTCATAGTTGCGCACGACCCCGCGGCCGCTCCAGGCCACCGTCGAGAGCTCCGCATCCAGCTCCCGGGCCACCAGGGCTCCGTACGACATGTAATGATTCTCAGTATCCGCCGAAAAGGGGAGTTCGGGATCATCGGCTTCGTTGCCGTAACCACAGGAGATGGAATCGCCCACGACTTCGATGCGCCGAGACTTCAGTCGGGGAGGCAGCAGATCGCAGTCAGCGTCGCCTTCCACATGCAGAGCAACGCACGTCGTCGTCCCCACCATGGGCTCGGTGCGTCGATAGCACTCGAGGGTGTGCACGGCGGACTCGAGCTCGCCGACGAGAGAGACGCGACTCCGGCCTGGATTCAGCATCAAGGGGCGGGGCTGACCGTCGTCAACGACGATGGTGAAGACGTTACCCGGATCGTCGAAGGTGGCCGACAGTCCGGTACCGGCAAAACGCACGACGAATCCCGAGCCCGACCATGACAAACGTACACCGCTGTCGGACTTGCCGGTGCGCCCGACCCAATGCACACAGCTATGTGTGGGGAGAATCGAGCGATCAAGCTGGCTCACGGCACGCTGCATACTCCGACCAACCGGTGTCGCGGCAAGTCCAAACGCGCGAACAGCGTGAGGAGAGTGAGGGGCGCATTGTCCCGCAATGCTTGCAATTTCTGCGCAGGGACCGAATTCTTCACCCCATGACGAGTGCCGCTCCCGACTTTTCGATCCGCCGTCTCGGCGAGCCGAACATCAAGTCACCCATCGAACTGTCCAATCAAGCGGGAGACGGCCACGCCGCCTACGTGGGGGACGATCAGCGAGTCGTATACAACATCGAGACTTCCCTCGATGCCGTGGAAGTACCCCTGAGCAGCATGGGCTTGCTCGAAAAAGCTGGTCCCCGCGAGTACATTTACTTCGACCCCTCAAAAACGCACGCCGCGATTGTCACCTGCGGCGGCCTGTGTCCGGGACTGAACAACGTCATCCGCGCCACCGTCTTGACCCTGTGGTACCGTTATGGCGTCCGCCAGATAAGCGGCATCCCGTACGGCTATAGGGGGTTGTTGCCCGAGTGCCAGCTGCCCATCAAGCCCCTCAACCCCCAGAGTGTGAGCGACATCCACCGCGCTGGCGGCACCATCCTCGGCTCCTCGCGCGGCGGCGGCGAACGCACCAGCGAAATCGTAGATCGCATGGAGGAGTTGGGCCTGAACATGCTGTTCGCGGTGGGCGGCGATGGTACGCAGAAGGGGGCGTTGCGCATCGCCGAGGAGGTTCAACGCCGGGGCAAAGACATTGCCGTTGTCGGTATTCCGAAGACCATCGACAACGACCTGAGCTTCGTCGAGCGCTCCTTCGGCTTCGAGACCGCCGTCTCACAAGCCGTTCTCGCCGTCGAAGCGGCGCATACCGAGGCCCGCGGCTCGATCGATGGCGTGGGCATCGTCAAGGTGATGGGGCGCGAGTCGGGATTCATTGCCGCGCATACGGCGTTGGCCAGCAACGACACCAACTTCGTGCTCATTCCCGAAGTGTCCTTCGAGCTCGACGGCCCGAACGGCTTTCTCTCGCACCTGGAAAAGCGTCTCAACGTGCGCGACCACGCTGTCGTATTGGTCGCCGAAGGGGCCGGACAAGACCTGGTTCAAACCGATGGCACGGATGCCTCCGGTAACCGCAAGCTGGGCGACATCGGCGCCTACTTGTCGAAGCGCGTCAATCAATACTTCAAAGAGAAGAACCGCGAGATCACGGTCAAGTACATCGATCCGAGCTACCTCATCCGCGCCCACGAAGCCAACCCGACCGACTCCATCTACTGCGCAAGGCTCGGGGCTAACGCCGTCCACGCGGCGATGACGGGCCGCACCGGCTGCGTCGTTGGCCTCGTCAACCACCGCTTGGTGCACGTACCCATCGAACTGGCCACGCAGTACCGCAACCGCGTCAAACCCGAAAGCCCCCTGTGGCGCGACGTGCTCGAAACCACCGGCCAAGTCCGCATGCTCAACAGCCCACCGAACTCCGGCGAGTTCCGTTAACCCTTTGCCGTAAAACCACCGGCGCCGACCACACCTCACTTTCCCTCGTTTGGTGGGGGGGCGCAGTGTTTGGTGGGGGGCGCAGTGC
>CAZNZA010000116.1:0-9287 GCA_964577325.1 uncultured Polyangiaceae bacterium
GGCTGTTTCTGGTACCGCGCTAACGCGCTCACTACATGGGCGCCACGCCTGTGGCAGGTGGGCGCTAGTGGCGGCAACCTCGCGAGCCCCGGTCCTCACTCGTATCCCCTGGCATAGATGGTGCTTGGGAGCCCCACATGGCACCACATCACTCCCGAAAATCACCTTCCGTCGTCGCTGCGCTGGCGGCGCTGCTCGCTTTGCCTTCCGCCGTCGCCTGCCAAGAAGCTCGCGCCAACCCCGGTGACATAGAGCTCAAGGGTCCATTGACCGAGCTTAGCGGCGCATGCCCAAACCTTCAGTTCAGCATCGGCGCTCAAAAAGTCGTCACGCAAGCCACCACCAAGTTCAGTGACGGAGCGTGTCCTGACGTCAGGGAAGGGGCGCGCGTCGAAGTAGACGGCACGATAGGCGCCGACCGCGTGCTCGTCGCACGAGAAGTGGAGCTCGAGTGATGTCCGCCTTCGCGCGTCCCCGCGCGGGCCGGTTGGCAGCGGCTGTCATTCGGGCCGCTGCCGCGCACTCGATTCACGTACTGGTGAGACTCGTCAGTCCTTTCGCCAGGTAAGCGGGCCGGTGTAGTCGCTCTTGCCCAAGGGCACGCCCTTGTTTCTCATGATGGAGTAGCCCGTGGTGAGATGGAAGAAGAAGTTGGGAATGGCGAACTCGATCAGGTAGTCCGTCCCCTGCAAGTGGGCTCCCGGGTTCCAATGAAAGCGGGCCTGCTTCTCTTGATGATTCGCCAGCTGTTCCGGCGTGACCGAGCGAATGAAAGCTATCGTGCTATCGATGCGGTCGAGGAACTCCGTCAGGGTCTGTTCTTTGTCCTCGTGCTTCGGCGCTTCGACGCCGCTTAGCCGAGACACGCACAACTTGGCGTTGTCGCAGGCAATCTGAATTTGCGCCGACAACGGGAACTGGTCCGGCGCGAGCCGGCTGCTCCAGAGATCAGCTTGCGACATCTCTTTCTCTTCGGCGAAGCGAACTGCTTTCGTCAGCATGCCCTTCAAGGCGGTCAATGAGCGCTCGAATTGTCGGACGGTGATTGCGTGAACCGATAGTTCCATAGTGGTCTCCCTGGTCGCCCTTCGGAGAGGGGTCGAACATCCCGACCTAGCGCAAGTGGTGACGACTTTCCAGTGGCCTCATTTTGCGCCGGGCTTTCCAGCACCTTGGCCCGTGGGTGCGGCGCGTAGGCGGCTGTGCCGCTAGCGCCGCGGCGGCGCGTAAAGGCGCAGCCTTAGCGCCGCCCCATGATCATACCGTGATCATACATCGAGCCGGACGACGGATTATCAGGTGTGCGCCTGACTTACATGCAGTTGCGCAGTACGGGAAGGCGAACCGCATGCCGCCATCGCGCGGCGCCGGCGCGCTTGCGTCGAGCAACCGCAATGAGCCATGCTCTGCAGCGAACGCGTGTTGATCAGACAGGCTCCCCGGAGGAAATCTTGACGAATCCCTTGACCCAGCTGTCGGAAGAGGAAGTGATGTTTCGCGATGCCGTGCTTGGCTTCGCTCGTGAGCGCATCACTCCGCTACGCGCCATGATGGACGAGCAAGCGAGCATGGCTCCGGAGCTCGTGCGCGAGTTGTTCGAACTCGGGGTGATGGGGATCGAGGTGCCGGAAGCTTTGGGTGGCTCAGGAAGCTCCTTTTTTACCGCGATTCTAGCGGTCGAGGCTTTGGCAACGGTGGATGCCAGCGTGTCGGTTCTCGTCGACGTGCAGAACACGCTCGTCAACAACGCGCTGTTGCGGTGGGGCACAGACGAACAGAAGCAGCACTACCTGCCGCGTATGGCGTCGGAATGGGTGGGGTCGTACGCCTTGAGCGAGGCCGCTTCCGGCTCTGACGCGTTCGCGCTGCGAGCAACGGCGATTGACGCGGGTGACCACTACGTGTTGAACGGGCAGAAGCTGTGGATTACCAACGCTGCGGAGAGCTCGCTATTCGTGGTACTGGCAACTGTTGCACCGGATCAGGGCTACCGGGGCATTACCGCTTTCCTGGTAGAAAGGGATCAGCCGGGCTTTTCGGTTGGCAAGAAGGAGGACAAGCTCGGTATCCGCGCCTCGAGCACCTGCGAGCTCGTGCTCGAGGACGTTCAAGTGAGCAAGAGCCGTGTGTTGGGGCAAGTGGGCAAGGGCTACAAGATTGCCATCGAGACCCTGAATGAAGGACGCATCGGCATCGGCGCGCAGATGCTCGGCATCGCACAGGGAGCTTTCGATGCGGCGTTGGCCTACGTGCAGGAGAGACGTCAGTTCGGCAAAGCCATTGCCGACTTTCAAGCGGTACAGTTCCAATTGGCGCGCGCCGCGACCGAGATCGAGGCCGCGCGGCTGTTGGTGTATAACGCCGCTCGCTTGAAGGATGGGGGTCAAGCCTTCGTGCGCGAAGCCGCCATGGCAAAACTGTACGCGTCTGAAGTCGCCGAGCGAACGGCCTCACTCGCCGTCGATCTCTACGGCGGTGTCGGATTCACCAAGGAATACCCGGCGGAAAAGTACTACCGCGATGCCAAGATCGGCAAGATCTACGAGGGCACGAGCAACATGCAGCTGCAAACGATTGCCAAGCTGCTCTTGAATCGTTAGGTCTGTGTATCGTCGTCCCTTTCCTCGAGCCAGGAGTCACGCGTGTTCTTTCGCTCCAAGAAACCTCCCGTTGAGCAAACGTCGGAACTCGAAGCCGTGATCGCGCAATCACTTCCTGATGCCGATCCGGACACCCAGAACATCGTCACGGCCATCGCCGGCTTGTTGGGCTGTGTGTCGTACGCCGATCGCAGCTTTTCTGCCAAGGAGCAGGACATCGTCCGCAACTTGCTGCAGACGATACAGGGCATCAGCCCCAAAGAGGCGAGTGACATCCTGAGCGCTATCGAGCGCAACATCATCGTACTTTCGACCACGACCATGCCGCGTTACGCGCGGGTGTTGAAGGATCTAGGTAACCGCGACATGCGCTTGCACGTGCTCGACATGCTGCTCGACGTGGCTGCGGTGGATCATGACCTGTCGAATACCGAGGTCGTTTATCTAAGGCAGGTCACGCAAGCGTTGGGGCTGGAACAAGCCGACTACAACGACTTGCAGAGCAAGCATCGAGACGTGCTTACCACGCGCGCCGACGACCCGCTTTCGAATTAGGCGCCGTCACTCGCATGTCTGCGCCAACGCCCACCAGCGGCTCGCCGCGCCTCCGCGCCTCGCCGCTGCAGCTACCTTTTCACGTCGTACTGGTCGAACCGGAAATTCCTCCAAACACCGGCAACATCGCCCGCCTGTGTGCGGCCACGGGCAGTCCGTTACACCTCGTTGGAAAACTCGGGTTCAGCATCGATGCCCATGCGGTGAGACGTGCAGGGCTCGACTATTGGCACCTCGTTCAGGTGCACACGCACGAGACGTTAGCAGAGGCGCAGAGTCGGGTGCAATCCGCACATCCCACGCGAACCTGGTTGTTGAGTGGACGAGCCTCTCGCAGCATCTACGACGTGAGCTTCCAAGCGGGCGATTGCCTCGTGTTCGGGAAGGAGAGCGTCGGCTTGGCGCCGGAACTGTTGAGCCAGCGCGCCGAGGAATGTGTAGCCATTCCGACGCTGGGCGCCGTGCGTTCCCTCAACTTGGCCAACTCCGTTGCGATCGTGCTCTACGAAGCTTTGCGGCAAACCGGTGCTTTGAACGACGCGACGCTGAAGTAGCGGCCTCATGCCGCGGTAACTCGAGGCGGCCACGTTCGCCAAACCGGGCCGTTGCAGCCGTCACTCCTCGCTCGGCGCGCTTTCGGCAGGCCCTTCCCGCGCCGGAACGTCGGCCTCCGGCGGCTCTGATTCGGTCAAACTCTTCGTCACTTCCTGTTCGACCTTCAGCGCTTCCTGCTCGAGCTTGCGGGCTTTGGCCCGATTGCCGTGGCGCGTCTGATACTCCGCGTACTCACGCAGTGCTCGCGCGCGGTCCCCATCCGATCCGGGTGCCACGAGCGCGGTTTCAAACGCTGCAGTGGCCTCGGGCTGACGACCATTTGCCTCGAGCGCCAGAGCGTACGCGACGTGCGATGCCGGCGCGTGCATATCGGCGTACACGGCGCTCAGCCCCACGTCGACCGCTTCCGTCAATTCGGCAAGGCTCGGTGTCGCCGTTTCCTTTTTTGAAATCAGACTGTGTACGAGAGTGCGAAACACGGCTCCGTTATGTTCCTCCAGCACGACCAATTCACGCAACCAGCGCCGCTCCGCTGCCTTGTCTTTCGCCTTGCGGGCCAGCTCTAGCAAGCCATACACAGCTTCTGCCTGAGTGGGATCGAAGGCTTGGGCGCGCCGTAGACTGGCTTCCATCAAGGCGTCGTCGTCGAGGAGCTGGGCAGCTTTACTCTGGAGCAATTGGGTCTCGTAGCCATCCTTGCCCGCGGCTAACAGGCGCGCGACGGCGGCGGCCGCATCCGCACCGTCTCCGGAGCGCAGCGCCAGGCGCGCCTGCAGCCAAAGTCCCTGGGCGTGGTTCGGCTCCAGGCGCAGTATCTCTTTGACGATGCGCGCGGCGGCCTGGCCATCGCCAGCTTCCACCAGAACCAACGCAAAGCGACCGAGCGCATCGGGATCATCGCGATTGGCGTCGGCATGTTCACGCACGCGCTCTGGGTTGCCCACGCGCCGTTCCGGCACGAATTGCTCTTGGTAGCGCGCTAGGCGCTTGCTCAAGTAGGCTTCGAACTGTCGATCGAGGTCGGCTGTCGTAACACCCAAAGCCGTTTGCACGACAGCATCGGTACGTTTGCCCTGCCCCCAGAGCACGAGCATCTCGCGCAGCTTGGCGTGCCCGTAGGTTTCCGCGAGCAGGCGGACGATTTGGGTGGACGCGTAGTAGGCGACGGCGATGTCAGCGATGTCCTCGGCACGAGTGAACGCCTCGTTCATGGCGCCCACCTTAGGCAGACGTCCATCACGCAGCGCGTGATACAACTCCACATCGTGCTCGCGCGACCATTCCCGGCGCTCGAGCAGCGTCTCGTACTCCGCAAGCCCTTCCGTAAACCAGCGGGGTACGTGATTCTTGGATAGCTGGATGTGGAACACGTGGGCGAGTTCATGCCACAAGGTCATGCCCACGTTGAACTTCTCGTAGTAGGGGCTCATGCTGGCGAGCGTCTGCCCAAAACAGACGCCTTGAATGGCGGTATGGGGTAAACCGCTGGTGCGGATCGCGAAGTTTTCCCGTTCGGCGTATAACTCGATACCGACAGGCGTCTGTGGCTCGAACGCATAGTTTTCGACCATCTTTTCCCAGGCTTGAGTGAGCAGTGGAGGGACGAAGCGCTCGAGCACCGGCTTCTCCCGCGTCGGATAGCGAAACCGAAAGCGTTCTGAAGCGACGTCCGTGTAATCCTTGGGAATGACCTTTTCGTAGAGGTTGAGCGTGTTGTAAACCCGCACATTGTACGGGTCGAGGGAGAAGGCTTCGCGTAAAGAAAACAACCCAGCCGTGTCGTCGCCACCCCGGATTAAATTGAGGCCGAGTTGCGCATGGGCCTTGGCGTCTTGGCCGTCTATGGTGACCGCTCGCTGCATGAGCTTTACGATCTCGTCGTAACGGTGTTCCCATTCGGCGTAGAGGCCGACGATGGTGTAGAATTCCGAGTATTCGCGGTTGTGACCCAGCACCTCGTCGCGCACGCGGGCGAAACCTGCGGCATCATCGGCGAGAAAGCGAATGGCCCCCTTCAAACTCAGAAGCTCGAGGTGACGGTCGTTCAGAGTCAATCCGCGTTCGACGTGCGTCGTGGCCTCTTCGAGCTTCATGTCTCGCAGCGCTAACCCGGCGAGGACGGCGTAGGCGCGGGCGTGCCTAGAGTTGATGGTCAGAGCCTCGTGAACCAGGCGACGCGCTTCGTCGAAGTCCAACGCTTGCTCGAGCTTGACGTTCGCCAGCCAAACGAGAGCATCGGGATGAGTTGGCGAGCGCTCGAGGATCTCGTCCAAGACCTCCTCGGCGTGGCCCGGGTCGTGATGGTTGAGAAACAGTTCCACGCGCCAAAGCAGCATTTCTATCGGCGCTTCTGGAGCCGCCTGTTCGGCGAGGTTGTACGCCTCGTTGGCGTCTTCGGGACTGCGCAGCAGGTGTGCGGCACGACCGACGAGGGCTAGGCCCAACGCATCGGATTCTTCGATGCGGCCTTCGTTGTAGTCCTCGATGATGCTCATCAAGATCGGCGTTGCCTCATCCCGCTTCCCCTGCAGAATCAGAAGCTCCCCGTGAAGGCGTCGACTGCCGGGATGCTCGGACGTCTTCACCACGTCCAGGGCTGCGTCGTACTGGCCGAGCGCCATGAGCGCCTGGGCGCGCAGAACCAGCGTTTCGGCGGCTCGGCCCGGATCGGGGATGGGTGCTTTGGGGGCGACAGCCGCAAGCTCGTAACGGCCGGTGATGAAGTGCACACGGCGCAAGCCCCACGCCGCCTGCGCCTCGAGCGCCGGCAGCGCGCCGGCCCGCACGTAAGCGGCCTCCGCCTCTGCATAGCGGCCGGCCTCCAAAGCCAATTCCGCACGTTCCAGCTCTTGCTGGGGCGTGAGGGCAACATGCACCTTTCCGGTGGAGGGGCTGTTGGCCGGGGGAGATTTGGCCGCTTGGCAGGCAAAGGTGAGGCAAAGGAGCGCGATCGGCGTCGACACGTAGCGAGGCATGGCCACAGCATGCGGGATAGATCCGGCGCGTTCAAACCGCTTCCCAGAAACGCGGCTAAAAGCATCACGGGTCGGATGTCAGCCGTAAGCTTGCGCATCCTCCTCCGCCACCCCACGCACCTTTCATGCGTGGGAGTTTTTTTGGTCGGCGCGAGTCGCTGGCACAGGTCCTCTTCATTGGGGGCAGCTTGGTGGCGTGTGTGGCGTCCGACTCGGACCCGGAATCCAGCACCAACGAAGGCGCGACGTCGAACGGACCCCGTGCAAGGGCAGACGCGGGCAACGAAGCTGGCCCGGGCGCGAACTGTAATTTCGAGGAGAGCAGCCAGCACCCGCAGATTTCGGTGACGGGCGATGTGTGTGGTGAGACAATTAGCTACGCTTCAGGTGCCGGGCGTTCGCTGCACTTTGGCCGGACCTCGCTCGAGCAGCCCGCGGAACAGGTACGGGTCATTTCGCTCAAAGACGACCCTGACCACGGCAACGTCACGGACGACGCCTACTTCGAAGAGTTTGGTCTGGTGCTCAACTTAGCGCTGGCGACGGGGTTCGAACTGGCAGACGGCGTGAGCACGCATCTGCTGCAGAGCGGCCTGTTCGCCAGCTGCGACTTTGGCACCTTGGTGCTGGCGCAGACGCCCGTCACCATAGAGATCGAAGGCGTGGAGCCCGGCACGCGCCAAGGCGACGTTCGTCTCACGCTCCATGACGTCGTCGTGAAAGGTTATTCCGAGCGCTACTCGCTGCGTGCTGTGCCCGCGTGCGGTGGTGAGGTGGACATCGTTGTCGAGGGGCCATTCCAGCACCGTTGATCGGATGAGGTGCAGCGTCGGGCCATGGCTTGGCGGTTTTATGGTCGATCGTAAAGCCACACGACCGGTACCCCGTCGTACGTGCCGACGTGGACCGGCTGCGTAGTTCCGTAGTCGACCCAGATCATGTACTCCACTTGCGCCATGTGTTGCTCGTGATGGTATATGGCCAAGTCGCTACCCGCTACGCCGAGCTGCGGGCGTAGGTCACGGCGCACTCGCTTGTCGTGCACGAGCATGCGCCAGCTCTGCATGGCCGTGTCGTGGATGAACACGCGATCGTTCTTCTCGGCGTGTTCGTTGATCTCATCCTGAATGGCTCCCGTCGTATAGCCCCAAAAGGATCGATTGAGGCCAGCCGTAGCGGCCCCGGCCGCTCCGCCGATGACGGGGGTGTACCAACCGAGACCCCACGGGTGGCTCTGGATGGTCATCACCAACGGCCCTGCGAGCACACTCGACGCCAAGACCGCCGGCAGTAGAGGCTGCACTTTGTTGCCTAGCGCAGGGAAGCGCTGCTGCCACATCGCGGAAAGCGTCCGTGCTACGAGCACCGTCGCGTAACCTGCAAACAGCACCAGATACGGGTACGCAGGCATCCAATGTTTGGTGCCTCCGAAGATCGGCGAATCATTGAACCACCACGGTGCGTAATGAACACCGAGCAGCATCAACCACAGCGTGGCCGTGGACTGACGTCGGCGCGTCGACGGCTCCTGTTCGCCATCGACGTGGCTGGGGATCTGCAGGGAGTTCCAAAAACCGCGCACCCGCCACAGCCGTAGCCAGGGTAGCACGCGCTGACTAAGCTCCACGCGCGCGTACACGAGCACGCCGAGCGCAAACAAGACGAGCGTGATGGCGGGAACGGTCGTGGCCGTCATCAACCAGGCGTACGCGCGCGGAAACGGCGGCTCGAAGTACGTCTGCCCGAGGAACTCCATGTTGTAGTAGACGTGGCGCGTGTGGAACACGACGTACTCTTCGAGGCGGGCGAAGGTATCGTGCCAGATCCACGGCCAAAGCGCGTAAAACACGAGCGGACTCAGGGTGGCCATCAGTACCAAGACCACCGGGATACGCAGGCGACGCTGTCTCAGCCCCACCAGCAACTGTCCGCCCTCACTCCAAAGCAAGTGACCCACCAACGCAAACGGCAGTAGCCACGCGTTGTGCTTGGTGTTCAGGGTGAGCCCGAAGAGCAACGCCGTGATGAGCGCCCACTTCCAAGTTCTGGTCTCGAAGGCGCGCCAATAGGCGTAGGTCGTGAACAGACCCATGGCCACGACGGGCATGTCGAAGCAGTCGAGGTGGGCATGGTAAAACACGCGCGGCATCAGGGCCAGGCTGAGCGCCGCCACCAGGCCCCCGACGCGGGCGAGATTGCGACCGTAGCTCCACAGGTGGCGCACGCCCCACAGGTAAACGGTAGCCACCGCCAAGCTGCTCATCACCATGCCGACGAAGCGGTAACTCGTGCCACGCTCGGGAAAGAGGCGGATCCCGTCCCAAAATGCCGCCTTCGAGAGCGCGAACAGCGACTTGATCAGGGCTGGGTGCTCGTGGTTTACAGTCCAGTAGCGATCGATGTTGCTTCGCTCCAACGCCGCCGACGGATCCTCCCACAATAGCCGGAACCACTTCAAGTAAGCGTCTGCTGCCTGGAAATAGAAGCCTTCGTCGCGTGCATAACCGAGCGTGTGTACGGTCGACAGTAGCCACCAGCAGTACGCGACCGTGAGAAAGCCGAACACACCCCCATCGATCAACAAGTCGCGGCGGGTGGGGGC
>CAZNZA010000116.1:9387-16973 GCA_964577325.1 uncultured Polyangiaceae bacterium
CCGGACAACCGCCTGCTCGAAGGAGAGGTCGCTGGATTCATCTCACGTCCGCGTAAAAACAGAGCTCACGCTTGTGAGCTCGCTTGCTCGATACTCGAAACTCAACCGCCTGGGTCGAGCCAGAGTACGTGTCGGTACTGAAGCTCGTCTGACGCCAGCCATCGCCGTCGCGGTGAGTGGTGGTGCCCACGGTTTGGTCGCCGACGCGCACCTCGAGGTCGATCGGGGAGCCTTTTGCTTCGCGGTCGCGCAGATAAGGCACGCCCGTGTGCACCACGATACGTGAGCCGAGCGGAACGCTGCCAAAGCGTATGACCTTATCCTTCCCCTGCACGGGATGCGCCCAGATGCAGCGCCGTGGCATGTAGTCCTGGTCTTCGATGACGGTGACCCCAGCGAAGTTCCACGCCCCGCCCCCGCACTCGAAGCGCTCCCGAGGGAACGTCGGATGCCCGCCAAGCGAGCCGTTGCTCACTTTTGCCCGGCGGTTGTAATCGCAGGACTGCGTGGACCCGCTCCCCTTCACGAGCGACACTGCTGCCTGGGCGGGCTTTAGGGAATCGACGAAGTCGTAGGCAACGCGTTCGA
Source organism: uncultured Polyangiaceae bacterium (assembly GCA_964577325.1). GTDB lineage: Bacteria > Myxococcota_A > Polyangia > Polyangiales > Polyangiaceae > SZUA-265. Next base: position 9,976 of record CAZNZA010000116.1, read on the forward strand.
AGGTCGGGTTGATACGGCGCTCGATCGTGAACTTGCCGACCTCTCGGCTCGTTTCCCTTTGCCAGGCCGCGAAGCGAGACGCATGACCGGGCAGGAGCACTTCGACGACGGCTGGAAACCGCGCATCGTCCGGGCGCGCCACCTCGCGCAGCGGCATCGCTTCGTCTCCCAACGCCCAGCGCAGGTTAGGCTCCGCCCAGCGGGGCGTCACCGCCACGAAATCGTCCTCCTGCTCGAGCTCCGCAACGGCAGTCACTAGGCGTTCGTAGTCTTCGAGCTTCGGCGTGCGCGCCCGGAAGTAGAGGTGCCCCAGAAGCTCCGCGAGCCCAAGTATCGGCACGCCGAGCAACAGCCAGGGGCTTATCCACGCCAGACCCTTCACAGGCGGCGGACCATGCCACAAGGGTTGGGGTCGTCACTAGTACCTCGGCAACCAAGTTTTGACCGGTTTCGATGCCCTCCCACAGCACAGTGAGGGTCGGCATCGAAACCGTCGAAGGGCTTGCGGCCTAGCCCGCTCAGTGACGGGCGACTCCCGCCCTCTCCCTTCCGCGCTCGAGGGATGGCTGGCCGGTACAGCCGCGGGATCGCTGGGAAAGACTGGCCGTGCAGCGTCACGGCTGAGGAAGGCAGGTGCTGGTCTAGCAGGGTGCTGAAAATGCTTTTCAGCACCCTGCTGGTGCTCATCCGCGCCAAAGCGAGATGGCGCCGGATTTCAAAAACCCCATGAAAGTGAGGGTTTTTGAAATCCGCAGCGGCGCCTCGATTGCGCGGGCACCTTGCTGTTTCATTGGCAGGTTGCTTTTTCAGCAACCTGCTAAAGCCCGTCAGGTTTCGTCCGTTGCGTCTCGAGACCCACTCCAAACACCGGGGAGCACCGGTGCTTGCGGCGCGGGGGCGTGAGACGCTGTGAACTTGCTCGGTATGACTCGTTAGTGCTACCGCTCGCAACACATTGGGTGCCGGTATACCAGCATGAACTCGTTTAGCCGGATCCCCTCCCCCTCGCCGGTCAGTGCCACGCCTCGAGAGAGCGTCGTGAGCGGGACGCGTTTGTTTTACGTGCACGACCCTTTGTGCGGCTGGTGCTATGCGATGCAGCCCGCGGTGCGCGCGGTGCGTGCGGCGCTCCAGGACTTGCCGATCGAGAGTTACAACGTGGGCCTGTGGGTGGGAGACGCGTGTCGCCTCATCGCCCGCGGTTTCCGCGAGCACCTGCAGTCGGGCGTTCCGCGCGTGGAGGCGCTTTCGAGCGTTCGCTTTGGTGAATCCTTCCGGCGAAACGTGATCGACAACGACCGCTACGTCTACGAATCCGGAACGGCAGCCCTCGCCAATCAGTGCGTGAAAATCCTCGCCCCGGCCAAGCATCTCGAGTTCATCCACGACTGTCAGCAGGCATTTTTCGTCGACGGGCAGTCGGCCAACGACATCGCCACCTTCATCGGTATCGCGGCGACCTACGACATCGACGCCCAGGCGTTCGTGCAGCTGTTTTTTTCAGCGCGGGTACGCGAGCAGATGCAAGCCGAGCGCAAACAAGCGATGGAGCTGTGTCACTTGGCGGGCAGCGCGGGCGTGCCGGCCTTTCTGCTCAATCGCGGCAGCAAGTGGTTGCCCATCGACCACGGTGTGGCGCGCGTTCCGGAAGAGTTCGTCCGCACCATCCAACGGGCAAGCGCGGCCATCGAAGCGGCCTGAAAGCGCGTCACACGTCGGGAGCGCGATACGGTAACCGCGCTGGCGTGCCTTCACCCTCTTGGGCGCGTCTATAGGCCGTGTACGCGGACACTAAATGGCAAACCCAGCCTAGGATCCCCCCTGTGCCAATCCAGAAGCCGGGCGTGATGATCAGCCAGAAAATCCCGCGCCAGAAGTGGCCGTTGTAGATCTGTCCCACGCCGGGAACGATGAGCGAGAGGACGGCTGCATTACCTGGTTTGTTCACAGGCACGTAGCGTAGGGCGGATTTGCCGGGGCGCAACTGTTGCGTCCACGATCAGCGACGGTCGCTGTCGGGGTGCGCGGTCCCTCGTCGCCTGAACGCGCCACTCGTACGTCGCTAGTGCGGGTGTTCAGCACGAAGAGCTCGAAGTCTTCGATCCGGTCCACCCACTGATAGCGTTGATTCAACCGCTCGTGGAGCTCGGGAAAGTCGGAAAGGGCATGCTTCGAATCCTGATCGTTACCCGTCACGAATCGGAAGACATCGTGATGCTGCACGACGAACATCGTCGGTTCGGAGCGATCCAGCTCGGCGAGCAACTGCTCCCTTGCGTGGTGGCGCTCCCAGGACGCGCGCTGGGGCACGTTGTAGATGAAGCGCGAAGCGAGCTTGCGCTCGGCGAACCAGTAGATGGCCGGCTCGAACCCCCACACGTAGATAGCGTCCTCAGGTCGGGTGAGCGCTCGTACCCGTTCGGCCACCCTTCTATTGGCGGCCAAGTTGAAGTCGGCCACGTAATGAAGGTGTTCATCCAACGCGCTTCGATCGTGCAGGTCGCTCTGTCCCAGAAGATACTTCGTACGCTCCCAGGCTCGCGACCAAAAGCCGTGCGGGACGTCGTAGGTGGGGATTCGAGCCGCGGCCACGACGGCGAACAACGAGGCGAAAGCGACGGCTCCGCCCGCTTGTCGTTGTGTTGCCGCGCGCCAGAGCTTGAACCAGCCCAGTCCCGCCACCCACGCGATCAACGGCAGGCTGGCCACGAAGTGATACTGAAAGAACTTCGCTTGCATGGCGATGCCTGCCAAATGCAAAGCCAGCACTCCTAGCACCAGACTCAGACCCTCGCGGTCGCGGCTCGACAAGGGTGAGCCGAACACGGCGGCAACGGCTCCGATACCGAGTAGCGCACTGTGTTCGATGAACGCGCCTTCCAAGGCGCGGTAGAACCCGGCTGCCGCGTTGTCACCCCAGCCGAGCTTGGTGTAGCCAGGGGTGAACTCGAACAGCGTCCACGACAAGTCAGCCCAGGCCCCCGTCAGCCAGAACCAGAACGCGACGGCGCCCAAAGGGAGGAGACATCCCGCACCGATGACGAAAACAGGCCCCAGGGCGCTCCTTGGCGTTGCTCCGGCGTTCAGTCGTTGGCGCCACAGAAAGGCGGCGCACACCACGGCGCCCCCGCCCAAGGGCGGCTTCATCAAAGCAGCAGCGCCAAAACACGCGCCGCAAATCACCCAGCGCAACAGCGCGCGGCGGCGCGTGCTCGACGTCACGCTCACGGCCATGACCCCCGCCATCGTGAGAAAGCCCCCAAAGCTCTCGGGCTGCCCCGTGTGCCAAAAATCAAACTGCACGTGCACCAGACACGCGATGGCGGCGGCCAAGAACCCCGGTCTGTTGTCGGCGAAGAATACCTGGCTCAAGCGCACCAAGAGTCCAGCTGTGGCCAACAACCCCAAGGCTTCGAGCAAGCGCGGACCCCACATCTTCGACCCGAAGACGGCTTCGGACAGCGCATAGACGAGAAAGATCCCTGGCGGCTTGAAGTCCCAACGGTCACGGTACGGCATCTCGCCCTCGACGATGCCCCGCCCCACCACGGCATAGATGCTCTGGTCACGGCCAAAGGAGAACACGAGCAACTGCGCTGTCGCCCACAGCACGACAGCCGCGCAGGCCGCACCCAACCAGAAATCGGGCCTGGCTGCCACGGCCCGCAGCTCGCGCAGGGAACGAGGCGAACGGTCGAGCAGGGGAGTCCAAAGCGACATTGGGGCGAAGCGCCCCGCGTCGCACAATCCATCGCCGTCGTCGAGCCGCAAATCAACGAAAGTGGCCTCCGTTGGCGAGGTAAGCCCTACGGCGCCGCGCTGTCAGCAAAAACGTAGCGCCCAGGGCAGCTCCGCATGCGAAGAGAGGAACCCCCGTTCGCGCGCGAGGGCGAGTTCGGCGGCCGCGCTTTCGGAAAACACGGCGCTTTCAGCCAGCGCCGCGCTGGCGCGGCGAAATAAAACATCCAGTGGCCAGTCGCAAAGCAGCGCCAGCAGCGACCGCTGATCCGGCACTTCCCGTTCGTCGACGTTGCGTCTTTGCCCGCTGCGCCATTCAAGAACTGCTCCGAAGTAAACAGTGGTCAGGGCAGCTTCGGCAGCCTCCCCCAGCCGCATCTTTCGGTCTCCAAGATCGACCGCGGCCAACAGCACGTTCACCAGGTACGCGAGCTCTTCCTGCCTGATGTCGAACACCGCCGGGTCGCTCTCGCGCAGCTCACGCAGGGCGGCCATGAGGGGAAGGGTAGCGTCGTCGTGGGCTAGTTCCGCTACCGGTGGTCGGAGGCGTAACTTCAAAAGGTGAACGATCTGAGCCTTCGGCGCGTCGGACATCGTCGCACGCGCCGTCGGCGTAGGCGCCGTGTGAGCAGCGCGCGGACCACGAAGCGCAGGTGCAACCCGCAGTTCTCGGAAGTAGGCGCTCGTCAGCGGGTCGCGAGCATCCAGGACCGCTGCTCCTGTCGTCTCTTTTAGCGGAGAAAACGCTAGCTTCAAGAATGCTCGAGCGGCGCGGGGTTCGACGTAACCCTGCTCGCTGCGCCGTTGTTCGCGCGCCGCTTCGACGTCTTCAGCGAGCGATTCGCTGTCGCTAAGCACGGACGACAGCTCCTCGAGATCGTCGAGGTAGCTGCTGGCCAGGAGCGCCAAGCGGTCGAGGATGCGTTCGACCCATCGCCGTTGATCGCGATCGAGCGCCAGAATGAGCGTGAGTACCGCGTCCCAGCCCTCCGGCCGTCGCGCAACCAGCAGATAGCCATCCAACTCCTCCATCAGGGCGCTCTGCATGGCCTTTTCCAGCTGCCAAACGTCGTCGCTGTCGCCGTCGAGCATGCGCTCCCGCAAGCCATCCACCTCCAACACCAGAACCAGACTCGACAATGCATGGACCACGAAGTCTTCGTCGAGTTCACTCAGGCGCTGCGCCGCGCGTTGTTCTCCGGCCTCGAGTAACACATCCAACCAGATGGCGAACGCGGCTGCATCGAAGACTTCACGCTCCCCCGCGCCTTCACTGCGGAACAAGCTCTCGTCGAAGGCCTGTACGAGTTGTTCGGTCGTTGCAAACGCAACGAGCTCACCGGCGTCCTCCACGCCCACCTCGCGCACGAGCTCGGCGAACGTCGCGGGCGGAAGCTCCGCGACCACGCGCGTCAGGTCCGGTCTTTCGAGCAAGCTCGTGAGCAGTCTGCGGGAAGCGCCTTCTCGGTGATGTAGTCTCAAACCCATTGTCGTCTCCTGTCCTTACTGGGCGATGGCGGTGTTAGCGCGTATGAAGTAAACAGTGCCCGCAACCCTGCTAAGTGGTAACTGGTGAACGACCGTATGGCTTCACCCAGAGCACTTTCGCTCCTTTCGTCGCTCAACATGCCCGCGAGTTGCGTGAGGAAGGCCTCGTAGATGCGAGTCAGTGCTCGCTTCCGTGCTCGTGTCCAAGGGAGCGTGGGGTACGCCTGCTTTGCGTAGCGCAACGCCCAGCCAACCAACTGCCGGAGTAGTTTGTCCCGGAATGGCGCGTGGGGTGTACCCGCGGCACGGCTGAGCAGAAACAGTAGGCGCGCCCGGTGTGAAAACGCGAACGTCAATAGCGCGTCGCTGGCTTGGTGGTAGGCATGGTCGGGCGGTAATACCAACACGTCGTGCTCGACACCGAGGGCCGCGACGCGTTCGTCGAGCCGCCGTTCCAGCTCGGCGATGAAGCCGGCAGGAACGGCGGCGCTCAGCAGCGACTGCTTACCGTCGAAGTATTTGTAGACGTTGCCGACGGAGGTATGGGCGCGTGCCGCAATGCCGGCGACGGTGGCTCCGTCGAACCCGTGCTGCGCGAACACCTCGGCTGCTGCCTGCACGATGGCATTTCGGACTTCTTCCTTCTGTCGTTGAGGCACAGACCAGTTCCCAAAAGCGAATGGTGAATTCTCTTTTTGCGCCGGAACGCGACGGCATGCAAGTGGCTTTTTCCAGGCGGGACGCGTTGAGAAAGGCCTTTTGCTGTAGGCGTCGGCGGTTCGCGGTGCGCGACCCGATGGGAGGGAGCCGCGAGCTGCCGGACAGATGCTGGGCCCAACCCGCAAGCGCGGTAGACGTCGGCGGGCGTCGGAGAAAGTGGCGAAACTGTGTATCGTTTTCGGGCTCGGCGGGTGCGAGCTCCGGCTTCGCTGATCACTCCCAGATGCAACCTCGACGTAAAGGATGTCGCTCAGAGGAATTTAGACGGACCGCGCGTGAACGGCATGGCGAGGGAGGGATCCGGCTGTGCTGCGCCGCGGCGAATTCGACTGGCCGCTGCGGTGGCTGACGACAAATCATATACACTAGCTCTCGACCCGCAGCGACGTCCTTGGCGGACGGCCGCATGGGGCGGGTTGCATCTGCTACGGAACCGAGGCGTTCCGCTTACCATTCGAAAGGCCGATTCGAGAACATGACGACTAACATCTACAAACTGGGCCTCTTGGGGGCGATTGCTGCCGCAGCTTGTTCTCCCGCCGATGAGGGGCAGGACCCGATCATCATCACCCCTGTTTCGCCCAGTGGCACCGTAAGCCCAGTGGGCACCGTGGCTCCGGTGGGTACGGTTACGCCTGTCGGTACCGTGAGTCCGGTGGGTACGGTGACGCCTGTTGGTACCGTTACTCCGGAACCTGTTACCCCGGGCACGGGCGTGAGCCCCGTCGTTCAACCGACGGCTCCAGGGTCCGGCGTTACGCCGCAGCCAACCGTGAATCCGGCTCCGACCGGAACGGACGTTGCGCCCGTAAGCCCAGTACCCACCGAGCCGGATCCGGATGCCGAACCGTGCAAAGAGGGCGACAACCTCGCCGTCGTGCATACCAACGGCAACTGGATCGGTTGTGACCCTGAAGTCGCCACCGACAATCCCGGCGGCGTTCAGGGTGCGTTCTACCTTTACAGCGACGGCACCTCCTGTGACGACACTGCCGTGCCCTGTGACGACACGGGGTGTCACTTGAAGGGGACGTCAATCGTGGGAGATCCCG
>CAZNZA010000117.1:0-9276 GCA_964577325.1 uncultured Polyangiaceae bacterium
TGCTGTGGGAGGGCATCGAAACCGGTCAAAACTTGGTTGCCGAGGTACTAGGCCTGCGACGCCTTTGGCTGTAAACTGGGTCAGTCTTCTGCGTTGGTGCCCGCTAGGCGCAGCCCGACGACGCCCAACTCCGGTAGGCCCTGATCCGGTTGGGTGACAATACGCTCGCCATCTTCACTTACCGTAGCTGCCGCAACCTTTCCCCACTCTGCGTACGGTGCCCAGTGGCCGGCGATGTCGGTGACGTGCAGGTACAGATCGACCTGCGCCCCTGGTTCGAGCCCTGCACTGTTCGGAAGGGACAGTTCGGCGGGTGGGCAAAAGCGTGTCTTGAGTGGACCAAACGCCCACACGCCGTCGAAGTCTTCAATTTCAACGGCCTGCGGCAGCTCATCGAATTCTTGCGCCAGAAAGACATGCTGGCTTGCCTCGGGATACGACAACGTATCGACCTCAATTTCAGCATCATCGGCGAGAGTCAGGATCGCTTGCGAGCTGTTAATCTCGGTCCCTGCGCGCAGTGCTTCTGCTGCTTCGAACGGCGGGAACTTCAAAGTACGTTGCTCTCCCAAATCATGAACGCCGTCGCCCTCTAGAAGGAGTGTCAATTGGGCGTAGCGCAACCCATCGCCATACTTGAAGGCTGGCTTACTGATCGCTTCATTGGCGCCTATCGTGACGCGCCCCTTGTCGTCGGTCGCTTCCTGCAGGCACACGTTCAGGCCGCACGCCTGGGATAACAGTCCGGCAACGAGCTCCCCGTCTTGGTCGACCACCGTAGCGGAAAGGCCCTCGAAAGCGACGGGCGGCTCGGATTGCTCGAAGTGGGGGACGTCGCAGGTGCGGGGGGCTGAGCCTGCCTCAGCAGCAGGTGAGCTTTGGTCATCATCGCCGGTGTCCGACCCCGGCGACCCGGATACGTCGTCGTTTTCGAGAGCGGGGTCACTCGTAGCGCAGCCAGCCATGGTCAGCGCCCCAGCGACGCACAGGGGGGTGGATAGGCGGGCGAGCAGAGGTCGCAACAGAGAGCGCTGCATGCACTACCAATAGTCTTCCGCTGCAAAAGGTCACGTCCACAGAGCAGTGGGAGGCCTGCATTGACCGTCCGTCGTTGAAACGGGGGCGTTGGTCGGCTAAAAAGCCGGCCCTGCTTTCTCCAGGCGCGCAAAATCGTGCCCACACGGGACTGGTTTCTCCGCTCATGACCGGGGTCGGCTCGAGCGTTCGGCACCAGGACACCTCGGCCCGATACCCAAGTTTGTTTTTCTCCATCTGCCACTTTTGGGGCGAAAAAACTGTGGCTTTGGAATATTGAGGCGCCACCGCGGCGGGGTCCTTGTGCCCGCTACGCCAGGTCGACCGCGACTGTCGTCTTATCGGTCCCGAAGCGAATTGAGGCTTTCTCAGCGCTTCGTGTAAAGCAGCGGCGGCGGTCGACACGCAACGAGAAACTCGATGGCAACTCACAAGCTCTCAAAAGGCCTGGATGTACCCATTACTGGGGCACCCCAACAGACGATCCTATCTGAGCCCAAGGTGACTCGGGTTGCTGTCGTGGCAACCGATTATCACGGGATGAAACCGCGGATGGAGGTGCACGAAGGCGACACCGTCAAACGCGGTCAAGTCTTGTTCGAGGACCGGAAAAATCCGGGCGTCACCTTCACGGCACCGGGAGCTGGACGCGTCATCGGGATCCACCGCGGCGCGCGTCGGGCGTTGCAGTCGGTGGTGATTCACTTGAGCGAGAGCGAACAAGCCGGCTCACCCACGGACGACGAACTCGTTCGCTTCGAGCTGCCGTCGGGCAAGTCTCCCGAGGCTTTCACGCGCGACGAAGTGCGGCATTTGCTGATCAAGGCGGGGCTCTGGACCGCGTTCCGTACGCGCCCCTTCAGTCGCGTCCCCGCGCCCGACAGTGTGCCGAACGCGATCTTCGTCACCGCCTCCGACACCAACCCCTTGGCGGCCGATCCTGCAGTGGTCATCGGTGCGGAAAGGGCCGCGTTCGAGTTGGGGCTGAAGCTCGTCGCCGGTCTCACAGATGGCCCGACCTTCTTGTGTACGATGAGCGGCTCAGGGATCGGCGCAGGCAACGCCCCCGTCAAGCACGAAGAGTTTAGCGGCCCTCACCCCGCGGGGACGGCGGGCGTGCACATCCACACCCTGTATCCCGTGAATCGGGAGCGCGTGGTGTGGACGATCGGATATCAGGATGTCATCGCGGTGGCGAAACTGGCGCAGACTGGCGTTTTGGACGTCACGCGGGTGGTGGCGTACTCCGGGCCCCTAGTGAAACAGCCCCGCCTCGTGCGCACGCGGCTGGGTGCCTATCTCGACGACGTCATCGAGCGGGAATTCGATGGCAAGGGTGATGCCGTGCGCGTCATCAGTGGTTCTGTGCTCAGCGGCGACCGTGCCATGGGTGAGATATTCGGCTTCCTTGGACGCTATCACTACCAGGTAACGGCGCTCGCCGAGGGGAGAGGCCGCGAGTTTCTGGGCTGGCTCGTCCCCGGCGCGAAGCGATATTCGAGCATCCCGATTTTCGTGTCGAAGCTGTTCGGCAAGAAGAAGTTCGACTTCGACACCGGCACGCAAGGCTCAGCGCGGGCAATGGTACCGATCGGGATGTACGAACGAGTCATGCCCCTGGACATCCTCCCGACGTTCTTGTTGCGCGCGCTCGTGGTCGAGGACTTGGAGCGTGCCGAAGAACTGGGGGCGTTGGAGCTCGACGAGGAGGACCTCGCCTTGTGCACGTTCGTGTGCCCGGGCAAGACCAACTACGGGATGCTGCTGCGCAAGAATCTCCAGACGATGCAGGAGGAAGGCTGATGTTACGACAGCAGTTGGACAAGCTCGCGCCGCTGTTCGGAAAGGGCGGCAAGCTCGAGAAGCTATACCCCATCTACGAAGCGACCGACACGATTCTGTATACGCCGGGTGAGGTGACGCGCAGCGCCTCCCACATCCGCGACGGCATCGATCAGAAGCGCATGATGATCTTGGTGGTCGTCGCGCTGCTGCCTTGCATGGTCATGGCCATGTACAACACGGGATATCAGGCTCATCTGGCGGTCGCCAACGGCGCGCTGCCGTTGGACGATTGGCAGACGAACCTGTTTCTCGCGCTCGGGTTTTCTGCTGCTGACACGACGAGCGTTCTGGGGCACTTCGTGCACGGCGCCTTGTATTACTTGCCGGTCTACCTGGTAACGCTAATCGTCGGTGGTCACGTCGAGGTGGCGTTCGCGGTGATGCGACGCCACGAGATAAGCGAAGGTTTTCTCGTTACTAGTGCCCTGCTGCCGCTAACGCTGCCTCCCACCATCCCGCTGTGGCAGGTGGCGCTCGGCATCACTTTCGGGGTCATCTTCGCCAAAGAGGTGTTCGGCGGAGTGGGCATGAACTTCCTCAACCCCGCCCTGACCGGTCGCGCGTTTCTGTTCTTCGCCTACCCAGCCGACATCAGCGGCGACGAGCCATGGATTGCAGCCAACCTCACGGGTGCGGACGGCTTGTCCGGGGCGACGCCATTGGCCCAAGCGGCGGTGCATAACGACGCGCTAACCAACGCCAGCTGGATGGACGCGTTTCTCGGCTTCATTCCCGGGTCAATGGGCGAAACCTCCGCCTTGGCGTGCCTCATTGGTGCCGTCTTCCTCATCATCACCAAGGTGGGCTCGTGGCGCACCATGGCTGGAGTAACGTTGGGCACGTTTTTGACGGCCGCTCTGCTCAACGCTATCGGTTCGGACACGAACGCCATGTTTGCTGTGCCCTTTCACTGGCACATCGTGCTTGGGGGTTGGGCGTTCGGAACCGTATTCATGGCAACGGATCCGGTGTCTTCGGCATTTACGGAACTCGGCAAGTACTTATATGGGGTTGGCATTGGTGTCATGGTCGTCTTGGTCCGGGTGGTGAACCCCGCGTATCCGGAAGGAATGATGCTCGCGATCCTATTCATGAACATGTTCGCGCCCCTCATCGACCACTACATCGTGAAAGCCAACATCAAGCGGAGGCTCGCCCGCCATGCAGCATAGTGTTCGCTACATCGTCATGTTCGCAGCCATGGTCTGCGTCGTGTGCTCGATCTTCGTGTCGAGTGCTGCGGTTCTGTTGAAGGACCGCCAAGAAGAAAACCGCGTGCTCGACCGGCAGAGCAAGGTGTTGGCGGTGGCGGGGTTGCTAGCCGAGGGTCGCGCTATGACCGGCGACGAGATAAAGGCTACGTACCAGCAGTACATAAGGCCCCAAGTCGTCGCTCTCAAGACGGGCGAGCCCGCCGAAGGCGTGGATGCCGCCATGTTCGACCAGCGCAAGGCCCAGTCGAACCCGAATGAGAGTGTCGTGGCACCCGCCAACGACGCACAGGTGGCCCGCATCCCGAACCAGGCTGTGGTCTATTTACTTCAGAGGGAGGGAGAAACCGAGGCCATCATCTTGCCCGTCGAGGGCAAAGGCTTGTGGTCGACCTTGTATGGTTACCTCGCTCTGGAGAAAGACGCCCGTACGATCAAGGGCATCACCTTCTATCAGCACGGTGAGACGCCCGGGCTGGGTGGCGAAGTCGAGAATCCCAATTGGGTAGCTCTCTGGCCAGGACGAAAAGCCTTTGACGAGAACTGGGAGCCCAAAATCGCAGTCAAGAAGGGCCAAGCTGGGCCCGCGGAGCGCGATCCTTACAACGTCGATGGCCTTTCAGGGTCCACCATCACGAGCCGTGGTGTGACTAACCTCCTTCGGTTCTGGTTAGGGGAGCATGGGTTTGGGCCATATCTGGAAAAGTACCGGCAGCAGAAAGGGATACAATGACCGTGAAATCTAAAGATATTCTGCTCGATCCGCTCGTCAACAACAATCCCATCGCCCTGCAGGTGCTCGGCATCTGTTCGGCATTGGCAGTCACCACCAAAATGGAGACCGCCTTCGTCATGAGCCTTGCCGTGATTGCGGTAACCACGGCTAGCAACGTGTCGGTCAGTGCGATCCGCAACCTGATTCCTCCAAGCATCCGCATCATCGTTCAGCTGACCATCATCGCGTCGCTCGTCATCATCACGGACCAAATCCTGAAAGCATTCGTTTTCGACATCAGCAAGCAGTTGAGCGTGTTCGTCGGCCTCATCATCACCAACTGCATCGTGATGGGGCGAGCCGAGGCTTTTGCCATGCAGAATCCACCCGTGGCGTCGGCCATCGACGGCGTCGGCAACGGACTCGGATACGCCTTCGTGCTCATGGCCGTTGCCTTCGCCCGCGAGCTATTCGGTTCCGGGAAGATCTTTGGATTTCCCGTCTTTCAAACTGTTTCCGAAGGCGGCTGGTACCAGCCCAATGGGCTGATGGTGCTAGCGCCCTCAGCGTTTCTGCTCATCGGCTGCTTCATTTGGATCGTCAGAGCACGCCGCCCGGCGCAGATTGAGCAAGACTTTTCCGCTGAGGCCATGCTCGAATTGTCTCACCACGGGGATGCCCGCTGAGGAAGTTGCCCGCGCTTCCCGTCTAAGGAGTATACGAAATGGAAGGCTTAATCAGCATCGCCACCAAGGCCATCTTCATCGAGAATATGGCTTTGGCGTTCTTTTTGGGTATGTGCTCGTTCCTTGCCGTCTCGAAGAAGGTCGACACGGCAATCGGACTCGGTCTCGCGGTAGTCTTCGTTCTAGGGGTGACGACTCCCATCAATCAGTTGTTGAACAACGCGATCCTCAAAGAGGGAGCGTTGGCTGCTATCGGCCTCGAGGGCGTGGACTTGTCCTTCCTCACCTTCCTGACGTTGATTGGAACCATTGCCGCTACGGTTCAGATCGTGGAGATGGCTTTGGATCGCTTTGCCCCGGCTCTGTACAACGCTCTCGGGGTGTTCCTTCCGCTCATCGCGGTGAACTGTGCGATCTTGGGCGGATCACTGTTCATGGTCGAACGCGACTACTCGTTGGTTGAGAGCGCGGTGTACGGCCTGGGCAGCGGCGTGGGCTGGCTGCTGGCGATTGCAGCCCTGGCGGCCATCCGTGAGAAGCTCCGCTACAGTAACGTTCCGCCGCCCCTGCGCGGGCTCGGTATCACCTTCATCGTGGTCGGGCTCATGAGCGTCGGCTTCATGGCGTTCAGCGGGATTTCGCTCTAATCAGCTCCGTGAGCGGCGTAACCTCCAGACACTAGAGATCAACATGGAAACCATTGTCGTCGGAGTCATCGGATTCACAGTCCTCATCCTCCTGCTCGTTGCGGTCCTGATGGCGGCGCGCGCCAAGCTCGTATCGAGTGGTGATGTGGACATCATCATCAACGAGGATCCGTCCAATTCCTTGAAAACGGCGAGCGGCTCGACGCTGTTGAACACCTTGTCCGCGAACAAGATTTTCATCCCTTCGGCATGCGGCGGCAAGGGGAGTTGTGGTGTCTGCAAGGTGAACGTGCTGGAAGGCGGGGGCGCCATCCTGCCGACCGAGCTCGGGCACATCACCCGTGGGGAAGCTCGCGAAGGGTGTCGGTTATCCTGTCAGGTCAAAGTCAAGCAGGACATGAAGATCGAGATCCCCGCAGAGATCTTCAGCGTCCGCAAGTGGGAATGCTCGGTTCGCAGCAACCACAATGTGGCGACCTTCATCAAGGAGCTGGTGTTGGAGCTGCCCGAGGGCGAGGCCGTCCCGTTCCGAGCCGGAGGTTACATACAGATCGAGTGTCCGCCCCACACCGTGCACTACAAGGACTTCATCGTCGAAGAGCGCTTTCGTGAGGACTGGGACAAGTTCGATCTATGGCGATACGTGTCGAAGGTCGACGAAACCGTGGTGCGCGCGTACTCCATGGCGAATTCGCCGGATGAGCTGGGCATCATCATGCTCAACGTTCGCATAGCGACTCCTCCGCCGAACAATCCCGATGCACCGCCCGGGATTATGTCGAGCTACATTTTCGGTCTCAAGCAAGGCGACAAGGTAACGATCTCCGGACCGTTCGGTGAGTTCTTCGCCCGCGACACCGACAATGAAATGGTCTTCATAGGCGGCGGTGCCGGTATGGCTCCGATGCGGTCGCACATCTTCGACCAGTTCCGGCGCATACAAACCAAGCGGAAGGTGTCGTTCTGGTACGGTGCTCGCAGTTTGCGGGAGACGTTCTACGCTGAGGAGTTCGACAAGATCCAAGCCGAGAACGATAACTTCAAGTGGCACCTGGCCTTGTCCTCCCCCCTGCCTGAGGACGATTGGAAAGGCTACACCGGCTTCATCCATCAAGTATTGCACGATGAATACCTATCCAAGCACCCCTCACCGGAAGACTGTGAGTACTACTTGTGTGGGCCGCCGATGATGAACGACGCGGTGACCAAGATGCTCTTGGATCTTGGCGTTGAGCCGGAGAACATCATGTTCGACGACTTTGGCGGTTGAGCTACGACGCACGGAAGCGCGTCAGGCTCGTCTAGGCAGGTGATGACCTCGCCACTGTCGCCATACCGGTACGCATGACGCCCAAACCTCTCACGAGCCGCTCGCGGGTGCTCCTGCCGCTAGGGCTGCTGGTGCTCGTTCTGCTGTCGTATTGGCGCCTCAGGAAAGGCGAGGGGCCCGACCTGCACCACTATCGGGGTGATACGATGGGGACGACATTCAGCGTCACCTGGCGCTCGTCCACCCTGACGAACGACCCGCGGCCGGGAATAGACGCCGCCCTGGCTGAGGTCAACGCCTCCATGTCGACCTACGACCCGCAGTCCGAGTTGTCGAAGTTCAACCAGCAACGGTCGACGGAGTGGGTGAGCGTATCGCCGGAGCTGGCACAGGTTGTCGCCCTGGCACGCGAGGTGAGCGAGCTCTCTGGCGGAGCGTTCGACGTGACGGTCAGACCGCTGGTGGCGGCTTGGGGTTTCGGGCAAGGCGCGTCGATCGTGCCTCCGACGGAGCGCGAGCTTCAGGGACTCGCTGACCGGCTCGGCTTCGAGAAACTGCAGGTGCGTCTACAGCCGCCGGGCTTGCGGAAAGCGCATCCTGAGCTCGAGGCGGACCTGTCCGCGATCGCCAAGGGATACGGCGTGGACCGAATCGCCGCGCAGCTGGAGGCTATGGGCATCGGCGACTACTTCATCGAAGTCGGGGGCGAACTGCGGATCGCGGGGGAGAAGAACCCAGGCGTAGCTTGGCGTGTCGGTATCGAAGTCCCGGAACCGATGATGCGCGAGACCGAGACCGTGGTGGAGCCGGGAACTACGGGCTTCGCGACGTCGGGCGACTACCGGAACTACTACGAACGCGATGGCCAAAGGTACTCCCACACCATCGATCCACGTTCCCGCAGACCGATCACTCACCAGCTTGCCAGCGTCAGCGTTCTCGACCCGACCTGTGCGCGAGCCGATGCGCTGGCTACTGCTCTAAACGTCCTTGGGCCGGATGAGGGACTGAGGTTGGCCGAGCGCGCTGGGCTATCCGTCTTGATGCTGGTGCGTACCGCTCCGGGCCAATTCGAACATCGCCGCACGGGATGGTTCGCACAGCAATCCGGCAACCGGTGACTCTGTGGCCGTAAAGCGGCAAGTCGGATTTGCATCTAATGCCACATAAGCGCTGGGCGCATCGGCGTGGGGGCCTTATGCTTGGGGAGTGAGCACCTTCCTGAGCACATTGCTATTGTTTGCGCTCATCGTCGCCGCGATGGCGGTGGGGGTGGCGTTCACCGGTCGACGCTTGCGCGGGTCGTGCGGCGGTATGGGGGCGGGGGACGATTGCTCCTGCAGCAAGGCGAGGCAGGCCAAGTGTAAGGCTGAGGGGCGACCAACGCCTCACGCTGAACAGCCTATCGCCGCTCAGCGCTTGGCTCGAGGCGGCGCTACTCCCGGGCAGGCATCGGTGAGCGAAGCCCGGTAACGTCGCTAGAGGGCGTGCTCGGCGCAGGCGGTGTTGGCGCAGGCGGTGTTGGTGCAGACGGTGTTGGTGCAGACGGAGCATGCGGCACGCAGCGGGCGACGCACTGCTCCACCTCCGCCATGCATCGGCGCATGCACGGCTCGTCGCCGTCACACGACTGCAGGCAGTCGGTGAAGCGGGTTTGGCAGGCCGTATTACAAGTTTGCGGCGTGAGGGGAACGCCGTGGCGCTCTTGGGCGAACGTTGCATTCAGCGGCCATATGGCAACGCCGCACGTCAGAAGCACCGCAGCTCGCAACGCTCTCCAGTCGTGTGATATCTGCTGCACGCAGATTGGCATACGGCTGCTTCGAGCCACCCCTTAACCCCGCGCTCCGCTGTGTTGTGCGTTGCA
>CAZNZA010000117.1:9376-11115 GCA_964577325.1 uncultured Polyangiaceae bacterium
CGAAGCCACGTCGACGTCCGTCTCGCTTGCGGTGTAGAGCGGCGTTCCCCCACCTCCGCAGAAGCCGACCATGAGCGGGCAGACGTACAGCGTCGACCGCTTGGACCGTTGCCCGTTCCGCGGAAGGGGCAACGGACGTCCCCGGAGTCGAGCTCGCCCTTGACAGCGCGCGAACGAGACTCACTTTCTGGAAGCGACGGGCGAGACCCCGCGGTGGCGAAGGCCCTGCCGATGGTGGTCTTAGAAACACGTCCAATCGTCCACAACACTCACTCTGGCCTTTACCTATCGTGCCGCAGATCGCGGCAGAGCAAGGAGCAGCACCATGACAGGACTTCTCAATCGTAATTTTGACGACTTTGCAGGCTTTGCAGACTTCGGCAGGATGTTCGCAGATTTCGACAGGATGTTTCGCGAACTCGAGCGCCGGCCTTCTGCGACTCAACCCGAGGTTCGCACCGCCAATCACGATTCAGGTTACGAGTTAACGATCGACTTGCCGGGGCTCACGGAGAGCGACATCAAACTCGAAATCCATCGCGGCGTGCTGACGCTCAGCGGTTCTCGAAAGACAGCGGTGCCTGAGGGCTATTCGGCTCTGCGCCGGGAGCGGCGTGGATACCAGTTCTCACGCAGCTTCACGATGTCCGAGGAGGTTGACGCCGAGCAAGTAAAGGCAACGATGAAAGACGGAGTGCTCAAGGTATTTCTTCCCAAGCGCCCTGAAGTCAAGCCGCGTCAGATCCCTGTAGCAACGGCATGAATGAACGACTTCCCAGTCTTTCGGAAAGGACGACTCATATGGCTAATCTAGCAACCCGTGATCATCAACGAACCACCCACTACGAACCGCCGGTCGACGTTTACGAGAGTGAAAAGGACTATCTCATCGTCCTCGACGTTCCAGGGGTTACCGGGAACGGAATCGAAGTGGAAATCGACAAGGACGTCCTCAAGGTTAGCGGACGTCGCGAAGGACAGGCCGAGACGGTCACCTACAGCCGCGACTTCCGCTTGCCACCAGGAACGGAAGTGGAAAAGGTGGCTGCCAAAGCCAGCGCAGGCGTGCTGAACATCACCCTGCCGAAGCACCAGAGCGCGCAGCCTCGACGAATCGAAGTCGACGTGCACTGATCTGGACGCGCCGCCTAGCGAAGACCTCGACGAACCTCGTCGGGGTCTTCTCTTTTCAGAGGAGCGGTGTGTCGCCTAAATGGCCGGGCTAAACGACCCGTCAACGTTCGCCAGCAGCTGCGCTTTCTTCGACACGTTGTCGTTCCACCTCCCACAGTGCTCTATCCAGCGTGTCCAGCAGTTCACGTTCCGTCACAAAGCGACGAGGTTGAGGCGTCCTTGCCTCGAGATCTTGGCTGTCATCCATGACGGCCTCCTTTGGGTAGCCCGAGCCTAGCCGAGAAATGCGCGAGCGCGTTCTCGTAGTGCGTCACCTCGAGCGCGTGACGCAACCAAAAGACAGGAACGGTCTACCGGGCGCGCCCTTGACGATTGATGCGGTCGTCACGCGACGAATTTTCGAGGCCAATCCCAGCCCCAACGGTCTACCGGGCGCGCCCTGACGATTGACGCGGTCGTCACGCGAGCAATTTTCGAGGCCAACCCCAGTCCCGTGCGAGGTCGCCGGGGTGGCTTGCAGCGGAGCTAGCGTCAGCGCTTGGCGGTGCGCTTGAGCGGCGTGACGTTGCCAATCTCGGCCGTCTCGGAGGGAGCAGCGTCGGGGC
>CAZNZA010000117.1:11215-16941 GCA_964577325.1 uncultured Polyangiaceae bacterium
TTGAGCGGCGTGACGTTGCCAATCTCGGCCGTCTCGGAGGGAGCAGCGTCGGGGCGCGAGGCTCGGTCGGAAGCGGCCATCCATCGGTCGCGGTCGAAAGCTTCGACGTTTTTGTGCAAGACGGCTTGATAACAGCCGGCGTTCCCTTGTTCGGCAATCAGGATCGACCAAGCGAGAAAGAAGTTCCAGATTCGGAACCAGCGTTCGCCGTGGGTGGCAACCACCGCCTCTTTGTTGTGCAACCAATTGACGCGCCAGGCGCGCAACGTACGCGCGTAGTGTCCGCTGACGTTCTCTATGCTGTGTACTTCGAAGCCTGCCTTCTCGAAGGTCTTGAGCATGGTGGACGGAGGCAAGGCGGCATCCGCGCCAGGGAAGATGTACTTGTTCATGAACAGGCCCCAGATCATGTCTTCCGGTCTGACGGCTCGTCGCAGCCCCGTCCATTGCAGAAGGAACAGGCCATCATCAGTGAGTAGGTCCAGCAGCTGTTCGGCGAATGCTCCCAGGTTCTTGAAGCCGACATGCTCAATCATCTCGAGGCACACGATGCGATCGAACTTGGTGTGGCTAGAGATATCGCGATAGTCCTGGCATTCCACGCGAGCCAGCGAGTTCAGCGCGTGCCGCGCAAGCATGTGGTTCGCGTACTCCGTCTGCTTGCGTGAAAGAGTCAATCCAGTAGCGTCGATGCGCTCGTGTTGCGCGCAGTGCGCGACGAAGGAGCCCCACCCGCAGCCTATATCCAACAACTTCTGATTCGGGCGTAGCTGAAGCTTCTCTGTCAAGCACACCATCTGGTTGTGGTGGGCGTCCTCGAGCGACTCGTCGGGGCGCGAGAAGCGACCGGTCGTGTAGACCATGGACGGTCCCAGAAAGAACTCGAAGAAGTCGTTGCCACGGTCGTACTTCTCGCGAATCAGTTTTTGGTCCTGATTGCGACTGTAGTTGACTACGTCCGGCACGAAGTTGGTCATCGCCCACTGCAGGTGTTGGCGAGTGATGTTGTACTTCACGAGCGATTGGCGCTCCCGCAGCATCTCGAAGATGTCGCCCTTGATGTCCAGATCGCCGTCGAAATAAGCTTCGTACAGCACGGACATCGGGATCTCGGTGTGCTTGTATTTCTTGGCGAGTTTGTCGTCGTTGAACACGACGTAATCCGTTAACTTGGGCATATTATCAACTCTTGGTGGGGCACTACCACCGGTGCCTGGCTCGAAGTGAAGCTCACGACGTCTGTATCAACTGAAGGAAGGAGTGCTCGCAGTTCGGGCCGACTCAGCCTCGGGCTCTTCGTGACCTCTCATGACCTCTTCAGACGAGGGCACCAGCATCACGAGCTGGGGCCAGCCGTACGCATTTTTCGGCTTGCGAGGTGGCGAATTCGCCTTAGCAGCGGACACTGAAGCAAAGAGCCCGATCGCCGCAATATGTCGGCAGTTTCTGCGCGCACGCGCCGGTTGGCCGGACTGCTAGCTCGCGTTGCGACCGGCGTGTTCGGTGATCACGCGCAGCGTCTCTACCGCTGATGGCGTGACCTGGTCCCACGTGAAGCGCCAGCTCCAGTTGTGGGGACCGCTCGTTCCGGGCGTGTTCATACGCGCTTCCGAGCCGAGGCCGAGCACGTCCTGAAGGGGATACAGCACCGCGGCGGCGCGGCCTTCGAGCAGGCCGCGAATGCATGTCCAGTGAATGTCCGTTCCGTCGGTGTGAAAAAAAGTTTGCATCCGCTTGCGTTCGCTCAACCATGCCTTCCGCGCTTGAGGGTCAGTCGTTGGGGGAGTCGCGCGAAACCAACCGACCGTCGTGTCGTTGTCGTGGGTCCCCGTATAGGCCACACAGTGGCGCGGGTAGTGAGTGGGCAAGAACTTCTCTTCGCCTCCGAATGAGAAATGCAGAACTCGCATGGTCGGCAATCCGAACTCATCGCGCAGCTCGTCGACGTCACGAGTGATGATGCCGAGGTCCTCTGCAACGATGGGTAGACTCTGACTGAACGTATCCTTCAGGTGTTGCAAGAGTGCCCGCCCCGGTGCCTTTACCCATCTGCCTCGCACCGCGGTCGGTTCCGACGCTTTGATTTCCCAATACGCCGCGAAGCCGCGGAAGTGATCGATGCGCAGCAAGTCCGTCATCTCCAGGGTGCGCTGCACCCGCCGCGTCCACCAATCGAAACCTTGAGCTATGTGTTTGGGCCAATCATACAAGGGGTTGCCCCAACGCTGCCCGGTCTCGCTGAAGTAGTCCGGAGGCACGCCAGCGACGACCGTGGGTTGTCCCTCGGAGTCCAGCTGAAACAGCTCCTGCTCGGCCCACACGTCCGCACTGTCGAGAGCTACGAAGATGGGGATGTCGCCCATGACTCGAATGCCTCGGCTATTGGCGTTCAGCTTCAGCCGCTGCCACTGAGTTTCGAACAGAAACTGTAGCGCCGCCTCCGTGCGTAACTCATTGGCGTGGCGTCGATCGAACTCTTGCAGGGCTGCAGGTTCGCGCGAGCGGTAGGGGTGCGGCCATGTCGTCCACGAGGTATCGTCGTGCATGGCCTTGAGCACTTCGAAGCGCGTGAAGTCGGTAAGCCATGAAGCGTGTTGGGCACAGAACTGTGTAAAATCCGTCGCGTACTCAGGGCGCTCCAAGAGGCGGCGCGCCGCGAGACGTAGCAATGGCAGCTTGGCTTTCTCCACTGAGTCGTAAACGTAACGACCAGGTGGCGTCCGCGCGGAGGCAACTTCGTCGTCCGAAAGCAACCCCTCGCGCACCAGGTCGTCGAGGCTGACGAGCAATGGGTTACCAGCGAAGCTGGAGCGACTTTGATAAGGGCTTGCTCCCGAGCCCGTCGGCGTCAGGGGCAATACCTGCCACAAGCGCTGCGTTGCTGCTTCGAGGACATCGATCCAACGTCGAGCTTCGGGGCCTAGCTCTCCCACGCCATAAGGTCCGGGTAGCGACGTGGGGTGAAGTAAGATTCCGCTCTCTTTCCTGAACATGAGGCTAATGTACTCTGGCTTTCGGCACGTAGTACAGGGGCGGTGCTAGTCAGAGAGAGGGAACCAAGAAGAGGGGCGAGGCAGAACGCAACCACATCTACCAATCCAGTGCCACCGGATGCGTTGTCACGTGTCGATTGCGGCTGGGCAGTGACGACCAAGTCGTTACTATCTGCGATGCGAGTCACGCTAGTCGCTGCTCGCTCCTCGACAGGTTTCGGTGCGAGCAAGTGGCTCCACAAAAGGATCGTTTTGCGACCAACGAAGGTCGCTCTGGTTTTCTCGACAAGCGCTGTGTTTTCGATGCGCGCCGTATTTCAAGCGCCGTATTTGCGACAACCTTTCTCGATAGCAGGCTATCCGGCGATCCGTTGCCACTTCGGGTAAACACCCTTACGCGGTAACCCATCACTGCGCATAGCGAAGAGTGACTACATGACCCAACTCCAGTTTCACATTCTGTCCTTCGAAGGGCCGGACGCCTACGCGCGCGCTGGCGGGATATCGAGCCGCATCAGCGGACTCGCCAAAACACTCGCCGATGGCGGTTTCGAGACCCATCTGTGGTTCGTCGGCGACCCGACCCTTCCCGGGCACGAAACGATTGGTAACTTGCATCTGCACCGCTGGTGTCAGTGGATAAGTGAACACCACGCGGGGGGCGTGTACGATGGGGAGTATCAGAAGGCCGACGACTACGCGACGTCGTTGCCGCCGTACGTGATGCGGGAGCACATCATGCCCCACGTGCAGGCAGGCGGACGTATCGCCATCTTGGCCGAGGAATGGCACACCGCCCACGCCGTGTTGCACCTCGACTGGTTGCTGCGGCAGTCCAAGGTCCGCGACCGAGTCCGCATGTTGTGGAATGCGAACAACACCTTTGGCTTCAATCTCATTGATTGGGAGCGCCTGGATGCGGCATCGACCATCACTACGGTGAGTCGCTACATGAAGTACTGGATGAGGCCGCTCGGCGTGGACCCGTTGGTGATCCCCAACGGCCTGGACGGTGAAGCGTTCGTCGCCCCGGACGAAACGGCGCTCACACAAATGCGCCAGCGATTCGCGGAGCGACCGGTGCTCGTAAAAATGGCGCGCTTCGATCCGGACAAGCGCTGGACACTGGCTATTGAAACCGTCGCGGAGCTGAAACGACGCGGACGTCGGCCGCTACTGATAGCGCGCGGCGGACTGGAAGCACACGGTCACGAAGTGCTCGGACGTGCGTACGCGATGGGGCTACGTATAGCGGAACGTCGCTTTGCGACCGGTCCCGAGGGACTCTTGGGCGCGCTTCAGGACCTCGAGGGTGCGGACATAGCTTTGTTGGGGTCGCACGTCGATCCCGCAGCCCGACGGGTGTTATTCCGTGGGGCCAATGCGGTGCTGGCCAACAGCAGTCATGAGCCGTTCGGATTGGTGGGCCTCGAAGTCATGGCCGCAGCGGGGGTCGCGTGCACGGGCTGTTCGGGCGAGGACTACGCCGTTCCGGGTCAGAATGCCCTGGTTTTGGAAACGACGGACCCCACTGAGTTCGTTCAGCTCTTCGAAAGGCTGAGCCCTGATGACGAGCGTTCGCTACGCCAGGCCGGTAGGCAAACGGCTCACCAGTATTCCTGGGAACGCGTCGTGGACAAGGCCCTGTTACCCCGTGTCGACGGCGACGCTCGAGTGAGCGGTGCGTGCAGCGTCTACAGCACGCAGGTTCTTGCGGAAGAGGCGCCGCACAGTGGCGTTCGAGCCCGCGGGCGAGCACCGTCGCGCCGGGTGGGCTGAGCGCCGCGTGTCGGGTCAGTCGGGGGTGTAGAGAAAGCAGCGCGTGATGCGCCCTTCGCGGGACACCAATGCCGGGGTTTCGTCCGGACAGGGCTCGAACACCCGAGGGCAACGTGTGTGAAAGCGGCAACCGCTTGGCGGGTTCAGGGGGGAAGGGATCTCTCCCGTGAGCCGCACGCGCTTCTTACGCAGCGTCGGGTCGATCTCCGGGACGGCCGACAGCAGCCCTTGCGTGTATGGGTGTCGCGGGTCGGCGAAAAGGTCAGACGTCTGCGCCGTTTCGACAACCTGCCCCAAGTACATGACCGTCACACGGTCGGCGAGATAGCGCACGACGGACAAGTCGTGGGTGATGAACAGAATCGCAAGCCCCAGTTCGTCTTGAAGGTCGCTGAGCAGGTTCAGGATTTGAGCTTGGATAGATACATCGAGTGCAGACACGGCCTCGTCACAGATCAGGGCCCTCGGTTCGACGGCTAGTGCCCGGGCGATCGACAGGCGTTGCTTCTGACCTCCTGATAGCTCATGCGGAAACCGTTGCATGAAGCGTCGGTCCATCCCCACTCGCTCGAGCAGGGCCGCCACCTCGTTCTCGATCGCCGAACGAGAAAGGTCGGTATGGATGCGCAAAGGCTCTCCCACTGCCTCGAGGATGGTCATGCGGGGATTGAGGCTGGCGTCCGGATCTTGGAATACGATCTGCAATTGGCGACTCAACCAGCGGCGATCCGTACGCGCATCGATGGGCTTGTCGGCGACGGATACGCGACCGCGCGTTATTTCCTGAAGCCGCACGAGCGTGCGCGCGAAGGTGGACTTGCCACATCCCGACTCGCCGACGAGCGCGTGGGTTTCTCCGCTGTAGAGATCAAAGTCCACACCGTCGACCGCCCGCAGAACCCCGCGCGACGTGACGAAGTCGACGTGCACGTCGCGCGCTGTCAGTACCAATTC
>CAZNZA010000118.1:0-16867 GCA_964577325.1 uncultured Polyangiaceae bacterium
TGGGGGTAATAGGCGGTGCATCCTAGGTGCGCAAGCTCCAGGTCAATGTTGTACGAAAGCCTTACCGAGGTCGTGAGACGACCCAGCGAGCAAGACTGCAAGGAGTGAACGGTAAGCCTGCGCGGTTCGACCCAACGCACAACTCATGTTCGTCGCTCAGTGCCCAATGCGGCACGCGCCGTTCACGACACGAAGCATATTTTCTAAAAAATGCCAGCGTTGCCTGGGTGTGCGCTCGACAACGGCTCGAGAGTGCGGCGCAAGGCGGAACGCTGCTAACCAGCTCATCAAGACCAGGTGGGTACGGATCTTGCCTAACAGTTGTGCAACTGTGCCAGCTGTGCCACGTGCCGTTTCCGAAGGGGCGGCATCAACGCGGAGTCGAGTCGCCACCACCCTTCACTTGGAGTAGAGAGCTCATGTTACGCACCCGAACCGACCTTTGGCGCCTGGCGCTTTTCACGAGCCTCGGACTCTTCCCCAACGCGTGCGGTGGCGACTCCGCCGGCGATAACGACAACCCCTCCGAGCACCGCACTGACGAAGGCGCCGATGCAGCCGTGAACAGCGGACCGGGAATACCTGACGCTGGTTCAGCGCCCAGCCTGGACGCGAGTTCATCTCCCGCAACCGACGCGGGCGCGGAAGCCGGAACGGACGTTGGTTCGACAACGATGGACCCAGCGCCCGACGGTGCCGCTCCAAACCCATCATCGGGGACAGACGGCGGGGCGCCAAACGGCACGCAGTGTTCTGACCTAGTGCACGGCACCGTTTATACGGGCTTGAAGCAGTGTGACGACGGTGTCGTGCACCGGCCAGATGCGACACAAGTTTGTGAGTCCATACTTCCTCGTCCAGCTCCCGAGGCAGCAGATGGGGCGCCCCCGATCGACGAACCACCGATATCTCCGGAGCACGAGTGCAGAAAGGACACCGATTGCACGGAGTCCGCTCACGGCTATTGTCGATTCGCAGCAGGCGAGAGCCTTCCCGTCAATACCTGCTTCTATGGGTGTGTTTCGGATGCCGACTGCGCGTCAGACGAGGCATGCGTGTGCGGCAATCCCGTAGGCACGTGCGTTTCCGCAACCTGCCGCGACGACGACGACTGCTCACCGGGAATGAAGTGTGCCCGATGGGTTGACCCCAACCTCGACTGTTACCAGACCTACTTCTTGAGTTGCCAGAGCCCCGAAGACGAGTGCATCAGCGACGCAGATTGCGATCAAAGCGGCGACGGCAACTTCTGCTCGGGTGCAAGCGGAGTACGCTACTGCGAGCCGGATCAAGGTCTGATTTGTGGACGTCCGTTTCTAATTGCTGGGAGTGAACGCTTGGCAGAGCTCACGCGTGGTGAAGGCTGGCTGAATGAAGCGGCTCACACAACGGCGCAGCTCGGCCCCCTGCATCGCTCGGGTACATGCCAGTCCGACGACACACTCGCGGACACTCAACGTCAGTGGCTCGGCCAACGTTGGGCCGAGCTTGGCCTGATGGAGCACGCGTCGATTGCAGCCTTCGCGCGCTTCACCCTGCAGCTACTTCACCTGGGCGCACCCGCCGCTCTCGTGGAAGAGGCGCAACGGGCGATGAGCGATGAAACCGAGCACGCAACAACCTGCTTTGGGCTCGCTCGCCGCTACCTAGGCTACGCGGTGGGACCAGGACCGCTACGCATGGAACAAGCGCTACAAGAAACGGAGTTGATCGACATCGTGCGTCTGACCGTGCGCGAAGGCTGCATCGGTGAAACCTGCGCCGCGCTCGAGGCCGCAGAAGCGTACGAAGCGACCCTCGACCCGGCAACGAAACTCGTACTCGGAAAGATCCGTCAGGACGAGTTCCGTCACGCGGAGCTGGCGTGGAAGTTCGTGCACTGGGCTCTCACTGAGGGCGCAGCCGATGGCGAAGAGCGAGCACGGCTGCGTGACATCGTGTCCGCAGAGTTTGCCGCAGCCGCCCGCGAACTCTCCGTCCTTCCGTCTCACGGGCTCAGGAACCCCGATTTCGATACGCTGGCACACGGGTTGGTGCCGCCGAGCATGCTGCCCGTCATCCGACGTGCGGCGTTGCTGGACGTCGTACTGCCGTGCGCGCAGCGCCTTATCCAATTACTGGCGTCAGGTGAACGGTCAAACACAAGCCGACAACCCCGCCCAGCGGGTCCGGGCGCTGCGGCTTGAACGCGCCACCGGGCCCCGGCCCCCAAAGCTACCACCCGAGATGCGTGCGCAACTCCGCCGCCACGGCCTCAGCCATGGCTTCGTGAGTGGCGACGCTTGGGTGGTAGTCGCAACCGGGGTCGGGGTTACCAATGTTCATCTCCCACGCCACGATGCGCTCGTCTCCCGTCGCTCGCCGGGCGTCGACTGCAGCGGCGATGCCAGCACGCGCCGCGTTCAAATCCTCTCCGTTCAGAAGCGGCCCTACCGTGCACAGCACAAACGCGCTAGGATAACGCTGCCGTAGCTGCTCCAGGAACGCGACATAGTGCTCTAGGAACAACTCAGGCGAAGGATCGTCTCCGGTGCTGTAGTCGTTGGTACCTAGATTGATGACCACCGCATCGGGCTCGCTTTCGAACGACCAGGTGCTGCTTGCATCACTGGGCAGTGTCCGCGGATACAAGTCGGGTAGCGGGTCAGTCGTATCTGTGTCGTAGTTGAACACGATACCCTTTCCCGACCAGGCGATAGTCACCACTTCAGCATTCAACGCACGCGCCGCGATGGCGCCGTAGGTCAGGTAGTGGTTCTCGGTTTCGGCGGAGAAGCCACAGCTAGGCGAATCCCCCTCGTTGCCATACCCACAGCTGATGGAGTCTCCGATGATCTCGATGCGCCGCTGTGCTGCGGGCGCCGGCAACAGGTGACCGTCACCAAAATCGAAGCCTAGGAAGGAGCTCGTTCCAAACGACGCCTCGGTACGGCGATACAGCTCCACGAGGTGCTGGCCCGATGGTAGTCCGCTCGCGAGCTCGTAACGGTGCGTTCCAGACTGTGCCTCCAACTTGGAATGTATCTGCCCGTCGATGAGCACTGTAAACTGATTGTTACCAGTGTCGCTCAGATTGACGCTCACGGACGTGCCGTCGAATGCGGCCACCATCCCGCTTCCGGACCACTCGAACCGCATCCCTTCAGATCCTGCGTCTTGGAAACGCCCGATCAAGCGCACCTCGGCAGGGCCCGTCATTCCAGAACCTACGTCACTGGATCCGGAAGGGACGCTTGGTCCGTCACCAGGCACCACCACCTCGCCACTCGCACTGGGTGCTGGCGAAGGGGAGCTGTCAGCTGGAGGGGTGGGAGGCAACGACGGTGACGTCGTACTGGCCTCGCCCGTCGTGGGAGCCGTGCTCGACGGCGAGGTGTCTTCGGGCGGCGTCATGGAAGGCGCGGTGGTTGAGTCAGGTGCGGGGGTCGGCTGAACGCCGGGAGTCTGTGGATTCTGGCCCGCGCTCGGAGCCACGGCGCTCGGAGCCCCGACGCTCGGAGCCACGGCTTGTGGAACGTCCGCGCTGGGCGCGCTGGCACCGGGACCGCCTGTGCCACTTCCGTCGCCAGGCGGAGCAGTTTCCGTGGTCGGTGAACAGGACGCAATGAAGACCACGCCGGCGAGAGCACGCACTGCGCGAGACGAGCGCCACGACGGAGCCCACCTAGACAGAAACGGCTCGAACATCTGGACGCTGTACCGCGCATGGTGGCCGGAGACAAGCGCCGCTTGTTCCTGCCTCGTACCTGTCTGGTGCAGCGTTCACCTCTCGATTCTTTGCTCGCCATGCGTCGTAGACCTTGCGGGAGGCGCTCCTTACCGCATCGGTGCAAGGTTCTACACCTGCCGCTCAACGTGCAGCGTGTGACGCCGTAAGGGGCGATCGGACTGCTCTCGGAGTGGTACCTTGAGCCCATGCTGCGCTGGACATCGATCGCGGTCGTCGTCATGGCTTGGTCAGGGGGCACAGCGTGTTCTGACACAGGAAACGGCGACGCGGCACTTCAACCTATGACGCCGACTGGCACTCCCGACACCGCCGGTAGCAATGGCTCCGGTGTTGCGCCTGACGTCGCGCCCTCCCAGACCGCCGGCTCATCGAGCAACCCAGTTGCATCCAACCCTGCGCCCTTACCGTCCGGCGGCACGGCAGGGCCTAACGCCAGCACCGTGAACCCGAATCCATTACCTTCAGGTTCCCCGACAGCAGCTCCCACCCAGTCCAACTCTTCGGGCAGTGACACGAGTGACGGGACAGCGTCGTCGGACACTAGTACCGGAGCGACAGACGACGCTACCGACGATACCTCAGGGGATGCCCCAAACACGACGTCACCCCCCGCTCAAGCGGCGGCTATCGAATCCTTGGGCGAGTATCTCGCTGTCGACCGCAATCAACGTGAGCCCCTCGGCGACCAAGCATTCGTCGACGTTGCGCTGACTGCGGAGCAAGCCACCGAGGCTGCGCGCCTGCTGTGGGAAGACCGCGCCGCTTTGATCGCTGAAACACGGCGAGCCGAACACGAAGCGCGAGCCATCACCGTTGACGGACAGACGCTCCGCTACGACTTTACGACGTTCGGTGACGCTCCTGCAGACGGCCGCAGTCTTTACCTCTCGCTTCACGGCGGTGGCAATGCCGAGCCGTCCGTCAATGACCAACAATGGGAGAATCAGAAGGGTTTGTATCAACCCGACGAGGGCATTTATCTGGCACCACGAGCCCCCACGAACACATGGAACCTGTGGCACGAAGCGCATATCGACCCGATGTTTGCACGGCTCATCACCAACTTCGTGGTGCTCGAGAACGTCAATCCCGATCGCGTGTACGTCATGGGCTACTCCGCTGGAGGCGACGGTGTTTATCAGCTTGGACCGCGCATGGCCGACTATTGGGCAGCCGCAGCTGCAATGGCTGGACATCCGAACGAAGCTCAACCCTTGAGCCTGCGCAACATCGGTTTCACGGTCCACGTCGGGGCCTTGGACACGGGCTTCGATCGCAACTTGGTTGCTCAAGAATGGCGGGAGCGCCTGGCCGAACTACAAGCTTCCGATCCCGACGGCTATCCTCACGTGGTCGAAATCCACGCCGGCAAGCCGCACTGGATGGACCTCGAGGATGCCGTCGCAGTACCGTGGATGGCCGCGTTCACACGCAACACAACCCCTGAACGGATCGTGTGGTATCAGGACGACATCACTCACTCGAGCTTCTATTGGTTAGCAGTACGATCCCCGCAAGCGGGTACATCGATCACGGCACGAGTGGATGGACAGCACATCGAAGTAACCAGCGAGGATGTTACAGACCTTTCCGTTCGATTGAGCGACGAGCTCCTCGACCTCGACCAAGCAGTGAGCGTATCGCTCAACGGTGTGGAGGTCCACAGTGGAAGCGTGGACCGTACGATTGCCGTTCTGGCTCAGACTCTCGAAGAGCGTGAGGATCCGCGCCTGATGTTCAGCGCCGAAATCGCTCTGGACTAGCTCGCCCAGCCATGGCCGGCCGTGGGTGCGGCACAGATGGCACGTCGCCGCAGAACTGATACCGCGGAGCAGATACTCCGCAGGCAGGAAACATTGCTGCAACGATCAGAGACGTACGCTCGTGGTGCGGTCGTTTGCTCCCCTCACCCAACTACATCTACTTCGACGCCGTAGCGCGTCACGGGTCCATCCGCAAAGCGGCGCAGTCGCTCCACATCGCGTCCTCGGCGTTGAATCGACGCATGCTCGATCTCGAGCAAGAGATTGGTTCGCCTCTGTTCGAACGCCTGCCCCGTGGCGTTCGCCTGACGGCAGCCGGTGAGCTCCTTCTCAACCACGTGCGAAACGCCATGCACGAGTGGCGTAAGCTCGAGGGGCAGCTCGCGCAACTACGTGGACAAACACGGGGAACGGTGCGGGTGGCGGTCGCCGAATCGGTCACGCCTTCACTGCTCCCCAACGCTATCACGACCTACGGGCGAGAGCACTCGGGGGTAAGCTTTCAGGTCAAAGTCGATGGACCCGAGAACCTGGCGCAAGCGCTGCTCGACGACCATGTGGACTTGATACTTACGCACGAGCGCCCCGACAAGCCGGGCATCAGCGTGTTGGCAGAGACCGCTCATCCCCTGTGCGCCTTCATGGATCCGAGCCATCCTCTGGCTGCGTGTTCGAGCGTACAGTTGAGCGACTGTGTACCTTACCCCTGGGCGCTACCTGACCACTCACTCGCCGCGAGAGCTCTGCTCGACGTGGCGCTCGAGCACGCCTCGCTTTCGGTTGCCCCGACGCTCGAGTCCAACTCGATAGAGACCCTCAAATCCTTCGCTCGCCATAGCGAAGCCATTTGTTTCAGCTTTCACGTGGGCAGCGAAGCTGAAGCACGAGGGCTGGTGCCAATCCCGCTGCTGGACCGCCTGTTCCGTAAAGCCCGTCTGTATCTTGCAGCGCGCCGTGGTCGCGTGCTGCCTGTCGTAGCAGCGAGCTTCGCGGAGCAACTGAAAGAAGTAATGGCCACCAGCGCTGTGCAGGTCGTATCTCACAAGTAAACGGCGTGTTTCTTGGAGGCTTCCACGCGTAAGTGCGCGGGTCTGGGCATCGGACTGCTCGCCAATTGCTGCTGGTAGAAGCGGGCAAGGTGCGGGTAGATCCGTAACGGTGATTCACCGGTCACTCCCAAGGTGGCCCTCAAGAAAAGGAGATCCCCGTGCCGCTGACCATACAGAGCACTCCGTACCGTTGGCCTTACGATGGGGCTTTGCGTCGAGGAAACACTGCGCTGCTCATCATCGATATGCAGCACGACTTCTGTGGCACAGGCGGATACGTCGACCGCATGGGCTATGATATCTCTCTGACCAGAGCGTGCATCGAACCCATCAAGCGGGTTCTGTCGGCCATGCGGGAGCTTCAGTTCCCTATCATCCATACCCGAGAAGGACACCGTCCGGACCTCTCGGATCTTCCCCCCAACAAGCGTTGGCGTTCCAGGCAAATCGGAGCGGGGATCGGCGACGAGGGTCCCGCCGGCAAGGTTCTGATCCGAGGCGAGCTCGGGTGGAACATCATCGAAGAACTGGCGCCCCTGCCGGGCGAGCCCATCATCGATAAGCCGGGGAAGGGGTCGTTCTACGCCACGGATCTCGAGCTGCTGTTGCATCGACAAAAGATCGACAACCTCGTGCTCACCGGGATCACGACCGATGTCTGTGTGCACACTACGATGCGTGAGGCCAACGACCGGGGTTTCGAGTGCGTGATTTTGAGCGACTGTTGTGCTGCGACAGACGCCAGCAATCACCGAGCCGCGCTCGAGATGGTCAAGATGCAGGGCGGTGTATTTGGCGCCGTCAGTACGTCGCAGCACCTGCTCGAGGGACTGTCGCAGATGGAGCGCGTATGAGAGTCGAAGCCTCGGGCGATGTGGGTGCAAACGCCAGCATCGTTTTACGTGGACTCTTTGACGGTTTCCCTATCGGTGCCGCGTGCCAGTTCGTTCCCCTGTTACCTGGCGTTAGCATCCTTCCTTTGTACGGAAGGCACTCAAACGGCAAGGAACTGTCTCCCCATACGCCTTCTGCGGCGCTCCTCCGCTACGAACCGGGAGCAGTCGTGCCACCGCACCGTCACCCTGGGTTCGAGCACATCATCGTGTTGCAGGGCGCCCAAGCCGACGAAAACGGGGTGTACGAGCGCGGCGCGTGCCTGATTAGTCCCCCCGGCAGTCAGCACCGGGTTACCAGTGAGCACGGCTGCTTGGTGCTGGCGATATGGCACCAAGGCATCGAGTTCCTACAAGCACCAACGTCGGAAGTATCCGAGACAAGACCAGCCGAAAGCAGTGGGAGCAAACCATGTCCAAAACCATCGACTGCAGTCCAGAGCCAGTAGTCGTCGACCCGCAGCGTTGCGCAGCCGTCATCATCGACATGCAACGGGACTTTCTCGAGCCGGGCGGCTTCGGCGAGACCCTTGGCAATGACGTATCGTTGCTTCGAACTGCGATCAACCCTTGCCGTCGACTGCTGTCGGGGCTTCGCGAACTCGGAGTGTTCATCGTGCACACGCGGGAAGGGCATCGGCCTGACCTCAGCGATGCACCGCCCGCTAAGCTGAACCGGGGTTCTCCCAAAGGTCGGATTGGGGATGCCGGACCGATGGGTCGCATCCTGGTCCGTGGCGAAGCGGGTCACGACATCATTGCCGAGCTCGCTCCAGCAGCGGGCGAACCGGTGATTGACAAGCCTGGCAAGGGCGCGTTCTACGCAACCGAGCTGCATCCGATGCTGACCTATCGCGGCATCGATACGTTGTTCATTTGCGGCGTAACTACTGAAGTCTGTGTCCACACCACAGTACGCGAAGCCAATGACCGAGGATTTCGCTGTGTGGTCTTAGCGGACTGCTGTGCCTCGTACTTTCCCGAGTTTCACGAAGTCGGTCTGCGGATGATAGCCGCACAAGGGGGGATTTTTGGATGGGTGAGTGATTCTAGAAAAGTGCTCAGCGGTCTCGCGTGAGCGTCTCGATCTGCAGAAGAAAGGTGTGTGAAGCATGACGACATACAAACCGAAACTTTGGACGCCGGGGGATTGGAATGCTTTCTTCGGCTTCGGAACGAATATCTTAGTCAACCTTCTGGTGCTCACCGGTTTGTTGCGCTTCGTGCTCAAAATGCCGGACGAGCTCGTCTTCGGACGTGTGCTTCCGGCAGTCGGCTTGATGCTTCTTTTGAGCACCGTATACTACGCATGGCTTGCCTACCGACTCTCCAAAGAGACGGGACGCAACGACGTGTGCGCCTTGCCATCAGGGGTGAGCGTCCCCCACATGTTCGTGGTCGTCTTCGTCATCATGCTGCCAATCGCTAACATGACGGGCGACCCGGTAAAGGGCTGGGAGGCCGGGCTTGCCTGGGTGTTCATTCAGGGATGCCTGCTGATGGTGGGCGGCTTCATAGCGCCGGTCATCCGCAAGATAACACCTCGGGCGGCGCTGCTGGGTACGCTCGCCGGCGTCTCGGTGGCGTTCATCTCGATGCGACCTGCGCTGGAGATGTTCATGACCCCGCTCATCGGCATCACCTGCTTCGCTATCATTCTAGTAAGCTGGTTTGGTCGCGTACGGTACTTCAGGGGCACACCCGCCGGGCTCGTGGCGATAGCCGTTGGTAGCGTCATTGCTTGGGGTTCGACGGCTTTGGGCTTCGAACACGGAGCCATGTCGGTACAAGCCTTGCGGGAATCCATAACCGGGTTTGGATTCTCACTGCCCGTCCCGGCTTTCGCCCACACGTTCTCTGGTTTTGAATTTCTTGGAGTGATCCTCGTCACAGCGATCCCCTTCGGCATCTACGACCTAGTGGAGGCGATGGACAACGTGGAGTCGGCGGAAGTCGCCGGGGACTCTTTCCCGACGACCCGAGTACTGACCGCGGACGGGGTGATCAGCACCATCGGGTGCCTGATGGGCAATCCGTTCAACCTTGCCGTGTACATCGGTCATCCCGGGTGGAAAGCGATGGGAGGTCGCATCGGCTACTCGGCGGCCACGGGATTGATGGTCGCAGTACTGGCTTGGACAGGAATAGTCCCAGTCATCGTGGCATTGGTTCCCGTCGTGGCTATCGCTCCCATCTTGCTATACATTGGCATGTTGATAGGGGCGCAAGCGTTCCAGGAGACGCCACGTAGTCATGCACCCGCTATAGTTTTAGCGCTCGCCCCCCACGTCGCTGCGTGGGGCAAGGTACAGATAGACGGGGCATTGACGGCGGCTGGAACAACAGCGAGTGAGGTGGGCGTGGCCAATCTAGCGCAGGTCGGCGTGTTGTATGAGGGCCTGGCGGTTCTCGGCGGCGGGGCAATCTTGGGTGGTCTCGTACTCGGTGCGATTGGTGTATTCGTCATCGATCGTCAATTCAACAAGGCGGGGTTGTTCGCCATGGCGGGAGCAGGACTGTCCTTCTTTGGCTTCATGCATGCCGAAGCCATCGGCTTTGCCACGTCCCCCATGGTTGCATTGAGTTACGCCTCAGTCGGCGGCTTGCTCTTCGGCTGCGCTAGGTTTGCGCCCGTCTCCGATGCTGAGCCGATATCGGAAGTTCCCGCCGAGGCCGCACCGGTCGCGGCCGAGTAAACGCAGCGTCGCCTCTCCCCTTCGACAGACGGTGAGGGGCCCCTGCACCAGGGATCGGCGGGGGTGGTCACCTAACGCGGTGATCGCAAAGCGCAGACGTAGGCGCGAAAGCCACCGTAGTGCGTGATATCTACCGCCCCCCTCGTGGCCCACGCCTCGCACAAGAAACCCTGAACCCACCGTCCGTCACTCAGTTCGATACGACCAATGCCCAAAGGCGATGGGATGTTGGCGACAAACTTGCCGAAGGACGCGGTCGAAAACCGGTAAATTTCCAGCTCGATCTCACCCCCATCGCCCGTTCGAACGAGGCCTGGCTTTCCTGGTTGGGTGCCGGGCAAAGCGTACAGTCGATAATCGACTGACGTGAATTCTCGTGAGACAAATTTTGCTCCAAACTCCGTCAACTCGTGATGGAGCGGCATACCCGACAGGTGAGCTCCCACGACCGCTACCTGAACTCCATCTCCCGTTCGGCCGTGCTCGAGAGGCGGGGGCGCGGCGCCCAAGGCTCCGGTCCTGCCCGTCGCCCCCAAGGGCAGTTCGAGCCGAGCCTGAATCCAGCGACCTAGCTGGGCTAACTTGCTGTCGTGCCAGGCAGGTGCCAACAACGAAATCCCGGATGGTAATCCATCGTCGCGAAACAGCCCAGGCAGCGCCAGTCCGCACAGGTCCGCCAGATTGGTGTAGTTGGTGTACGTCCCCAAGCGCGTATTCGTATCGACCGGGTCGACCTCGACCTGCCCAATCCGATAGATCGTTGGCGTCGTGGGTACGAGCAGTGCGTCGAAGCCGGCGATGCTGTCGTGAATCACACGCGCCAACTCAGCTCTTCGGTATTCCGCTCGGAATGCGTCGACCGCGGAGGGCAACTTACCGCGCTCGATGATTTGGCGCACGACGGGGTGCACGCTTCGCGGCTGTTCGCCGAGCATATTCTCGATGACATGATAGCGCTCAGCTACCCAGGGACCATCGTAGAGCAGGCGGGCGAGTTCCACGAAGGGCGAGAAGTCCACTCGTTCTAGCATGGCACCTGCGTCGCTCAACGCATTGCAGGTGCGCTCGAAAGCGCTCTGGGCACATGCGTCTCCGAAGAAGGACAACTGGTCCGGCACGGCCAGGTGCTTACCTGGTAGGGACAGATCCGAATGAGGCGCTCGTCGGCTGTAAGCGTCGGTGGGATCGAAGCCGGCGGCTAGGCCCGCCACCAAAGCAGCATCATCAACGCACAAGGCAAACACTGACGGGCAATCGAGTGTACGGCAGGCTGGCACGATGCCGGTCGTACTCAAGGCTCCACGAGTGGGCTTCAAGCCGACGATATTGGTGAACGCGGCAGGGACGCGGCCTGAACCAGCGGTGTCCGTGCCCAGGGCGAAAGGCACCATTCCACGCGCCACGACAGCGGCCGAACCCGAGCTGGAACCGCCGCAGATGTAAGCAGGATTGAACGGATTGGGCACCGCGCCGTACGGTGAACGCGTGCCGACCAAGCCGGTGGCGAACTGGTCCATGTTGGTCTTCCCTACGACGATGGCGCCCGCTCGCAATAGACGCTCCACGACGGTTGCGCTTTCAGACGCCGTGTATGCAAACGCTGGGCACGCTGCGGTAGTCGGCAGACCGGCGACGTCGATATTATCTTTGACGGCAAACGGTATTCCGAAGAGAGGCAACACGTCACCGCGCGATGCAGCCTCCACCGCCAGATGCTCGAGCCGCTCGATCTGCTGTCGCAACCGCTGTGGATCGATGAGCGTTATCCACGCGTGGTCATCGTTCGAGAGGCCCTCGACCCAGGAGACCAAGTCGTTGACCGTTAATGCTCCTCCGGCGTAAGCGCTCTTCCACTCATCGAGGGTCCAACCGAGTACCGGGGTATTAGGTGAGGTCATGCGAGAGGCACACGATAGGTAGGTCTGGATTTCTTCCGGGTTTCAGACCCAAGGTCGAGGAACGGCACCTCGGGTACCGGGACGGTCACGGGCAATGCGGTTTGGGGTGAGTTGACCGCACCGTTCATACTCATCTATACTCGCTCCGAATGCAGTCCGGATT
The DNA here is from genome assembly GCA_964577325.1 of uncultured Polyangiaceae bacterium. Classification (GTDB taxonomy): domain Bacteria; phylum Myxococcota_A; class Polyangia; order Polyangiales; family Polyangiaceae; genus SZUA-265. The sequence goes on from CAZNZA010000118.1 coordinate 12,193, forward strand.
CAGGCACCTCCTCGCTTCTGGCGCCGTCAAGCTGCAAGCCCAGAGCGTCTCTTTCGTCAACGCGCGGGTTCGACCAGGTTTGGTTCATATTCGGGCCCAGGGAGCCGACGATGGAGAGCTCGGACACCTACCGGTGAGCGAGCTACGCCAAGAACTAGAACGCTTCCCTCTCGCCACCGACGTCTTCGTCGATGCATCGTCGGTGACAGGAGTGTCTGCGTCCGCCCGCGAGCACTGGGAGTATTGGCTCGCCCAACGGGATCATCGACTACGTTCCCTGCACTTGCTGAGCGGCAATCGACAGGTTCAGTGGACGGCCGAAGTCGCCGCTCACCGCGCTCACAGCCCTGTGTTGTTCGTGCACAAGCACCCCGTATCCTTCGTCCAAGCCTGGTCGAAGATGGCTACTAACTCCGCGCCCAGCGATGGACTGAGATCACTGCGCGTGGAGCGCGTGCAGACGTCGACGACGCTGCGACTGTCAGACGGCAGGTGTCGCGTATTGGGAGATGTGCTGAACGCGCGAACGCGCTTGGTGCGGATCTTCGGCACAGACCAGGGCACACTTACGACCGATCTCTTCGATTGGCTCTGCTCACCAGCGGCGCCTACGAATCTTCGCGTCTTGTTCGATCTGCAGCACGTTCACCTTCCGCCAGCGGATTTGGCGCAGTTGTGGACGACGTGGCTTTCTGCCAACCGCCCACGCTTGAGCGGCGTCATTCTGTTCTCACCGTCCCGTGCCATGCGGCTCGTACTCGAAATCGCTCGCCACCTCTCTCGCGTGCCAGATCTGGTCAGCGTAGTCGACGACTACGCTGCGTTTCGTGAAGCGATGACCGGGTAACACTAACCCAGAAGACCGCACACGCACTAGTGACTCTTCGCGCTCGAAGGGTCCACATTGGGCCACGCGAAGGTGAGCTCGCCGCCCACGGGCAGGCGCTTCCACTTCTCGGCAACGGCGTCCAAGCTGCTTACCACTTGCTCCACGCGCAAACGGTCCTCGTCCGACAGCTGCTCCGCTGGTTTCCAAAGCGCCGGGTCCGGACGTTGCCCGTGGCGTCGACGCCACGCGACGTCGCACAGCCCAGCGAGACGCTCCGAAGTCATCATGTCGCGCTGAGCCGCGCCGTCGACCTCACTCAAGCGCTGTTCACGGCGGCGTTGCTTGCGCTGAAGCCGGATCCTCTCCCGGGGATCCGCGTCTTGCCCGGCCTCGACTCGGAAGCTCCCGCCCCCACGAACGGCTCTCCCAAACACGCCGTTGTCGAGTCCGAGCACGGCTTCGACCATGTAATGCACGAGGTCGTGCGGAATGTCGGGATCGTACCCAGGTGCGGGCTCGAGCACTTGTCGGGATTGATCCGGCCGCTCTATGATCACGGCGTAGCGCCGCTCGCCGCTGCGTCTGAAGATGACGTTCACGCGCTGCATGCTGCCACGACGGGAGAAGGCAGGCCAGATACTCGGCGCCCGCCGCAGACGGCAAACGTCGCTCAGTACTGACCATGCCGCCCCAACGCGGCGGGTTGGGACGCCCTAAAAGGCGGCCCCGGGGAGCGTCAGGTGCATGCCGACGTGCCTGCCACCGCCAAGACAGACGCGAGAGTGGCGGCCCGGAACAGTCGAGGTGGATCGACCTGCGGACTGGCAACGGCCGCGCGGCGTGGCACACGGCTTGAATGCTTACCACGCATGCGGTCCATGCGAATTTCCGGAATGATGCGGCTGATGGGACTACTGACCGCGGGTTTGACGCTCGCCCTTGTGGTCAAGCGGCGCATGCGCCGCATCGAGTTAGAAGGCAAAGTGGTGATCGTCACGGGGGGCGGGCGCGGTTTAGGTTACGCCATAGCGCAGCAGTTCGCCGCTCGAGGTTGCAAGCTCGCCATCTGCGGACGAGACGCCGCCACGATTGCGGCGGCCGTTCGCATGCTCCGCGGGCAGGGGGCGGAGATAATAGGATCGAGCTGTGACGTCAGTGACGCCCAGGCAGTCCAGACATTCGTGCGCCGCGTCGTCGACTACTACGGCACCGTTGACGTCCTAGTAAATAACGCGGGTCAGTGTTTTGTGGGTGCGGCCACCCAACACCAAGCCAACGACTTCGCCGACGCACTACAGAACATATTTTGGACCCAGTATCATCCCACGATGGCAGTTCTTCCGCACATGCGTGAGCAGCGAAGCGGACGCATTGCCAACGTGACGTCGATCGGCGGGAAAGTACCGATCCCACATCAGTCGGCGTATTCCGTGGCCAAGTACGCGGCCACAGGCTGGTCCGAGACGATCACGACTGAATTCACCAACGACGGCATTCGCGTCAGCACCATTACGCCACCACCGATAAAGAACGGTGCCGCTCTGTACGTGCATTTCTTGGGGCGCTTAGAGGACGAGTTCAAGTGGTTCACTAAAACGCTCACCTCACCTTTGACGTCGATTACCGCCGACCGCACCGCGCGTGTCGTTGTGGACGCCGTCACGTACGGTGATCCGGAGCGGGCCGTCTCACCCTTTTCATGGCTTGCAATCCGCGCTCACGGACTGTTGCCCAATCTCACTCTGCCCTTGTTAGCCATGGGGGAGCGACTTTTGATGCCCAAGGTGGACGCTCCTTCGCAGACCTCGCCGCACCGGATGGGCGCAGATGTCGCGCGGCAAAGCAAGAACTCTGAAATCCGCGAGCTGGCGCAACGTGCGCGGGCAGATGCGGACACCTACGAGCCGCGCAGCCAGCTACTGAAGTGACGGCTATCGCTATTCTCACGGCCTCAACACCAATGCAGCAGCAGAGGTGACTCTTCCCCGGTCACCGGATCACGCTTTGGTAACGGCAAGTTTGCCAACCGCTCGTCCACCGCCTTGCGGTCGGAGGCTCCGAATTCCATGTCGTACTCTCTTCCCTGGGCGTAAGCACCAACGACACGAAAGTCTTCCGTGGCAGTATGCTTCTTGTGCGCAACCCCAGCCGGTATGACGATCACATCACCGGCCCCCACCTTGAGCGACTCGCCGTTTGGCCCGCCCACTCGAAGCTCGGCAGATCCGGCGTAGCAACCCAAGACTTCATGGGCAGTGCTGTGGTAGTGGTGAACCTCGTACACGCCATCGCGCCAGCTATTGGTCCACTCGTTGCGCGCAAACCATTCCTCCATCGTACTGGGGCTGACGTCGGCCCGAAACGCGCCTCGGTACACGAGCACCGGACAGCGATTATTGTTGGGGAAGTCAGCGTTCGGTGCGAGGCAGATCGTCTCGAGCTCGAAGTTCAGCGGGTGCATGCTTTGATATCCTTGCGTTCTCGTGGCGCGCTCGGTTGATGCGTCAAGCACCGATCTCCCCGTGTCGTCCCCCGAGCGCGGCAATCACCGGACAAGGTCGTGTGGTATCGATGCAAGGAGCTGCCAAAAGGTCACGCAGGGTGGTGTGTACCCTGCGCAGGTCGTCGATGCGGTTTTCGATTTCGGCAAGCTTGCTCCGGCCAAGTCTCTCCATCTCGTCGCGCGCTAGCTCGCGCCCTTCCGAAAGTCGCAAGAGCTCCTCGAGCTCACTCAGGCGGAAGCCAAGCTCCTGCGCGCGGCGGAGAAAACGCACGAGGGCGATGTCGCGCTCGACGTAGCGGCGGTAGCCCTTCCGAGAGCGAGAAGCGGGTTGCAGTAAGCCACGCCGCTCATAGAAGCGAAGCGTTGAAATCGGAACGCCCGCGGAACGGGCGAGTTCGCCAATGCTCATGGTCGAGCTCCTAACACGGAAGCGGAAGCCTCGGCAGTACTGGTTCCGAACGGACGTAGGACGGCGATCCCCTGCACAACCGCCCAAAGGATCTCGAGCACGAGCAAACCTACCGTGACCCCGCTTGCGCCTTGAAACAGTGCGTGGAGCATCCAAGCGGAGAAGGCAAGGCGACCGCAAGTGTCCGCGATGCCCAGGTCTCGAGTCGGCGTTCGTATGCGGACGATGGCCCATATGACGACGATGCTACCCATGAGATTCATGAAGAGCATCGTGTGGGGGTCGTCGACGGCCAAGGCGTGCCCGGAAAGGTCGCCCCATTCGTGCACCCCCCTTAGACCCTCTGCTACCCAACGTGCCGTCCAGGGAGTGGCGAACGGAAACGTGACGGCCAAGTCATACCAGGCTGAGAGGCGCACTATTCCAGAAGGGGATACAGCTGACATGGCTCGAGCGTGACGGCTGCACCATGGTGCAGGGTCAAGCGCAAAACGCTCTATCCAAAATTCGGCACGAAGTATGCCGCACGTGACCGATCATACTGGCGCCGGTATCGGTAAGCGGCAACGGAGGTGAGTGGTGGAAGACCGAGGAGATGTCGTTCGTGCTGGCCTTGGCCACAAGCTGGCACTGGCGGTGAGACAAAGCAGCGACAGCGCAAGATAGACGACATCAGTTGCGGTCCTGGTTGTTAGCGAAAGCGGTGTTACTCGGTGGTCCGCGTTTCCACCTAACCATTGGTCTCATCTCACGTCTCCCCGCCGCACCGGCAGGGCATTACTGCCAACCCGCCCGTCAAGCTCGGTCGATGCAGGCGTTTTCGCGAGAACCCCCAAGCCTCGTACCCACGCAGCGTTGCTGCGCGGGACCCGCTCGTTTGCTGACCATTGGTCTCATCTCACGTATCCCGCCGCTACCGGCAGGGCATCACTGC
>CAZNZA010000119.1:0-16842 GCA_964577325.1 uncultured Polyangiaceae bacterium
ATCCGCACCCCAACACACATGTGCCCGTCGCTGACGCTGCCTTCCTCTACCTCGGCGGCGCAGCCAAGCCATGACCACCGATCGGTGTGGTCACGAAACGTTCTCCAAAACCACGGATGAACGGGCGAGCTTCAGCTATCGCCGCTTGCACGGTCGGTAGCGACAACGACGCCTGGTGGTCCGTCTCACTGTCCCAGACTTCCGTGACCCATATCGCGTCCTCGTCCGTCGGATCCAGCGCAACGACGTAACTCTGACAACCTGGCATCGACTGCACGCCTGCGAGCAACGCTTCCGAAACCCTGTTACGAGCGCCAGGGGTACACAGGATCTTACCTATTAGTCCGTACATGCTCGAGGGATAGCGAAGAGTGGCGCACCCGTGGCGGGAAAAACGCATTCGTGCGTGGACACTTCCTGACCAGTGGGCAGAAAAAGGAACGGCCCATCCCAGCTCGGGACAGGCCGTTTCGGCTCTAGCGCTGCGGCGCGTTGCGGTGCCTCGCGGCTAGTGCCGCGAGGGCTCATCCGTCATTCGCACTCCCCGGCAGAGACGATGGATACCCCGGCCGCGTGAGCGGCGCAGGCATTGCCGTGCGTCTTGCCGTCACAGCCGCATACGGGCTCGTATTGTTCGGTGCACAGCTCCGGCATGCGCTCGCAGGTGCCGGTAGCGTCTGCGGCACCGCACATCGCTTCGAGCGGGTAGTTGCAGAACTCGTCCTTGGCGCAGGCCAGTCCCGCTAACCCGCCGCAGACCTCGCCGGTTGGCTCTTGCGTAGCGCACTCGCCCTCACTCTCGACCGAAACGCCCGCCGCATGCGCGGTGCATGCGTTGCCGTACGTGTTCCCGTCGCAGCCACATACCGGGAGGTATTCTTTGGTGCAGGCTTGGGGCGCGGGCTCGCACGTTCCTGTGGCGTCGGCTCGGCCGCACATGGCGTCGGGAGCATAGCTGCAGAACTCGCCCTCTTCGCACGTCAGTCCGAGCAATCCGCCGCAGGCGCTACCTGCCGGTGGTTCCGAGCCGCACTCGCCGGCGCTGGCTACCGACACGCCTGCCATGTGAGCGGCGCAGGCATTCCCGTACGTCGTGTCGTCGCAACCGCAGACCGGGTCGTAGACCAGATCGCATGCCTCGGGGAATACCTCGCACGTGCCCGTCGCGTCGGCCGCGCCGCACATGGCTTCAGGAGCGTAGTTGCAGAACTCGCCGTCCGCACACGTCAATCCTTGCAACCCGCCACACGTCTCACCAGTGGGTTGGTCTGATCCGCATTCACCGGCGCTGGCCACCGACACTCCCACCACGTGCGCGGCGCACGCATTGCCGTAGGTGTTGTCATCGCAGCCGCACACCGGGTCGTAGTTCGCGGGGCAAGCTTCGGGCAGCCTCTCACAAGTCCCTGTCGCATCGGCCGCGCCGCACATGGCTTCAAGGGCGTAGTTACAGAATTCGCCCTCTTCGCACCTCAACCCCGTCAACCCGCCGCAAGCCCGTTCATCCGGCGAGGTCGACGCGCACTCACCTAGGCTCGCCACGGATACGCCGACCAGATTGGCTTCGCAGGCGTTACCATAGGTGTTGTCGTCGCAGCCGCACACCGGCTCATAGATCGCGTCACAGGCTTCCGGCAACGTCTCACAGGTGCCGGTCGCATCCGCCGCACCGCACATGGCGTCCGGCGCGTAGTTGCAGAACTCGCCCTCGTCGCACTTCAAGCCCGTCAACCCGCCGCAAGCGTCTTCCGGAGGTTCCTCAGCTTCGCACGCTCCTGGACTGGCGATGGAAACCCCCGCTGCATGGGCTTCGCAAGCGTTGCCGTAGGTCTTGTCGTCGCAGCCGCATACCGGGTCATACTGGCGTGTGCATACCTCCGGCATGGTTTCGCAGGTGCCGGTCGTGTCGGCCTCACCGCACCTAGCGTCAGGAGCGTAGTTGCAAAACTCGCCCTCGTCACAGGCGGCTCCGACGATTCCACCGCAGGTTTCGCCGGGGTCGGGCTCGGGAACGGGATCAGGATCGCCTGGATCCTCGCACTCGCCCTCGCGAACGACGGAAACCCCAGCGGCGCTTGCTTCGCACTCGTTGCCATAGGTTCGGTCATCGCAGCCACAAACCGGGGAATAAATGTCCGCGCATACGTCGGGCATGGGTTCACATACGCCGGTCGCATCGGCCGCACCGCACATGGCTTCGGGAGAAAAGTTGCAGAACTCGTCTTCGTCGCAGCTCAGGCCCGTAAGGCCGCCGCACGCATCGAGGTCACTGCCCACGAACGCTATCTCACATCCCTTGGCGCCCAAGAGCGCAGGAGCGCAAACGAGCATGGCGGTGGTCAGCAGCTTGTAGCGCCAGTTGCGAGGGAGGCCACCGCTGCGTGATGCAGAGTTGGTCGTTTGACACCGGGGTTCTTGATCGGGTTTCATAGTGATGATCTCCATGGAGGCTACTGGTGACTAAGGAACTGTTTGCTCGTGAAAAGAGGAGCATGACTGTTGCATGCGTGAAATTTTCGACCTGTGCCGTGCTCCCTTTCTAGGGCTTCACGGTTTGGTAACCTTCGAAATGGAATGGGGGAGTCTCGCGCGCAAGCGACTGCGTTCGGGCGCCAGCACGCCTGTCGGAAACCGACGCCGATGCTCGTCCAGCCAGCGTTGGGCCACGGTGTAATCCTCCTGCCCCAAGGCTGCCAGAGCGCGTTCCAGAAGCTGTGTTTCAACCTGCAACCCGTACGTGGTCTGCGCTTCTGCGGGCAACGGCGCTCGAGCTAGCGGCTCCGGCGTTGCTACGAGTTCTTCTGCAGCCGACACCGCCGACACTGGCGTCACCGCCGACACTGGCGACATCGCGTGTGAACCTCCAGCAGGCTGTCGTTCAACGACAACGGCTCGCGCAGCTGGCAAAGCCTCGGCAACCGAGCGAGCAACGGTGTGTTGTTTACCTCTTGCCGAAGGAGCGGCGGTAGTGCTCGTCTTTGGGGCGTCATCGCGCTCTATCTGCGGCGCTGCTGCCAAGCCTTTTTGCAGATCTGTTTCGAACACCGTATTCGGCACCGTACTCGGCAGAGTGTCCGGCACCGTATTCGGCACCGTATTCGGCATCGTTACCGGTGTAGGAACCCCTTGGCGCAGCGCAGAGCGTGCGCCCGGCTCCGCTGGCGGTGGTAGGGAAGGCGCCACCGACACCGCGCGACTCGCGTCCGTGGTTCGCAGGTGATCGACCACGGGATATCCGGCCGCCACGGCGACCGCGGTTACCGCGAGCGCAGATTTCGTCCCCGCCCCCCAGCTAGCCAGGCTCAACCCCACGCCTTGCGCCGAGCCTTCGAGCGCTGTCGCGCCTTTAGTGAACAGCGCACCCAGTTTGGTCGCCAACGTCGTGCTCGGCAGACTCGCCGCTTGCGTTGCCAGATGGTGGGCGACCAGTGCACTGCCCAAGGTAACGCCAGCTGCCGTCAGCCGTGCCCGCGTTCGCTCCTGTTCGGCGTCGCTTGGCAGGTCCTCGCGTAAGGCGAGGATCAGATCATCGAATTGTGGGTCCGGCGTGTTCATGCTTCGCTCCTTGCCCGGCACTGCGTGAGGTGCACGGACGATTCCTCCGCCGTGCCTTGTAGTTCGCTCACCGCCTGCCCAAACGCCTGTCGCGCCGCCCTCAGGCGCGAGTAAACGGTGTTGATGGGCACCGCGATGACTTGCGCGATCTCCGGGGCGGACATGCCTTCGATGCAGGCCAACACGAAGACCTCGCGCTTCGAATCGTCGAGCGCCGCCAACGCGCGCTGCGCGAGCGCGAGACGTTCGTTTTTTTCGACTTCCTGACGTAGGTCACCGGCGCTTGCGCGGAGCGACCCCAACGTTTTGATCCCACTGTGCGATGGCTCGCTCGCATCGTCGTGCGACAGAAAGCGCCGTGCCTCCAGCGCCGAACGACTCCGGTAGCGACGCGCAACGCGCAACACGATGGCGTATAGCCAGGTACGTACTTCGCAGCCTCCGTCAAAGCTGTCGAGCTTGCGCTGGACCACCAAGAAGACCTCCTGCACGGCGTCGTCCAGCACCGCGTCGTGCACCCCCAGGCTGCGCGTGCAGCGCCAGACGTACTTGAAGTGCGCCTCGTACACCTGTTCCAAGGTCGGCACCGATAGTCGCCCTTCCGGCTTGGCCATCGCGCCTATAACGCGGTGCGGCAGGGTGTCGGTGGGCGCCATCGCGGGTGAATCGCCCGCCAGCCTGGAATCCGTCATCGCGCCCCCCAAATGATTCGAAAAAGGCCGGTCGCCCCGAAGCGGGGCACGCGATACAGCTCGGTGGCACCGGGTTCCACCACGAACCGCGGTCGGTTGAGCGGCACCCGCCCCCGTAATGCGAGTTCGCAGGCCACCGCACCGAAGCGCACCGGTAGTAAGGCAAGTTCGAGGTCGGGAGCGGCTACCCAGACACTATCAAAGCTCGGGCGGCGCACGCCTCGAGCTTCGGCGCCGAGGCGATCGACCCCCAACCCCGCTTCGACGCGCGCCCAGGAAGTGAGGTGGTACGACACCCCCAAGCGCGCCCCCAACACCTGCACCTGCAAGCCGTGCCTCTGATCCGTCAGCGTCTCGGTGGTACTCGGCGGCAGGTAGCGCGCGGTAAAACTCGCGCTCATGGGTCCGAGACCCATCGCGCCTTGCGCCTCAACCAACCCAGCAGGAGAAGGAGCCACGTTCACCTCTACCCCACCTGCGGCGGCCAACCAGTAATGCAAACCACTGGCACGTTCCTCCACGAGCGGCGCCGAAACGTCAGGGGCAGGAGTCGCCACAGGAGACGTGGACGTTGCTGGGAGCGCTACCGAGTCCGGGCCGGTGGACGGCGGACGTGCCGAAGCGGCGGCGATGACCAGCGCCGCTCGCCACAAGGTCGCGCACTCATCCGCGATCATCTCTCGCGCACCGTCGGGCCCTTCAACCGTCATGGCGTACTGTCCCGAGTCCGGCACGGCGCTCATGACGATCGAGCGCAACCCCACTGCGTGAAGGTCGAGGGCGTGCTGCTCACGCAGCTCTTGGGCGAACGCCGCTTGTGTGCCGCAGGCGGGTGCCAGGGAAATGGCGACCTCTGCCCGAGCCGAACGGGTCGAGGCGAAGACGGCGACGAACGTCGAGAGACTCAAGATGGCGACGTACAAAGAGTGCAAGCGCGTGCTCCAAGCAACTTCCGAGCCCGGCTTCCGACCAGGGAAAGGCTAGCGCATTCCGCCGCTCGGACCGGCAACTGTGCCAGAATGTGCCGCTGTGCTCGACTCGGAAACACGATATCGCGCAATGGCCGCTCGCACGCCCAGACGCGGACTGCTGAATATGGGTATTCCCAGATCGCCCACCAGATCCGCGGCGGGAGCCATCGAAGCCTGCGCCAACACGATGAGGCGGCCCGGGCGTGCCGTAGCCCGGATGGCGAAAGCCACTCGCTGCGCGTACTGTTCGTACTCGCCCCGCTCGAAGTACGGCCACGCCTGCTCGCACATCACTTCCTCGAGCTCGAGAGTATGGCCGCCACGGGTGGCAATCTCGTGCAGAAGCGCCATGGTCGGTGGCATGGTTGTGGCAAGGGCTGCCATGACGACTATCCGACGTCCACTAGCGACAGCTTGCTCCGCCATGGGACGATCGATACGCGTCACCCAACTGCCGCAGGGTAACGCCACATTCTCGGCAGCGGCTCCAAGCGTGGAGCACGTGCAGACGATTGCCGTTGCCCCCTCGGCGGCGAGCCGAGTGACGGCCTCGGTAACCGCGGCCTGAACGGCGGGCGACGTCGTGCCGGCGGCCGTTGCCTGCGCCAACAAGCCGGCTCGCGTTTCGTGTCGGACGGCGATCGTCGGGTCCACCTCGCTCACGAGGCGACGAAAGGTCGCCTCATGGGCGGAGGCCGTGTGAAGAAAGGTTAACATTCGCGTCCGTATATCTCAGTGAAACATTTCCGCAATGCATAGCTGAGCAGATTGAGCGTCCCCAGCACCCGCTGCGTCGACATCGACGGGCGGCCACCCCGAGGACGCGAGACGTATGACCAATCGCTTGAGAATGTGGGCCTTGCTTCTGCTGATGCCCTGGTGGGCCGTGGGCTGCAGTAAGACGGACCCAACGCCCGCGGCTGATGAAGCTGCGAAAGCAGCCACCGTGGACCAGGTGGCGAAGGACCCGGAAGCAGCCAAAGCTACCGCGCCCAAAGGCACTGCCCTGAAGATCGCCTACAGCGACTGGCCAGGTTGGGTGGCTTGGGAAATTGGCATCCAAAAAGAGTGGTTCAAAGAAGCCGGCGTTGACGTTGACTTCAGTTGGTTCGAGTACGTGCCCTCGATGGAGGCATTTTCCGCGGGCAAGGTCGACGCGGTGGCGATGACCAACGGTGACGCCCTGGTAACCGGAAGCAGTGGTTCCTCGAGCGTCGCCATCATCATCAACGACTTCAGCAACGGCAACGACATGGTTGTCGCCAAGCCCGGCATCGACAGCGTTGCCCAACTGAAAGGCAAAAAGGTGGGCGTCGAGGTGGGGTTCGTCAGTCACTTGCTGCTGATGAACGCTCTCGTCAAGGCTGGCTTGTCGGAGAAGGACATCCAGATCGTGAACGTCCCAACGGACCAAACGCCGCAAACCTTGAAGAGCGGCAAGGTCGACGCCATCGTCGCTTGGCAACCCAATAGTGGTCAAGCTCTAGCGGAAGTCGCGGGCTCAAAGGCCATTTATACGAGCGCCGACGTACCCGGTATCATCTACGACGTTCTCGCGGTAAACCCGAAAAGTCTACGCGAGCGTCGGGCAGACTGGGTGAAAGTGGCCAGCGTGTGGGGACGTATCAGCGAGTTCCTGCAAGATGAAAAGAACGTCGACGAAGCCGCAACGATAATGAGCGCTCGCGTGGGACTTCAGGCCGAGGAGTACAAGAAGCTGATGAGCGGAACCAAGTTCCTAACGTTGGAGCAAGGACTCAAGCATTACGAACGCGGGCAAACCCTCACGTCCATCTACCATTCGAACCAGGTGGTCGATGAATTTCAAGTCAAGAACGAGGTGTACAAGGAGCCGATGAAGTTCGAAAGCTATCTCGACTCCAGCATCACGGCTGAGGCGATTTCCGCTGGCCGTCCCGGGGGCACGATCAACGTCAGCGGCGCCCAGTAACCTCAGACCAGTCGGTACCAGCTATGACACAGGCTCGGAGTGCTTGGTTTCACGTACGAGAGCCGCTTCCTGCTCGGCGTCGGATGTGGCTCACGGTAATGGCGTTCGTGCTGCCATTGGCTGTGTGGTGCCTAATCAGCTACGTGCCGTTCATTTGGCACCCCCTGGTGCTGGTGACTGACCCCGGTGCGGCGCACGTTGCGGGCACGTATGACTATCTGGAGGCGGGCCAACGCGTCGAGCGCGAGGTGTTCGACGCGAGAAACGCCAAGTTGCGTGAGGTCGGGGCTGCGCTGGCTGAAGGCTACCGCGTCAACCCCATCTATCTTCCAGCACCGCACGAGGTGGCGCGAGCGTTCGTCACAGCCTTCACCACGCCCCCTCAACGACGCGGAGACTACTGGTTGCACGAAAGCCTCTGGCACAGCTGCCAGATCATTTTTTGGGGCTTCAGCTACGCCGCTTTACTTGGAGTGCCGCTCGGGATCTTGTGCGGTACGTTCGCCTTCTTCGCCCGCCTCTTCGAGCCCTTCGTGGATTTCGTGCGCTATATGCCCGCCCCAGTTTTCGGCGCCTTGGCAGTAGCGGTATTCGGTCTCGGCGACGAGCCGAAAATCACCATCATCTTTCTCGGCACGTTCTTTCAGATGGTGTTGGTAGTAGCCAACACGGCGCGGCAGGTGGATGCTGGCTTGCTGCAAGCGGCCCAGACGCTCGGCGCGACCCACCGGCAACTGCTTTGGCATGTAGTGATACCCGGCGCCTTGCCGAATCTATTCCGTGACCTGCGCATACTCATCGGGTGGGCGTGGACCTACTTGGTGGTTGCCGAACTGATTGGTGAAAAGTCGGGGATCAGTGCGTTCATTTATCAACAGCAGCGCTACCGCAACTTCGACAATGTCTATGCGTCCATCATCATGATTGGACTGGTAGGCTTGTTCTTCGACCAGCTGCTCGCCTGGGTGGGGCGTTACTTGTTCCCGTGGGAGAGCGGTACGCCCACCTTCGCCCGTGCCAAGCGGCGATTGCTTTCGTGGCTGTCGGCGGCGCGCCGCAAGCCCCTCACCGAAACCGCGGATAGCAGCACATGATTGCATCAGGTAAGCTCGAACTTCCTAGCTATCTCGACCATACCGCCGAGGTGGCCATGCGTCAGACGGAGCTTGCAGCGCGCCCGCTCGTGCTTCAGGCCCGCGGCTTGACGCGACGCTTCGCCACGGCGCAAGGCACGATGACGGCCCTAGCGGATATCGACTTGGAGGTGCGCCAGCGAGAGTTCGTGAGTGTCATTGGCCCCTCAGGTTGCGGCAAGTCGACGTTGGTCCGCATCGTGGCGGGCCTCGATCATCCGAGCTCGGGAGAGGTGCTGCTGGATGCAAAGAGCGTGGAGGGTCCCGGCGCCGACCGGGGGATGGTGTTTCAAGGGTATACGCTATTTCCGTGGTTGACGATCCAGCAGAACGTCATGTTCGGCATGAAGATGAAGGGGCTCCGGGGCACGCGAGCCGAAAGCAAGGCGATGGAGTGGCTGGACCTGGTCGGACTCAGCCGCTTCGCGGAGCACTATCCACGTGAGTTATCAGGTGGCATGCAGCAACGCGTCGCCATAGCGCGGGCACTCGCTAACGAGCCGCGCATCCTGCTCATGGACGAGCCTTTCGGAGCCCTCGATGCGCAGACGCGCTGCAGCATGCAACGCCATCTTCTCGAGGTATGGAAGACTGTCGACGTGACCGTCTTGTTCATTACTCACGACCTAGACGAAGCCATTTATCTTTCCGACCGTATCGTCGTGCTCGGCGCGCATCCTGGGCGCGTGCTCGAGGTCATCGACGTACCCGTGGCTCGCCCGCGCAGTGCAGAACAATTTCTCACCGGTCACTTCCTAGCCACCAAACAGCGGTTGGAAGCACTCATCCATGGCTCCGATCATTGATTACACCCCTGTATGGGGACAACGCCACTCGCGGAAAGCAACACCGATGGAACCCATTCCTGCTGATCGTGTAGTCTTCGAAGAAACGCTACGGGGGGGCCAAATGTGGTCTCGAGTCGTGCGTCGCGGCCAGGCACTGCGCATCATCGATGTCGAGGGTGGTGCGACACCAGGGGCGCTGTTTTACAACGCAGCGCAACCGCTCGAGCGCTACAACATGCCAGACACGTTGAAGGCGCAGCACGTTTCGCGGCTCACCGAAGGCCTGGTCCTGTATTCGGACATGGGCCACGTACTGATGTCAATCATACGCGACACCGCAGGCTGGCACGATACCATCACGGGCCACATGGACGCGCGCGCTTCAGCGGGCCTGTTCGGTCCGGGCACGTACCAGGAGCTTCGCAACGACTACCACAGGAACACGCGCGACAACTTTCTCATTGAACTCGGTAAGCACGGCTTGGGGGCAAGGGATCTTGGGCCGAACGTGAACTTCTTTCTGAAGGTGGTCGTCGGCGAATCGGGGGACCTCCGAGTCATCGAACAGCACAAGCCCGGCCAGTATGTGGACCTGCGGGCGGAAATGGATGTTCTCGTAGTGCTCAGCAACACGCCCCACCCCCTCTCGCCGCTCACCCGTTACCCGACACATCCGGTGCACCTCGTGCTCTGGCAGCCAAGTGAAGCCAAGTCCGATGATCCGTGCAGGACCAGCTGCAGCGAGAATCAGCGCGGCTTTGCTCTTACCGAAAACTATTACCGTTGAGGGCGCACCATGTTCGAACCATCGTCCATCGCAAGTTTCCGCGACCCAGATCGCGCACGCGCACGCGAGATAGTTCAGGCGGGCTGCGGCTTCAGCCGACGTTTAGTCAAAGGGCAGTACTTCCGCATCGTTGATCTCGAAGGCAACCAGGCTGTCGACACCTTGTTCTACAACGCCAACGATGCCAGCGATCGCTACAGCGCCGTCGACACGATACGCAACCAGAACAACATCTACCTCACGACGGGCAGTCGCTTGCTGTCCTCTCACGGCAAGCTACTGATGACAATCGTGGCCGATACGTGTGGTCGGCACGATACCTTGGGTGGAGCTTGTTCTGCGGAGTCGAACCAGGTTCGCTACGCCATCGACAAGAAGTACATGCACAACTGCAGAGACAATTTCCTGCTCGAATTGGCTCGCCACCAGCCTCAAATGACCAAGCGTGACATCACGGCGAACATCAACTTCTTCATGAATGTGCCCGTTACAAGCGACGGCAGGCTGACATTCGCTGACGGCATCTCCGCGCCGGGGCGGTACGTGGAGTTGAGGGCCGAGATGGACGTTCTAGTTCTAATCAGTAATTGTCCTCAGTTGAACAATCCATGCAACGCCTACAACCCTACCCCCATCGAAGTGATGGTGTGGGACGCCCAGGATTGACGGAGCCATGTTCCGTAAAGTGCTCGTCCTCAATCGCGGTGAAATAGCTTGCCGTATCATTCGCACCTTGAAGCGCCTCGGCATTCGCTCAGTCGCCGTGTACTCGGAAGCCGATGCGCAGTCGCTGCATGTTTTGCAGGCCGATGAGGCCTTTTGCCTGAGTGGCGTCACTGCGAAACAGACGTACTTGGACACCCCGAGTATCATGGCCGTGCTTGCTGCTTGTGAGGCGGAAGCCGTGCATCCTGGTTACGGGTTTCTCAGTGAAAGTGCTGCATTCGCGCGCTCGGTGGAAAGCGCTGGAGTGTGCTTCATAGGCCCCACTCCGACGCAACTGGAGCAATTTGGGCTGAAGCATCGCGCCCGAGAGCTGGCCGCTACCGCCGGTGTTCCGCTCACTCCCGGGTCTCCCGTGGTTACCAGCATCGAGGCAGCTCAGTCGTTTGCGGAGCGAATCGGATACCCGGTGATGTTGAAGAGCAGCGCTGGAGGCGGCGGGATCGGGATGTTGCGCGTGGCGGTCCCGGGGGAGCTCCCCAGCGCCTTCGAATCTGTCGCGCGCCTGGGCCAGAACAACTTCGACAACGCCGCGGTCTTCATCGAGAAGTTTGTCGACCGTGCTCGCCACATCGAGGTGCAAGTGTTTGGCGATGGCCGGGGGCACGTGGTGAGCCTGGGCGAACGCGACTGTAGCGTGCAACGGCGCAATCAGAAGGTGATCGAGGAAACGCCTGCTCCCGGACTGGGCGCCCGCGAGCGCGCCGCGCTCAGCGAAGCAGCACTGCGCCTGATGCGCAGTGTGAACTATAGTTCTGCAGGCACCGTAGAATTCATTTACGACAGTGTCGTCAATAAGTTTTACTTCTTGGAGGTAAACACTCGGCTGCAAGTCGAACATACGGTAACCGAAGAGGTCTCCGGCGTCGATCTCGTGGAATGGATGATCCGGCACGCTGCCGGCGACCCGCTGCCGGAGCTTCTCACCTACCAGCACCGTCCGCGCGGTCACTCCATCCAGGCCCGCATCTATGCCGAGGTGCCAGCGGAAAATTTCCGGCCGAGCTCGGGACTGGTCACTCGTGCCGCGTTTCCGCGCGAAGCGCGCGTGGAAACTTGGATTGAAACGGGCGTGGAGGTGTCCGGATTCTACGATCCGATGGTTGCAAAGGTGATTGTGCACGGCACGGATCGAAGCGATGCCGTGCGCCGCCTGCGGGCAGCGCTCGACGAGACGACGCTGTTGGGCATCGAAACCAATGTGGACTACCTTCGGAAGGTCGTCACCTCAGACGGCTATCAGCGGGGTGCCATCACCACGCGCACCCTCACGCAGCTTCACGCTCGAGGCAGGGGCATCGCCGTCGAAGCTCCCGGAGCGTTATCGACCATTCAAGACTATCCGGGTCGGGTCGGCTATTGGAACGTGGGCATTCCGCCATCGGGACCGATGGATGCTCGGTCTTTCGCCCTGGGCAATCGCGTTGTCGGTAATCCCGCGGGTGCGGCGGCATTGGAGCTCACCCTCAACGGGCCCACCTTGCGCTTCCACGAGGACGTGATCTTTGCGCTAAGCGGCGCGGTCATGCCTGCCACGCTGCGAAGCGAGCCGGTCGAGTACTACACCCCCCTCTTCGCCCGCGCTGGGGACACGCTGGAAGTTGGCGCCGTACAAGGAGCGGGCATGCGCACTTACCTGTGCGTGCGGGGCGGGTTGCGCGTGGCCCCGTACTTGGGCAGCATGTCGACGTTCACCTTAGGCGGTTTCGGTGGCCACGGTGGCCGAGCCTTGCGCGTCGGAGATGTCTTACACGTGCACGAGCTGGAGTCACTCCAATCGCTCGAACCGCCCCAGCGGCTGCCCCCTGAGCTCCGCACTCCGCTCAGCCACGACTGGGAGCTTCTCGTCGTTTACGGACCCCATGCCGCCCCCGACTTCTTCACGAAGCAGGACATGGACGAGTTCTTCTCGAGCACCTATCGTGTTCACTACAACTCTGCACGTACCGGAGTGCGCTTGGTGGGGCCGAAGCCGCATTGGGCTCGTCCCGACGGCGGTGAAGCAGGACTGCATCCATCCAACATCCACGACTGTGCCTACACGGTCGGAGCGGTCGACTTCACCGGAGACATGCCCATCCTGCTCGGTCCGGACGGACCAAGCTTGGGTGGCTTCGTTTGCCCTGCGACCGTGATACGCAGCGAGTTGTACAAGCTTGGTCAGCTCAGACCAGGGGATCGCGTTCACTTTACCCTTACCTCCTACGAACAGGCGGAACTGGCGTTTCGAGAGCAGTCGCGAGCGATCGAGCAGCGGCGAGCGAGCGAGCAGCGGCTATCAACAACTTCAAGCGGTGCCCGCGAACGCAACGCCCGTCATGGCAGCCTGCGCGAAGCCGTGCTCTACGCTGGCACAGGGCCCAGCGGCATCGACGTTGTGTGCCGACAATCCGGCGACCATGCGCTACTGCTCGAGTTCGGTCCTCCGGTGCTCGACTTGAACCTGCGCTTCGTGGCCCACGCCATGGGGCGGTGGCTTCAACAGCAGGACATCACCGGCTTGGGCGATCTCACGCCCGGCATACGCTCGCTGCAAGTTCAGTTCGACGACACACGCGTGTCCAGAGCAGAGCTGCTGCAAACTATCGTGCGGGGCAGTAGCTGCTTACCTGCCATCAATGACATGGTGTTGAGCTCCCGCATCGTGCGGCTGCCTCTAGCTTGGGATGACTCACAGACACGGCTGGCGATACAAAAGTACACGCAGCTCGTCAGAGCTGATGCGCCCTGGGCTCCGAGCAACATCGAGTTCATTCGCCGCATGAATGGTCTCGATGATGTGGAAGAAGTCAGGCGCATCGTCTTTGATGCCAGCTATCTGGTGATGGGGTTGGGCGATGTTTATCTGGGCGCTCCAGTAGCCACGCCCCTCGATCCGCGGCATCGACTCGTGACCACAAAGTACAATCCTGCTCGCACTTGGACACCGGAAAACGCCGTCGGGATCGGCGGCGCCTACTTGTGCATCTACGGCATGGAAGGTCCGGGCGGCTACCAGTTCGTCGGCCGTACCCTACAAGTCTACAATCGATTTCGCGCCACCCACGACTTTCTTCCGGGTCAGCCGTGGCTTTTGCGATGCTTCGATCAGATCCGCTTCTATCCCGTTACCGAGCCAGAGTTGCTCGAAATGCGACGAGCTTTCGCGGCTGGGCGGTTGCAGCTCGAGACCAAGGACCAGGATTTTGCGCTTGCCGAATACAATGGCTTCTTGAGCGACAACCAAGCTTCGATTCGAGGTTTCAAACACAAGCAAGCGTCTGCGTTCGAGCAGGAACGGCAACGCTGGGCGGCGGCGGGTCACGAGCTCGACGCGCAGCCAGAACTGACGACGGGGCAAAGTCCGGTGAACGCCCTCACGGCGGAGCAGCGAGCCGTCACGAGTCCAGTGCCGGGAAGCGTGTGGAAGATTCACGCCGCGGCGGGCGAACGGCTGCGGCGTGGTCAACCGCTGCTCGTCCTCGAGTCCATGAAGATGGAGATCGTCGTGGAATGTCCTCACGATGGGATCTTGGCGGAGCTGCGTTGCAGCGAAGGCTCATCCGTAGACGCCGGCGGCATGCTCGCCATCCTGGATGTGTAGGAAGAATCAAACGAGAAACCGATTCGAAATAACTCCTACGACAAACCCGCGGCATCGTGCTTGCCATCCGCCACCAGGCCATCCGCCACCAGGCCATTCCCCCCCGGGGGGGCCATCCCCCAATCGACGCTCCTCGAACCATCGCCACGACGCTCTGGCGGTATCCAAGCCAGATAATCCGCGGCATTCACCCGCTCGCTATCGTTGCCAGTGGTCTCCTTCCCAGCGTGGCGGTCGCCGCTCCGCTCCCCGTGCCCCTAGATCTCGAAGCCACGCCCATGGGTCCCACGGGCGGTTATGCGGTAGATGTACTGTGGACGCTAATGGCTGCCGTCTTGGTGTTTTGGATGCAGGCCGGCTTTGCGATGATCGAGGCCGGCTTCTCACGCGCCAAGAATGTCATCAACATCCTGATGAAGAATCTCATGGATGTCTCCCTCGGCTCCCTGGCGTTCTGGGCTGTGGGCTTTGGGTTGATGTTTGGCACGAGCTATGGATGGTTTGGTCGCGATGGCTTCTTCTTGTCCGGATACGAAGCTCGGACGGACACGTACTCCTTTCTCTTGTTCCAGACGGTGTTCTGCGCCACGGCTGCGACCATCGTCTCAGGAGCGATGGCCGAACGAACCCGCTTCGCCTCCTACTTGATCTATAGCGTGTGCATCACTGCCTTCATCTATCCCGTGTTCGGTGCGTGGAGTTGGGGCAGCTTGTTTGCGGGCAACGGGTGGCTCGAAGGTGCCACTAGCGGTCCGCTGTACATCCTGGGATTACCTCCCTTCATTGATTTCGCGGGCTCCACCGTCGTGCATAGCGTCGGCGGTTGGGCCGCGTTGGCCGGTGCAATGATGCTCGGTCCTCGCGTCGGCAAGTTCGGCAGTGATGGTCATCCTCGCCCAATCCTCGGTCACTCGATGCCCTTGGTGATTCTGGGTGGCTTCGTGTTGTGGATGGGCTGGTTCGGCTTCAACGCCGGAAGCACGGGTGGAGTAACGGGTTCCGCCAACGACCCCTTCGCGGGAACAGGCAAAGCAGTTGGCCTGATAGCCGTCAACACGCACTTGGCCGCCTGTGCGGGAGCAGCATCAGCTATGTTTACCAGCTGGAAGCTGAACAACAAGCCCGACATCGGCCTGACGGTAAACGGAGCTTTGGGCGGCTTGGTCGCCATCACTGCCGGCTGCGCCTTCGTTACCCCGGTGGCAGCGATCATCATGGGCGGCACAGCAGGCGTATTGGTCGTTGCTTCGGTATTGTGGTTAGAAAAGAAACACTTGGACGACCCCGTCGGCGCCATCAGCGTGCACGGTGTGTGCGGGGTGTGGGGTACTGTGGGCGTCTCCTTCTTTCATCACCAAGGCTTTACCTACGCTCAGCTAGCCAGCCAACTGATCGGCATCGCCGCCTGCTTTGCCTGGACCTTCACGACAGCGCTTTTGGTATTGAGTGTGCTGAAGTCTACCTTGGGCCTCCGCATCGACGTCGACAGCGAAATAGAAGGGCTCGATTCGAGTGAGCACGCTAGCGATGCGTATCCTCCCGATTTCGGAAGTCTCGTACCCGCTGGTCCAGGGGAGGTGCCCGTTGGCGCAGAGTAACGATTCGTCGCGATCCGTACCGCCGAAACCGCCAACCGAGTTTTCAGCGGCCGTAGACGGCATGACGATAGCTGACCTGATCCACGTCCATTGTTTGTCGGGGACACGCGCTGCATTCGAGGTGCGTTCGGAGAAGCAGCGAGGGACGCTTTTCTTTGATAAGGGGCGACTCGTGCACGCTGAGCTGGGCGGCTTGGACGGCGTGCGCGCAGTAGCGATGATGCTCGGGTTGAATAACGGTTCGTTTCGTCCGTCGAGCGCTCCCTGGCCAACAGCCCCTACGATCGATGGCGCCTGGGACACGGTGCTGCAGCAAGCCACTCGTGAGCTCGACGACTTCGAGCGAGAGGAGGCTTCCTCGCAGTGCGCGCCAGCGCCTTTGAGTGCCCACGATCTGCCCACGCGACCGGCATCCGTTGTCCCCGCGCCCAACCGTGTCGACGACGCGCCTCCCTCGGGTGCACCCCCTGCGCCCGCCTCTGGGATAAGGCTCGACGCGCTCGGGGTGCTGGTCACGTCAATGGGACCGAAAGCAGAAGCCGTGGCCGAGACGGCAGCCTTCGTTAGCCCCCTTGCAACGTTGCTCGGAGAAGAGCTGGGACTTGGCGATATCCTCGCCGTGGACGTGGCGTGCCATGACGAACGCGGCGTGCTCTTGTGTAGGGAGCCTCCAGGCTCATGGATAGGTGCGTGTGGCACGGCGAAGCAGCTTGCGGCGTTGCGTAAACGGATCGGATCTGGATGATGGAACAGGTATTATCGGGGCTGCGCGATGTTCAGGGGGTCGTAGGAAGCTTCGTCTTCGACAGCCAGGGCACGCCGCTTGCCGCTGCCCTGCCCCACTTCTTCAGTCGGGCTGACCTGACTTGTGCTGGCGCGCGAATGATTTCTATCTTTGAGGCTATGGCGGAGCTGGAAGCCGCTCCTCAATCTTGCACGCTGTACTTTTCAGAGCACCGTCTGTACGCGCACCTGTTTGGGGGCGGCTGTTTGGGGATCATTGCCGAATCAAGCGTGAACGTGCGGGCACTGCGCATGGCCTCGCGCCTTGCCCAGCGCAA
>CAZNZA010000120.1:0-4551 GCA_964577325.1 uncultured Polyangiaceae bacterium
GGTCAGATCGCCATGGCCGCCGCCATCGTTCTCGACTTGCTCGAAGCTCGGGGGTTCAATGTCTCTGACCAGCTTCGAGCCGGCGTCCAGAATTCGACGGATCTCGAGCAACTCCGTGGCTGGGTTCGCCGCGCCGCTGCAATCACCAACGTGGATGAGCTGTTTGAGGAGTAGCACGGCTCGGGTAAGCTCACGACCATGGACAAGAAACCACGCATCTTCACGACGTCGTTTGCAAGTGTGTATCCTCTCTACGTGCAGAAGGCCGAAAGGAAGGGGCGGACGAAGCAAGAAGTCGATGAGATCATCACGTGGCTGACGGGCTACGATGGTAAGCAACTGCAGCGGGTCATAGATGCCAAGGCTGATTTCGAAACCTTCTTTGCCGAGGCGCCCCGCTTGAACCCGAATGTAAGCCTCATCAAAGGGGTGGTGTGCGGCATACGTGTCGAAGAGGTGGAGGACCCTTTGATGCAGAAGATCCGATACCTCGACAAACTCGTCGACGAGCTCGCGAAGGGCAAGAAGATGGCGAGTATCCTTCGAAGCTGAGTGCTCCCAGTTGGGACAGCTCGAGCTCGTCGCGGCAAGGTCATTCCGTGGCGGAGTCGTGTGCGTGGCGTGGTTGGAAAGATAACCGACGCGCAGGGTAGTGGGCCTGATAGGGTGTCGCGTCCATGCCCACCGATTTGCCGCCGCCCACATTGTCCGAAACGCTGCTCTCCGTCATGAGAGATCTCGGCTTCGAGACGTTAACCCCGATCCAAGTCGAAGCGATCCCGCTGTTGCTCGCCGGTCGCGATCTCGTGGGTCAGTCGCGCACGGGCAGCGGCAAAACTGCGGCGTATGGGCTCCCGATTTTGCAACGGCTCAATCTCGAAACACGGGAGCTTGGTGCGCTCGTGGTGTGTCCCACCCGCGAGCTCAGCATGCAGGTGGCGCGCGAGTTGCGCAAATTTGGGCGCGGTTTACCGGGGCTGACGGTGGTTACGCTGACTGGAGGCGAACCCGCGCGCGCTCAGTCACTGGCGTTGGAACAGGGGGCGCACGTCGCCGTCGGCACACCGGGGCGGGTGATCGACCATTTGCAGCGCCGCACCTTGCGTGTGCACAAGGTCGCGACGGTGGTGCTCGACGAAGCGGATCGCATGTTGGATATGGGATTCCTCGCGGAGCTGGAGCCCATATTGAAAGCGCTACCGCCAAGCCGTCAAACCGT
This sequence comes from uncultured Polyangiaceae bacterium, assembly GCA_964577325.1. Taxonomy (GTDB): domain Bacteria; phylum Myxococcota_A; class Polyangia; order Polyangiales; family Polyangiaceae; genus SZUA-265. The sequence goes on from CAZNZA010000120.1 coordinate 1,220, forward strand.
GTTTTTCTCGGCCACGTTTCCGAGCTCGTTCAAAGCGCTGAGCGACAAGTTCCAAAAAGATCCGGCTCGGGTAAGCGTGCCAACGGAGACAGACGAACAGGCGGACATCCGGCACCTTCTCGTCCACGTCGATCCCGCCCAGAAGTTGAAGGCGCTGCGTTGGTGTCTCGAAACCCACCCTCACGAGTCGGCGCTCGTGTTTTCCAACCTGAAGCGAACCGTCGCCGAACTCGGTGAGACGTTGCATCATGCTGGCGTCAGTGTCGACACCCTGCACGGCGATTTGCTTCAGCCCGAACGCGAACGGGTGATGGCGAAGTTTCGCAACGGCAGCACCAGGGTGCTCGTGGCAACGGACGTTGCGGCGCGCGGATTGGACGTACAACAACTCGAGCTGGTCGTGAACTTTGACTTGCCCGACGACCCAGACGTCTATGTCCATCGCGTCGGGCGAACGGGCCGTGCTGGCAAGAAGGGAGTTGCGGCTTCGTTGTGCACGGCTGAGGACCGTGAGTTTCTGCCCGCCATCGAACGCGCGGTTGGTCGTTCGTTGGAGTCCGTTACCTTACCGCAGACCCTTGGCACCAAGGACGTCAATGCTGCAGCGCCCGACCTTGGTGCGTCGATGGCGACGCTCCGGATCTTGGGCGGGCGGAAAGACAAGTTGCGCCCGGGCGACATCCTCGGCGCACTGACGGGTGAAGCGTGTGGTCTGCAAGGAACGGACATCGGCAAAATCGAAATCCAGGACAGCGTTTCTTACGTGGCAGTTAACAAAACTGTCGCGAAAGCCGCGCTGGCCGGTTTGATCGCGGGACGTATCAAACGCATGCGGTTTCGGGTCGATGTCGTCGAGTGAACGGTCGTCGAGTGAACGGTCGGCGCACTTCCCTCAGGTGTGGCACTTCCGGCGCCGGAATGCCGATCGAACTCCACCTGGTTGACCTAGGCACGGCCGTCGTTTCCCAGTAGACTGCGGCGATGTTCAAGCCAACGTGGGTTGTGGTCGCCGTATTCGTTGCGTCGGCGTGTGGCGGTGAATCCACGCCGGACCCGGTGGTTGCCGAACCGACGACAGCGGGTTCAGTGGATGCGGCGCCGGGCGCTACGGACGTTGACGAGCACGAGTCTCAGCCGTCCACGCTGCCCCCGGCTGGCAGCAGTAAACGCACGCCTTGCGTATTCGGGCAAGATCAGACGTGTAACAGCGACCCCAGCGTTTCTGCGTTGTGGGGCAAGTGTACGGAAACTGGCACCTGTGAGTGCAACACCGGGTTCGTCCTCGCCCCGACCGGTTACTGTGAACCCGCGTCGTAAATGTCTGCTAAGGGGTGGGAGGGAGCCGTGAGACACCGCGGCGTGGCTGGGCCCAACCCCATCATGCTCGAGTATAGAGGTTGACGCTCACCGGTGATGGTGAGCTCGTAAGAGCGATCGGCTGTCCGAGATGCTTCTGATTGATGAATGCATTCAAGTTGTCTAAAACGGCAGTCATGAAAGTTGTTGTATTTGGAGCCACTGGCTCGACGGGACAGCATGTCGTTAATCTGGCTTTATCAGCCGGACACGACGTCGTCGCAGTAGTGCGCAGCCCCGACAAAGTTGCTCCTCGCACAGGCCTGGTCACGCGCGCGGGAGATGTACTCGACGTCGCGAGCCTGAATGAAAGCTGCGTCGGTGCAGATGCTGTGGTGAGCTGCATCGGGCCGCGCAACCCTCGCCACGGTGCAGTGATGAACAACCTGCGCCCCGGAAACGTGATGTCTGTTGGTACTGCTAATATGGTTGCCGCCGCAGACGCCGCAGGTGTGCGTCGATTCGTCTTTCAAAGTGGCATTGGACTGAGCGACGGCACCGAGATGTCTCCTTCTGATAGATGGATTCTGCGTGCGCTCTGGCGCCCGTTGTTTGCTGCTGCAATCAAGGATAAGGCGGAGGGTGAGCGTATCGTTCGCACCCGTGCGCTCGAGTGGGTGATCGTCCGTCCTGTTGGTCTCAGCGATACGCCTGCTGTAGGAAACTACTTGGCTGGTCCGAATGCACGCGTTGCTTTGTTCTCGGCAATCTCATTTGCCGACTGCGCTGCCTGCCTTCTACGCGCCGTTACGGAGCCAGACTGGAACCGTCAAGTCGTCAACCTTGGGCGCGCCTGACCCCGACGTGTTCTGCGACGCGGAAGGCCAACTCCCGACGTACTATGGGCTCCTCTCGACGCCAAACCCGGCCGATCGGCGTTGCGGCCGGGAGTCCTCATCTGGTCCCGGAGCCGCTGCTTGCTGCAGCGCCGAACCACTGATGAGTCCGGCTCACGCCGACAGCACGCGCAAAGGCTCGACAAGGCTGTACGGATGTGCTGCATTTCATCCGTGACGAACCATAGCGACGACGCTTCCAGTGCGGAACTCAGCGGCGCACCGCGCAAGGTCGTCGGGCGGCGCCGTCCGGGCACGACGTTTGATATCGAACGTGACACGAAGGAGAACGCCCGCGCCTGGAGGCGCTCGTTTCCGACCCCATTCGTGCCCAAGGGCGTGTACCGTTTCACCAGCCACCAAGCGGCGGATGAATGGTTATGGAAGATGATCTCCCGCAAGCCGAAGAGTTAGAATCGCGCGAGCCATCTCTGGAAGACCTGGTAGCTTTGTGCGCCAGCCTGAATCGTCGCGGCGCCCGATATATCGTCATCGGTGGATTCGCCGTGCGAGCTGCTGGATACGATCGCCGGACGATGGACGTCGATTTGTTGATTGACGCCACACTGGAAAACGAAGCCCGAGTCATCGCTGCAGTCTCGGAGCTGCCCGACCATGCTGCTCAAGAGTTATCACCTGGTGAGATCGCGGAGTTCGTGGTCGTACGCGTGGCAGATGAAATTGTCGTGGACTTGATGCAGTCAGCGTCGGGCGTCGACTACGCGACCGCTGCCGAATCCGTCATCCTGCGTGACGTAGCCGGAGTCACCATACCTTTCGCCTCGGCGTCTTTACTCCTTCGAATGAAGCGCGGCAGTGTTCGCGCCAAAGATCGGGCGGACGTCGAGTTCCTGGAGCGCCATAAGATTAACAGCGAGACATAGTTGTCAGCTTGGCCATGGTCCCCGCGAACGTTCTCGCACCTAGCTCAGAAGTACTCGTTGTTGGTGGTCGCGTTCAGGTAGATTTGATCGATCCAGATCGTGTTCAGGTTGTTCACCTGACAGTTGAGCCGGACGCTCCCGGTGGTGGAGGACGTGAGGAACATGGCGGTCTGGTGCGTCCAGCTGTCCGCGGTGCTACCGGTGTTGGAGACATCCTGGGACGTGATCACACTGCCCGAGCAACTCGACCCCGAGT
>CAZNZA010000120.1:4651-16626 GCA_964577325.1 uncultured Polyangiaceae bacterium
TCCCAATTCGTCGAAGAGCTGTCGAAGCCCGGATTGAGGAGGAGGTTCGTGGCGCTGGGTTGCCGACACCCACAGGTATTGTTCGAGTCGCAGACCGAGCCAGGCGAAGAGCAGTCGCTGTTCGACGTGCACTCGCGGCAGTTCCCACTGACGCACTTAGGGGTGCCGGGGCCACACGCCGTGCAGCTCGTTCCGCAGTGACTCGGGTCGGTTTGAATGTTCACACATGACCCACCACACACCCCCTCCCCGGAAGGACAGCTGGTGTCGCACACGCTGCCGTCGCACGCGTAGGGGGAGCAGTTCGTCACCGTGGCGTCGCTGCACAAGCCCGTGCCATTGCACGTCTCCGCAGTTCGTGCCTGGTTCGTGCTGGTACTGCAGCTCGCGCTCGCCCCGCAAAGCGTGCCGCTGGCGGGATACACGCAAGAGTCCCGGTGCGCTTCGGAGCCGTCACAGAACCCGCTGCAGGAACTGCCGTCGCCGGCACAGGGATCACTGGCGCGTGCCGTCGTGGACGGCGAGCACGTCCCCATCGAACCCGGTAGGTCGCACGCCTCACACTGACCGTCGCAGGCTGTGTTGCAGCAGACTCCGTCCTCGCAACTCAGGCTCGCGCACTCGAAGTCCTCGGTACAACTCTCGCCGTCCGCCTTTTCCTCGCCCGCGCAGAACGTCGACTCGGAGACGCAAGCGCCCTCGCAGAGCTTCATGCCATCGGGACAGAGTGGCAAGCACTGCGTCCCATCGCAGTCCGCCTCACCGCCGGTGGGAGCTGAACAGGGGCTGCATGAACCACCGCAGGTGGCTGGGTCCGCATTGTCCACGCAGGCAGAGCCGCACAGATGCGTCCCGTCAGGACAAGAGGTGCCACAACTGCCGTCGTTGCAGGTGGCTTCGCCATTGGTCGGCGCCGGACACGGCTTGCAGGAGTCGCCACAACTGTCCGCCGACGTGTCGCTCACACACTCGTTGCCACAGAGGTGCGTACCTGGGGCGGTGCAGCTCGGCTCCGTGGCTTGGTCGTCCGTCCCTCCGTCGTCCGTGCCTGGTTCGTCCGTGGCGAGGTCGCGCTCACTTGCGTCGGCGAGCTGCGCTTTGCCGCCATCCGTGCCCGGATCGGTCCCACCGCTAGCGCTCGTCGTTCCGCCACCCCCGGAACCTCCAGTCGAGGTGCCTTCGTCACCCGGGCCACTACTATCCGTCTCACCGGTCCCAGCGCTTTCAGTCTCACCGGTCCCAACGTCAGCCTCTGACGACACCTCTGCATCCAGGTCAACACTCGTACCACTGGCATCCGGGGCTTTGTTCGCCGCTATGGCGAACTCTGGACGTTCGGATGAACACGCTGCAAGGCAGGCCGTAAGGGCCACAATTCGATAGGTCGTTTGGCGCATGTCTCTCCTTGTAGTCCTCTGATATTTACAGCAGCGACCATCGCAGCGCTCGGATCTTGCGTCCGGCGTGGCTTGCAACGCGCCTACGCGCGCTAGGGCATGGTATGGCGCTTGAGAAATGGCCACCCGACGCTGGCATTGCCCGCCTCGTGGTTGCCACCCTGTTTGGTGCACAACACGACCTCGACGCCACTCTCGCAGGTGGAGAAGCCTTGGCAGCCGTCGCCCATGTCTGCGGGTGCACCGCTACAGCCGTTGATCTCTCCCCACTTGGTGAGCGTACTCTGTGCGCCGAGGAACGTGATCGGATGGTTTGGAACGACGGCAGAATAGCCACCCTCATAGGGCACGATGGGATCGTTCGTGCCGCGGAATGACATCACGGAAATGGGACGGGAGGGTTGGCAGTCGCCTTGGTTCTCTTCAGCGAGGTCGAAGGCCGCCGGGGCCACCGCTGCGAACACGTCCGCCGCATGGCAGGCAAGGTAATGGGACAGGCCGCCGCCCATGGAGAAACCTACGGCATACACACGCTTGGGATCGATGCAGGCGATCGACGCGACGTCTTCAACCAGGGCGCGTGCGAACTCGACGTCGTCCGTGCCGTCGACACAGCAGGGACCGACGTTCCAGGCGTTACCAGAGGGACCGGCAAGGCCCGTGGGGAAGGCCATGATCACCCCTTCGCTCCCCGTTGCCTGCCGGTAGGGAGAGCTCTGTCGTTGACTCGATCCGTTCCCCCCGAGCCCGTGAAAGTCGATGATCAGCGGGACTGCGCTCTGCCCATCGTAGGCGTTCGGGACATCCAGCACGAACTCGCGAGAGTTGCCGCCGGCCTGGATGCTGCGCGTCGAGTTCCCTGGCTGCAACACCGTGCCGGGGCAAGTGACCGTGGGGCTAGGGTCGGAGGTAGGAACGCCACCCGCGTCGGCGTCGCCTCCGGAACCTGACGGCTCAACCTCTGATCCGCCATCGGGATCCACGGGTGGATCGTCGGTCACGTTCGGATCGTCAGTGGTCGTTCCGGTATCGGTAGACGACGGGATTGCTGGTGCGTCCGTGGTGTCGGTGGGATCGACGGTCGGAGTGACGCTGGCGGTGGGATCTGGCCTGGTCGTGCTGGGCGCCGTGGTAGGTGCTGGCTCCGTCATGGTCATGGACGGCGCTGGCACTGAAACGCCGCTCGACGGGCTGACGCCCGGGGCCGGTGCGCCGTTCGAGGGCGTGCCGCCGGGTGCAGAGTTGGCGCCCGATGGGCTAGGCAGCGGTTGCGAGCCGGTCGGACCGGGCGCTAACGTGTTCGAGGTGGTCTCGCCTCCGTCGCTACAGCTCACGGAGAACATGCAGATGAACGTGGCGAGCAGGGCTCGAGCGTTGGATGGGTGTTTCGGCAGCATGGTTTCCTGGATGTGTGCGACAAGTTACTGGTCGGAGCGATCTCTACATGTCGCGATTGGACGCACAGCAGCATAGCGGAGCCGCGTGCAGCAGGGGGAAGGGTAAGAATGTCCTCCCGGCTCGCTCCCCAATTTTCCGACACGGACACAGCGCGGAGACCCGAAAAGAGGGAGGGAGATTTTTGTCCTCCCCATCTTCGCTTTGAGGTCGTCGGTAGCTCTTGCGTGCAGTTCGCGAAGGCGGCTGAGGACGTGCCGGTGCGTTCCCTCGATTCAAAGTGGCTTGTTCGAGAATCAGCTCAGCCGACGCTGCGTGATGACGACCAATGCGGCGCATAAAGTTACCGCACACACGCAAACGTGGCGCGGCTTCTCCTTCGCCAGTCAAGCGCTGATGTGCGAAGGCAGCAGCGGTCTTCAGTCGGGGTTGGGATTGGGAGGCGCTGCAGCGACTTCGTCGACGTCATGCTCGGCATGCCCAGAAGTGACCACCCAACATAGTCCCAGAGGCTATGGGTGACACTTGTCGAAGGGCAATACGCCTGGCAAACACTCTCTCTGAGGTGTCATGAAAACTTTCGGAAAAGATCGATCTAGACCACACCTCTAGGCTAACATGCGCATCCCACCGCGCGCGTCTCCAGAGCCCGAGGTGTTTCCTTTCGACAGTTTGGACGCAGGTGCAGCGCTGCGCTCACTGCTCCGGTGTGTGCGAAGGGCTTACCGTTTTGCCGAAAAGATGATCGACCTGCTCCGTCGTGCCTTGATGGGCCAGTAGCGATACGTTATGCTACGGCTCGCTCGGGCTAGAGGGTGCGCTGGGTACCGCTCAACAACGGTGGTAACCTGAAGGCGATCCATCGGGAAAAGGAATCATGAACATTCGTCGTCGACAAGTTCTGAGCTTGGCGGGTGGCTCGCTGCTCACTACGCTCACGGGTGCGGCCCAGGCCAGAGGTCGGAGGCCTGGGCGTTTGCGGCGTGATGTGTGCGTAGTTGGCGGTGGCAGCGCGGGCACTCACGCGGCGCTGCGCTTGCAAGATCAGGGTTCGAGTGTCGCGGTGATCGAGCGCTCGGGTCGCTTGGGAGGTCACGCCCAAACCTACGTCGATCCTGACTCAGGGGTGCCCATTAACATCGGCGTCATCGTCTTCGAGGACGTTGAGTTGGTTCGCAGTTACTTCGCCCGTTTCGGCGTCGTCACGGCACCATTCGGGATGTCGGGCTCGGCTCCCCACTACGTTGATTTCACGACGGGCACCGAGGTTGAGGGCTACGTCCCCCCCAGCCAAGACGAGACTGGCGCCGCGCTGTTCGCCTATAGACAGATCCTGGCCACCCAATTCCCGTACTTGGATGACGGGTTCGAGCTGCCTGACCCGGTGCCCGAAGATCTCGCCATGCCGCTGTCAGCGTTCATCGAGAAGTATTCCCTGCAGGCATTGGTCCCAACGCTCTTCCAGTTTGGGCAGGGCTTGGGCGACGTGCTTTCGAACCCAGCTCTTTATGTGCTCAAGAACTTCAGCGCAGCGGTGGTCGATTCGATCTTGGGCGTCGGGTTTGTCACGATCCCAAGCGGCGTGGCAACGTTGTACGACGCGGCAGCGGCGGAGCTGGCGGAGGATGTGATCTACCACTCCGTGGTAACCTGCGTACAGCGCAAGCATCGTGGTCGTTATCCCGTAGAGGTTCATGTCTATTCCCCCGATGGGCCCATGGTCGTCGAGTGCAAGAAGCTGTTAGTCGCGTTTCCCCCAAGCCCAGAGAGCTTCGCGCCCTTCGATTTCGATCGACAAGAGCTGGCGTTGTTCAGGGCCTTTCGGGCCAATCACTACTCTACAGGTGTCGTTAGGCTGTCGGGCTTGCCCGCCGCTGCCAGCTTGCAAAACGTCGGTACAGATACGCCTTATCATCTGCCACCCCTGCCGGGAGTTTACGGGCTCAATCCGACTGGGGCGCCCGATCTGTGGAACGTCAAGTACGGCAGCTCCGTTTTACTCGGCGAACATCAGGTCCAGCGCGCGATCAGGCAAGACATTCGACGCATCGGCAGGCGGGGGCCGTTTCCTGTTCGTTTCGAAGGCTTCGCGACCTTCAAGAACCACTCACCGTTCGAGCTAATGGCAAGCTCCGCGCAAGTGGCGAGGGGCTTCCACGCCCGAATCAACGCACTGCAGGGCTACCGCAACACCTTCTATACCGGTGCGACCTTCCAGACCCACGACTCCTCGCTGATTTGGCGGTTCAACGAGCGGCTCGTGCCCACCATTTTTAGTTAAGGGCGCGCTCGCTTCGTGTCGTAGGCACGAGTATGGATGGTTGTGAACGGCGTGACCACCCATGGGCCGTCGTGGGTGCACATCACTTATCGAACCAGGCGGGACCTCTGATGAGTTGTGGACAACGAAGCGAGCGGCGTGAAAGTCTTCGTGGCGCCTTGTTGTTGCGAGGCGCCACGAACAGTGTTTTTAGGAGATGAAGTCTTTGGGCTTAGCCAAGGTATTGAACTTTGCTTGCGCCGCGTTCGGTGTCGTCATGGGATCGGTGTGCGTGCAGTCTTGCAGCTTCACGCTTGACTTCGACGGCAAGCAGTGCGCCGCAGACCGTGATTGCCGCGAGCGCGGTGGCGCGTTCAACAACGCCGAATGTATCGACGGGTTCTGCGAAGAAGGCCCGGAGTGTCGTGAGGACGACGAATGCCCAGCGGGCCCGTGCGTCAAGGGCGGTTGCGTCGACCGGTGGGCGTGCTTGAAAAACCAACCCAGCCCCGCAACGGCCACGCTCACCCGTGTCGTGCCCGTGACCACCATCTTCGGCGATCCGCTGCCTTTCGTGCCCGTCTTGCTCTGCAACATCGTGGATACGGAATGCACGGCCCCCACGGCATCTCTGATGACCGACGAAGCGGGTCTGCTGACGTTGGAGCTTGAACCGGACTTCACCGGTTACTTAGACATAAAGCTTGATGAATTTTTCCCGCAGATGAACTTTCTGCCCAAGTTGCTCGCGGAAGAAACGACCTTGCTCGCGGTAACGCTCTCCCCGGTTCAGGTCATCGCCGGCCTTGCTCAAGCAGTCGGCGCCGCGCCCGATCCCGAGCGTGGGCACATCGTGATGTCGTCCGTGAGTTGTTTGGGTGAAGCTCCGGACGTCGCCTTGGAAGCCCCACGCGCCGACGAGCAGGCGATACCGTACTACGTGCTCGATGGTGTGCCCCAGGCGAACCTGAACGCCACCACGGAGGACGGTTCCGGCGGCTATCTGAATTTTCGCACGGGTAATGCCACGGTTACGATCGAAACGTCGCGGGGCCAAGAGTTGACCACGCTGAGCGTGATCGTGCGTAGCTCAACCATTAGCGTCATTCACTTTCAGCCCGTTATGGAAAGCATGAGCAACTGAGTCCGAGTGACAGGCTCAAGAGAACTGATATGCGCCTATTTGCTATCCTGATGAGCCTGGGGCTGCTTTCCGCATTCCCACAAGCTGCGCTGGCTCAAGAGCAAGATGCCTCACCGCAGAGAACCGAGGCAGCCATGCGCTTCGATCGCGGCGTGGAGTTTTACAACGCTGGCGCGCTCGACGCCGCTCTGGTCGAGTTCGAGCGCGCCTACGAGCTCATTTCCGATTATCGAGTGCTGTTCAACATCGCTCGCGTGCACGTCGAACAGAACCACTACGTAGAAGGCGTTCGCGCATACGAGCGATACCTCGAAGAGGGCGGCGATGAGCTGTCCAAAGCACGTCGCACGCAAGCAGAGCAAGAGCTCGAGGTGCTGCGCGCGCGCATCGCGAACTTGACCGTGCGGAGCAACGTAGCGGGGGCGGAGCTGTCGCTCAACGGCAAAGTAGTTGGAACGCTACCCTCGAGCGAACCCATTGCGCTCGATCCAGGAACCTGGGAGCTGCGTCTCGAAAAACCCGGGTACCACCCTGTCCACCGAACACTGAAGTTGGCGGCCGGAGATTCACCCCAGCTCACACTCAACCTGAATGTGCAGACTGCAACAGTTCAGACTTCCGTGGGTCCTACGGGGACTGCGGCACACATCAATGAGCCCCCACGCTTCCAACTCTCGCGCAACTACACGGCGTTTGGAGTCACGCTGGCGGGTGCCGTGCTGCTCGCGGGCGGCGCAGGCACGTTCGGTTACCTCGCCAGCGAACGCGAGAGCGATCTCGAAACGGCGTTCAACGAATTTCCCGCGGATCGCGATCGGGTAGACACACTGCGCACCGAGGGCAAGACTTTCGCAACCGTCTCTGACGTAATGACGGTGGGAGCAATCGTGACGGCAGGACTGAGTTTGTATTTTCTGCTTGACCCACCGAAGGACTACCACGCCACTGATACGGGCGGCCTTCGCTTTGATCTGTCACGGGACCACGCCGTAGTGCGTGCTCAATTCTGAGCCACGCAAAGGCCAATTGCGGGTCGCGATCCTCAAAGTTTGGATGAATCCCTATGAACGCCCACGCAAAAGAGCCTACCCCGGTTTCAAGTCGGACTCAGCAGCTCGGGCGCTACCGCATCCTGGCCCAGCTTGGCCAGGGCGGAATGGGGGCTATTCACCTGGCGGTCACCGCCGGCATGGACGAGTTTGAAAAGCTGGTCGTGCTCAAAGAGCTACGGCCCGAATTGTCGCTCAACCACGAACTGGTTGCGCTGTTCCTACGAGAGGTCAGGCTTGCGGCGCGCCTCAACCACGCCAACATCGTTCACACGTTGGAAGCCGGACAAGTCGGTGACCGCTACTTCATGTCGATGGAGTTTCTGGACGGGCAAACCTTTACCCAGGTTATCGCTCGTCCTAGCCCGCCGCGGCTCAGACTGCAGATCCTGTGCGAGACCCTGGCGGGGTTGCACTACGCCCACGAACTCAATGACTACGACGGGACACACCTGGACGTCGTGCACTGCGACGTCAGCTTCGGCAACGTGTTCATTACGTACGACGGCCAAGTCAAACTCGTCGACTTTGGTGTCGCCAGGGTGGCTGAGTCGTTGTCGAAGAGCTCTGGCTTTCAGGGCAAGATGCGCTACGCCGCACCCGAACAATTGACAGGGGGACCGATCGACAGACGTGCAGACGTATTCGCGGCGGGCGTGCTGATGTGGGAAGCACTGGCCAATCGTCGTTACACGGCTGGCCTCAAGTCGGACCGCGAGATCATCGAGGCGCGCCTGTCCGGCAAGGAGCCGAAGCTGACTCGCGTGTTGCCCAACGTCGACCGCGAACTTGCAGCAATCTGTACTCGCGCCTTGGCGTTGGACCCCGATCGACGTTTTGCTACGGCGCACGACTTCCGCTCCGCTCTGACCGCCTATCTCGCCAAATCGGGGCCACCTTTCGAAGCCAGCGAACTTGCCCAGTTCATGCGAGCAGAGTTCGACTCAGAGCGGGCACGCGTCCATCAGCTGATCAGCGATAGCCTGCGTCGCGACAGTAGTCCTGCGGTCTCAGGAACCCTCGAGCGCGCAGCAGGACACGAGGACGTCACGACGGTAGCGGATTTGTCGACACTCATCGAGTCCATCAGCTCGAAGACCATACCGCTTGTAGTGCCACAAGTGCACCGTTCTAAGCACAGGCTGTTGAAGGTGTTCGCGGGAACCTGCGTACTCTTGGTCGGCCTGATCGCCCTTTTGCAGGGCGGCGCCGCGGACAGCAACGCACCGGCAGCGTTGCATGAGCCGCCGCCGGCACAAGCCGCCGAAGCCAATGCGGGGCCCACCGCGTCTCCGGCCGTCGCCGCGTCTCACTCGATTACCGTGCAACCGTCCGGCTCAGCCGAACTGCGAGACAAGGCAATCACGGCTTCAGCCATTGACAGCGCGCAGACCGAACCTTCAAGCGGCAGCCAGCCGGAAGGCGCAGGAAGCGCGGAAGACGCCGTGGAGAGCACGACGCGACAGAAGAGACGCCGTTCCGGAGCCCGTTCAGAACCAACACCGCCGCCCGCGCATGACGCCGAGCGTGAACGCACGCACGCCGATGTGGCACCGGCAGGGTCGACCAGACTCGCCGCGCCAACCCGCGACGTATTCGATCAACGACTTGCTCCTCGTGAAAAGCCCGATCGCAGCGGAATCGATGCCCATAACCCGTTCAAGTGAACGGGCAAGCGAAGATCGAACCCAGCCACAGAAGCATGTTCGCCAACCCCCCGATCTCGATGGCGTCCGAGTAACTTAGCCGGCTACAATTAGGTCGTGGTCGGGACCGAGACACAGGAACTACTCGTCTTCCATGCCGTCGTCAAACACGCGAGCTACGCCAAGGCCGCCCGCGAGCTCGGACTGACCCCATCGGGGATCAGTCGCGTCATCACACGCATGGAAGAACGGCTCGGCGTGCGGCTGATCCAGCGCACCACGCGGCGTCTGTCACTGACCGAGGGCGGTTCGCTGTTTCACGCCCGCACCCTGCAGGTGATCGCTGATCTTTCAGAGGCCGAAGCCGAACTACAACAAACGGTGGTGCGTCCCAAAGGAAAACTCAGGGTGACGGCCCCGGTCGTGTTCGGACAACTGCACCTCAATCCGCTGATTGGCAAGCTCGTGTCCCGGCACCCGGAGCTGAGCGTAGAGATGCACCTGATGGACCGCTTCGTCGACTTGGTCGAAGAGGGCATGGATCTCGCCATTCGAGCCGGAACACTGCCCGACTCGCGCCTCATCGCGCGCAAACTGTGCACCAACCGGCGCATCGTCGTTGCCTCCCCCGATTACCTGAAGCAGCACGGCACGCCGCAACATCCCGACCAGCTCACCGACCACGAATGCTTGCTGTTCACCGGCTTCCTGCGCCCAAGGGAGTGGCGCTTGCACGGACCAAGCGGACCGTTGACGGTGTCCGTCAACGGCCGGGTGGCGTCGAACAACATCGATCTCTTGGCGACGGCCGCCAAACAAGGAGTCGGCATGACCTTCGGCGCCACCTTGCTGGTTGCACCGGCACTGCTTTCGGGGGAACTCGTGCGCGTTCTCCCGGAATACGAGTTCGAAGCCACGTCCATCTACGCGGTGTTTCCTTCGGTGAGACAATTGTCATCCAAAGTGCGGGCGATGGTCGACTTTCTGTGTGACGAGCTGTGCGACCCACCCCCCTGGGACCAAAGCCTGGTCGGCAAAGTGCCGGGGTTTTGAGGGGGTACACCCAGCTCGGTATCCTGGGATGTTGGACCTCGAAGCCAGGGCACGACTGCGCCAGAATGAGCAAGCCAACTGCGACTTCTGCGCCTTGCCGTTTGGCACATTCTGGCGCGCTTCCCGAAGCGGATCAGTCATCGCTGAGCCTGGAGCCGCGACGGACGTCGAGCGTCGCTACGGCATGCTTCGTGAATGCGTGTCCGCTATGAACGAATGGAAGCCGCGTAAGCTGCTCAAGGCAGCTGTAGGTGTGGCCACGGTCAGTTACGTGATTGGCTGTGGCGCGAGGACGTCCGACCGCGGAGATCCGGACCATGTGGTGGCTCCCCCAGACCCGCACCCCGACCCCGGCTGGTCGACGTCCGGCAACCTGGTGGCTCCCCCACCTCAGCCGGATCCGACGACCACGCCGCCGACCGTCGATCCCGATCCGGGCTGGTCGACGTCCGGCAACCTGGTGGCTCCCCCACCTCAGCCGGATCTGACGACCACGCCGCCGACCGTCGATCCCGATCCGGGCTGGTCGACGTCCGGTAACTTAGTGGCTCCACCGCCCTACCCCGATCCGACGGTAACCTCACCCCCAACGCCCGAGCTCGTCGACGCGGGGTATGCCACGTCTGGCAATCTAGTCGCGCCTCCTCCCGTCGAGGCGGGTGCGGATTCAGGCCAAATCACCTCCGAGGATGGGGTCGTTCCAGGACCCAGGGACGCGGGCATTGCAGACGGTGGCGGCTTTCCGGCCGTCGACACCACGGCCGCGGACGCTGCCATTGAACCAAAAGTACCGTAATGGCGGTTCGTGACGACTAGAGGTAAACACGTGAACGAAGAAGACTCCGCCACCACCGCCCCTCCGGCGCTCAACTCCGCCAGCAGCGTTCTCACCACGGGGGGGTCTCCGACATCGGCAGGTGAATTGTTCGAGCTCGAGCTTTTGGGGGGGCCCACCGAGAAGCGTTACCGCCGTATGCGCCCGGAGGTGGACGCCATGCCTTGGGGGACGCTCGATTTGTCGGCGTCCAGTCCACAAGAACTGGTGCAAGCGCGCCGGGCATGGACGGGAGCGGCTTACCAGGAGTACCGCACCGGTATCGCGTGCACAGCGACGCTGCGGGCGCTCATGGAGGCGCAAGCACCGCTCGATCTGATCGCCGTAGCGTGTCGATTCCCTCTCGACGAGATGGTGCATGTCGAGCTGTGCGCGCGTATGGCCGAGGAGTGCGGAGGAGGTACTGAGATCCGTTTCGATCCGGACCAAGTCGTTCTCGATTCCAACCCTTCTCACCGCCCCTTGCTGCGCCTGTGTGAATTGGCAGTGCGCTTCTTCTGTGTGGGCGAAGCCATTTCCATCCCGCTCTTACGCGCCACGTGGCACCACTCGAAACACCCGCTGCCTAGGGCCGTGTTGGGTCGCATCGTCAAGGACGAAGCGGCTCATGGCGTATTTGGGTTCACCGTCCTCGATTGGGCGGAAGCCCAGCTTACCGAAAGCGACCGGCAGCACTTGGGCAAGCAGGCGGACATCGCCCTGCGTTTCCTCGAGCGTCAGTGGACGGACCTCGCGACTCGGCCGCCGTCAGCCCCTCACGACGGAGATGTGTTGGGCTGGATGCAAACCGACGACTACTTGCAAGCGGCGCGCACCGCTCTACAGCGGGATGTACTCGCGCCGCTGCGGCAACGTCGCATTCCGCTCGCGTGCGACATGCGCTTGCAGAGCCCGTGAACGGGCAGCGCAGACGCGACACGCTACAGCGCCTCCGAGTGCACTGGCTACGGCCACGTTCGAGCGTGCCGCTTGCCTTGCTGCGGATCGTGGTCGGAGCGCTGATCCTGATCTCGCCAGAGCCCTACCTCGCGCGCAGGTTAGCACTGGAGGATCCTGCACTGCTCATTGCGCCTCAGGGATTACAGTGGCTACCACCAGTGCTGGTCGCGTTGGGTCCGTTTCTTGGCACGATCCATACGTTACTCAACATCGCCGCCGGCCTATGCATCGTCGGATTGCACACCCGTTGGAGCCTG
>CAZNZA010000121.1:0-4677 GCA_964577325.1 uncultured Polyangiaceae bacterium
TCAATCCCGCGTACGCCACCTGAAGAAGTCGGCTTGGGTCAACTCGACGGGAATGCGCTTGATGACGTAGTCGTCGTCGCTGAGCTTTTCACTCAGGGTTTCGACCACGCACTCGTCGTTCGGGTTGGGGCTTCGTTGCGTGGCGAACGACACCCATTCTCGCGCGTAACGGCGTTGGGCGACCCGCGATTGAGCAATGGCCGCCATCAGTTCGAGGGGGGAACGCATTGTCTGCACTTCATCTGTAGCCAGCATGACGTCGGCCACCGGATCGATGGGCCCGCCCATCGCATCCTGCGTTTGCAGCGCGCCGATAGCATCGTAAGCTTCGAGCACGAAACCGGGCGGATTGATGATGCGGTGACAGGCGGCACATTGAGGGCTCCCAGTCAGCGCCTCCACGTACTCCCGGTTGGTGGCATACATTCCGGGGGGCATCGGGGTGGGACTGACGTTTGCCGGAGGGGCGGGAATGTCGACGTCGAGGATGTTCCTCAAGATGTACGCGCCGCGTATGATGGGTGAAGTGGCGCCGAACAGAGAGTGGGAGCTCAGAAAGGCGAGACGGGTCAAAAACCCCGGTCTGTCGCTGGCGTCGAGTTCTACCCGCACGAGCTCCGAACCGAACGTCGACGCGTCCAGGCCGTAGATGGGGGCGGTTGCGGCGTTGACGAATGCCGCGTTGCTAGTGAACAGGTCGGCGTAGCTGCCTTCGTACGCGACTTCTTCGAAGAAGGCGTCAAGCTCCGCCATCATCGTCGCATTTACGTCATCCTTCGATGCCGGCGCCGGATACAGGTCCGGGTCGTGATCTATCACCCCCCAGCGCGAGTCCGGACCGACGCGGGCATAGGCACGGTGAGCGGCGATGAGTTGTGGAGCCGTCCGCTCCCTGTCCTCGATCATGCGCTCCGCTTGCGCCAAGACTTGCTCAGCGGTGCGCAGTTCACCACCGTCGGCAGCTTGATTCAGCACATCGTCGGGCAGCCCTCCCCATATCAAAAGCGATAGGCGCGTGGCGACTTCGTAGTCGGACAGAGCGAAAGCACCGGTAGTCGGGTCCGCGTCAGCTGACAGTTCGGGAAGCAGAATGAACGATGGCGATACGAGAAAAGCGAGCAGCACCGCTTCAGCCACTTCGTCCGCCGTTCCCTTCGGCTCCACGGCGTCGAACCGCATGAAGCGCGCCACCTCTTCGGCGGTCAACGGACGGCGAAATGCCTTGCGTCCGAAGCTTTCGATGGTTGTCTCTAGACAGCCTTCCTCTGCCGGCTCACAGCTCATGAAGTGAACCCGCAGAGGACCAGCCATGACTTCCCCCGCTATTTGCTCTGCCAGATTCAAGTAAGCAGCCCAGGCGTGATCGCTCATGGGACCCTGGTCGTCTGGAGCCAACAAGCTGGACGGCCGTACCTCGGCGTCAGTGACCGTGGTTACCCCGAGCAAGTCCCGGACAACGGCGTCGTACTGATGGTTCGACAGCCGTGGGATTTGGCTAGTTGGTGGGATGCCAGGTGAACACGCTTCTTCGGGCGGAGCTATGGGGTCCATGCCAGCGTCGGGGTCCGACGTGCTGGTGGTGTCGACGTCGCCTCCGACGTCGGATTGGTTGGAATCGCTCGCGTCCGTCGTCGCGTTGCTCTCGTCCGACTCATCGCCCGTCCCGCCCCCGGCGTCCTGCGTGGTTTGGACTCCGGATGCATTTGTCTCACCGGTATCCGCCGCGCCGGCGTCTCCCTGACCGCCGCCCCCCGGGCGACCGTCGATATCCGTCGCTGCAGAGCATGCCGAGCCGAGCAGGCCCACCAACATCGCACTCATCGTCGTTCTTTTCATTGGCGTCTTGCTCCCGGCATCAAGAGTTGGCCCGCAATTCGGCGAAACCGCCTGGGTTGTTGATGCGGGGCGGGTTCTGTCCGCCGCTCGCAAAGTCGGTCGTGTCGTCATAGATGCCGTAGTGAGTGACCTCTTGCGTGCCCCCCGCTTCGGCAAACCCGTCCGTCCCTGCCCTGACGCCAATCGCGTTCATCAGGTTACAGTAATACTTGTTGATGGGGGCATTGCCGATCTCTGCGGGAGTCCCAGCGGATTTGAAGTCTTCCGGGTCGATTCCGGCCCCACAAGCGGCTGTACTGTTGCCCCGATGCAGTTCAGGTTCGCCGTCATGCAAGTTTACGGCTTGGCCGGTTTTGAAGTACCCACCACAGCTGCCGGCCTGGATTATCGGCATGTTGTTCAAGTTGAAGGCGGAGCCGTCGGAGAACTCCTGAAACCAAACCGTCGCCGTGTTGTCGAGCAGCGTTCCCTCTCCCTCTTCGAAGGCATCGAGCTGGGCGACCAGGTGCGCGAACTTCTGAGCGTAGTAGCGATCGATGGTCTCGAGTTGTTCGTTTACATTTTCCACGCAACTCCCGCCAATCTCTGCCGACCCTACACGATGCGCCAACGAATCTGCGTCCATGGCTATGTCGAGCGCCGAGAAGCGGTGGTTGGCGGGATACTTGAGCACGATGACGCGGCTGTGATCACACACGGCCGCAAGCACCGCCAGGTTCGAGTACAGGTCCGCACCGTCCAACTCATCAGTGACCTTGGTCGCCACCGGGTCGCTAGACGTGCCGCCGTGAGCCGCGATGTTCGCCTCGGAAAGGCCAAGGGCCGCGGCAAGTTCCGGGGTGCAATTGCCCTTAGCTACGGCAGCGCTGGCTTGGTGCAAAAGCTCGGCCCAGGCTTCCAGCTTGCGCTTGTCGCTCATGCTCATGTCGGCGCTTCGTAGCGTCGCGAGATCATCTTTGACGAGATCGACGACGTTCTGGCTACGCAGGGCGTGAAAAGTTTCCGCTGGCGTTAGCCCAACTATACTGGCCATGGCTTCGGCAAGGCCACCCACCCCAGCGTACGGCACTTCTGCTGCGGAGTAGGAGATAGCCGTGGAGGGCGAGTCCGTCGCGCCGCCGACGCGCAGCAGCAACGGTTGCCCATTCGGACTCACTTGACGCGCACACACGTGGTCGAGAGATGGTGCCGTGGGCATGGCCTCCAACCTTTGAGCGAAAGTAGCGGTCGACGGATCGGGCGCGTGGGGAGTCACCGGTGCGCAGGTGAAGTAGCTGCCCACCGTCTGAACATGCGCGCCGTTGCCTTGGCCCAGCGTCGCCGTCAAACCCCACTCGTTCATCGCCCGGATCCCCCGAGGCACCAACAGCTTGCTCGCGTGAGGAGACAAGGCCTCGAGACTGGTGCCCGTCAAATCGTTGCCCCGGAGCGTGCCGTGGGCAGTGGTCGGAAACCACCGGTCGGTCAGGCACCCGTGATGGGTAAACATCACGATCAGGCGCCTGGGAGTCACCTCTGATGCTGCCTGCCCGAGCATGGATCGCCCGCCGAGCGAGCTCAAGAAGGGCGCAGCCACCGCGGCGCCACCCAACCCCCGCAAAAACAGCCTTCGGTTCAAGTGCTTGTTCACGTTTGGCCTCTTTCCCTGTTCTTCCTCGAGCGTCCCACGAACAAAACGTCCCCCTCCTACAATGCCCCCCATGACCGTCCCATATTGGAGAAGCGCGGTGCGCCGGGCTTTTTCGGCGCAGCACGGAAAAGTGCACGACAACGAAGTGTCTGACGCCGCACTCAGAGAGCGGACGCCTGACCTTCATGCTCAGCCAGCGGTACTCCGTCGCCGCCATCGACACCGCGTGGGGGCCAGCCGTTTACCCGCTTCATGTCTTCTATCCGCACCTGATCCCGGGGGGGCGACTGCGAGGTAGCGTGGCACGGATTGGCACAACTCGGATGCTCAACGCCTGAAGCGGCGCACAAGTGTGGGGCGCTTCAGCGACCCCATCACCTTGACTATCGTGGTACGTCGTTTGCTACAACGTACTTGAGTCCGCTCGCGCTCCTGTTTCAAACGCACCTCGTCGGCTCGCGTGTAGTGAAAGGAGGGCCAATATTGAAGGGAATATCATGTATCGAATCTTGACAGTCGTAGGCTTGCTCGTTGGTTGTTCTTCGGATCCCACGCCACATGTGGACGTTGAGCCTGATGCATCGACCGGAGGGGACGGCGACGCGGGCAATGCATCTGACACGTCGCACGCGGATACCGACGTTTCGTCGACGTCCAATGGGACGTCAGGCGGCTCGGAAACTAGCTCTGGCACGGACACGACGAGTGCGGAAACGGATACCTCAGACACGTCGAGTTCGATGCCAGACGATGACGGAGGGCTCTCGGATAACCTGCCCGATGCCGATGTTGCTCCTGATGGTGGTTTCGCTCAGTGCGATCCTCTCAGCGAGGCTGAATGCACAGAGTTCGGCTGTACCGACTATTCTCTCGTAGACTATTCAGTAGCCCGGTCCGAGTTCAGCACGTGCAACGAGTTCGTGCACGAGAGCGCCTACGCGGGTGAGGGCTGTGGCTACCTGATCCTCAAGCGTGCGTTCGGTGCTGGGGACACGTTCATGGCCTTCTACGACGAGGCGTCTGGTGAGATCGCCGGCTGGAAGTTCTTGGGCGACACGGGCTCTGGCAGCTGTGGTGGTGACGTACCCACCGAGTGCTTCGAGTACGGGCATGCGGCGCCACCGAATGGCGTCTCCCTGTGTTCAGATGCCGGCGCACCGCCCGACGCAGACGTACCCGACGCGATGGTTCCCGACGCAGACGTACCCGAC
>CAZNZA010000121.1:4777-16334 GCA_964577325.1 uncultured Polyangiaceae bacterium
GTCCCCGATGCAGAGGTCCCGGATGCCGCGGGGGAAGCGTCTGTGCCCGTCGCGGACGCGGGATAGCTAGTATACCGCCCCCACCGGCACACCGAAGCTTTACGCCAAGGCACGTGAACACCGCAGCCGCCTGTGATATGGGTTCGGCGTGGAGCGTCTATCGATCATGGAAACGCTGGAGCGCTACTACCGGGAGCGGCCAGACGTAAGCACGGTCTATCTCTTCGGCAGCCAGGCGAGCGGCACGGCTCGGGTCGATAGCGACGTGGACGTAGGGGTGCTCTACACCGAAGCCCCAGCGTCCACGCTCGTGGCGCAACCGTTTCGCGATGAGGCCGAGCTCAGTGAGCGCTTGGGCAGGACCGTGCAGGTCGTCGTGATGAACACCGCCCCCGTTGATCTGGTGCATCGCGTTTTGCGGGCGCAGTGCATCGTGCTCGACAACAACCCTTCACAGCGGGTCCGATTCGAAGTCACTTCCCGCAACAGGTACTTCGACCTCAAGCCCGTGCTCGACCGCTATCGACGGAGGGCCGTGTGACGGATACGGAGTTGCTTTTCAAAAAGCTCGCGTTCATCGAAACGTGCCTTCAAGAACTGCGCACACTCGCACACCCCGAGCGCATCGATACTGACATCAAAGAACGACGGTTCGTCGAGCATACGGTCCAAGTGTGCATTCAGGCGGTTCAAGATGTGGCGTCACATGTCGTTTCAGATCAGAGACTGGGGGAGCCGCGCACGAACCAAGAATTGCTTGGGTTGCTCCGGAACGCCGGCTGGCTCGACCCAGAGCTGTCCGAAGCGCTGCGCCTAGCCGTTGGCTTCAGGAATGTTTTAGTCCATGGGTATACCGCCGTAGACTTGAACGTGCTGCGTGACGTGCTTTCGAACCATCTGGGCGATATCGAGCGTTTCGTGGAGGCAGTGCGTCACAAGATCGGCACGTAACTCGCGCTGGCTGCACGCGCTTTACCCTCTCCCTGCCTCCTCGATGAATCGGCACAGGGCGTTCACCAACACCAGTTGTCGCGGCGTGCGGCAGCGGACGTTGGTGAGCTCGGGGCTGGCAACGAGAATGACGAGTGCCTGAGCGCGGGAGGTGGCGACGTTGAGGCGGTTGAGGCTATAGAGGAACTCGAGGCCGCGCGGCGCGTCATCGCCGCTCGAGGTCGTCATCGAGAAGATGACGACGGGGGCCTCCTTGCCTTGGAACTTGTCCACCGTGCCGACGGCAACGTTGGCCGGTAAGCGGTGGCGCAGAGCGGCGACTTGAGCATTGTAGGGCGCGATGACGAGGACGTCTGCAGAGGTGAGCGGACGGGTGACTAGCGCGCCGTCCTGGTTGCGGGTGGAGAACGTCGTGCTGCCGGACAAGAGCTCCTTCACGATGCGTTCAACCTGCTCCACTTCCTCGTCACTGCGATTGCGATTGCCGGCATGACAGACGGGCACGTAGCGCAAGCCCGCGCCGTCAAAGGGCGACGAGCCGTGGGCGGACGGCGCCGCGTTGATGCGCTGCAGCTCGAGCCCAGGTAGCGGACGCAGCTTGCCGTCGTAAAACATCGCGGAGGTGAACGCGCAAATGGCGGGGTGCAGGCGGCGAGTTTGCGGCAAGAACACGCCCAAGTGAGCCGGCATCGTGGCGGCCGTACCCAGAAAGTGAGCCAGCGCAGACGCTTCGGCCGCCTGGGGGTGAACGCCTTTCTGCGGTTGATCGAGCTGGGCCGGATCGCCCACCAGCACCAGACTGTCGGCGGCCGCTGACACCGCAACGGCATTAGCCAGCGACATCTGCCCGGCTTCGTCCACGAACAGCACGTCCACGCTGCGTGCAAACTCCGGTCGCGTCCAAGCAAAAGCGGTGCCGCCCACGACCTGTGCCTCACCGGCTTGCAGGCGTGCGAGCACGCGCTCGTGCTCGTCGACGGGAAACGGCAGGTCGTCGTCCTGGTACTCGTCGGCCTTTCCGATGTGCTGGATGTGAACGGGCAACCCGGCGGCCACCGCCGAATCGTGCACTTTTTTCAGCACTCCGAGGATCACCTGGTGACTGTTGGCAGTAACGCCAACCTTCTTGCCCGCCTGCACCAATGCTAGGATGGCTTCTTTGGCGCAGTACGTCTTGCCGGCTCCGGGCGGCCCCTGAATCGGCAGCACGGATCCTTCGAGCGCGAGACACAGGCGCTTGACCGCTTCGACCACGTCTTCACTTGCTTCGATCAATACTTCACCTGGCGCTTGCCCGCAGCTGGGTGCGCTGCGGGTGAGCAACTGCTTGGCGGCTTGGTAAGGGGCAGCTTCAAAGCCATGGCTGATGATGGCTTCCGCAATGGCAAGCAGGCGCTCCTCCTGATGCTTGGCCTCGAGCGGTGCCGCCGCGCGCAAAGCTGTGGGATGCTCGATATTGGCGCGCTTGCCGCGCTTGATGACCACGGAATCGGGCCCGATGTCGACGACCTCGACGCTCGTTCCCTCGCTACCAGCTATTTCGACGCGCCCGCGCCGACGGATCGGGTGCTCCTGCTCGGGAAACGTGTAGCGGTGCAACTCTGAACGTTTCACCTGTCCGCACACCCCTTCGTACGTGAGTTCGGCCAAGATCAAGTGGCTTTCGAGCCACTCCGTGGGAGGCACGGCCTTGGCCTCGAAGTACTCCCAGTACCCCGACTTGTTCTCCCGCCAGTGCCAGCCGAGCAGATCCGCGAGCAGCCGTTGCGCCGCGTACGCCGCGGGTTCATGGGGCTGTTCGGAGGGAAGTCCGGCGAGCAGACGCTCGCGAACACGATTGATGTTCTTTTCACGTTCTCCAGGTTCCCGGGCCTTGTCCTCCTCAACGCCGGGACGAGCGGGTTGTCGCCCCGTCACTTGCGCCAGTTGCGCGCGCCGCCCTTCGAGCCAATCTTGCAGCTTCCAGGTGGAAGTGCAGTCTTCGGCGTTGTACTGGGCGAGCGTCTTGCGCAATTCATCGACGTCGATTTCGGGATCGCGCGTTTCGAGCCACCACCCGAAGTACTGCATGGCCCGCGCCGAGGTGCGCTTGTCGACCGAACGCTGAAACCCGTGCAGGGGCTCGAGGTCCTTGAGCGTGTACGCCTCCACGGATGCGCGGAGGCTTTGTTTCACCACGGCGTGAAGGTCGACCAACAGCCCATTGCGCAACAGGTGATCGACCGTCGCCTCGTGCGTGCCGTACTTGCAGGAAAGCTTCTTTAGGGCGACGTTCTCGCGTACCCCAAAGTGAAACACGTGCAGATCGGGAAACTCCGTCAAGCCGTGCTTGATGCGCGCCATGACCTGCTCGAACGCTCGCTTCTCTTCTTCGGGGTTCGTGGCCCAGAATGCCAGATAATGGGGCGCCCCGCGTTCTTCCCGCTCCACGAAGTCGAACTCCGGCTGACCCAGTTCGAGCAAGCCGAACAGATACTCCAAGCCTCCGTCTCCCACGAAAGCGTCCCCTTCGATATCGAGAAACAAGTCGCCTGGCCGCGGTTCGGGGAGCGCCTCTAATCCTGTCCCGGCTTCAGCGTCTGCAAGCAGCTCATAAACCACGCGCCCTTCGCTGCGACCACGCTGTTGCACTCGAGCCTGTTCGCGAACGCGCGCCAGAGGCCCGGCATCGATACCATCGATCGGTTGCTCGGAGGGTAACGCCGCGAGACGTGCCAGTTGCGAAACCCCGACGAGTTCGAGGCGAGTGCGCTGACGGCGCGTGATCCCGGCGACCAACGACAAGTGATCATCCTTGCGCCGCCGCTCTTCGCAGCGTCGCCACCAATCGCACACGTCGCAGTGTTCGCAAGGTTCCGGATAGGGTTCGGCAGGCGACGGCGTGGGCGCCTCACCGCCGAGGAACGCGCTCAGGCGCGCCTTGGACTGGCGATAGTAAGCGAGGAACTTTTCGCTGCGCAGCGCGATGGGCTCGATCGTGGTCGAACCCAGGGCCAGCCACAGGTGCTCGGGAGTCGCGCCCTGCACGTGCTCTAGAAGCTCCGCGTACACACACAACTGCAGGATCGCGCGCGCCTTCTCACTGCGCGCCAACTTGGCGTCCACCGGTTCGTAGCCGTGTTTACCCAAAGACGACGGTCGCTCCACCCGCAAGAGAAAATCAGGGCGCCCTACCCAGCCCTCTTTCACCAACACCCCCTGATAGATGAGCGGCTCGCCGCGTTGCATGGCCGAAAGCGTGAGTGCCGCCAGATCACCCGTACTTTGCGCCGTGGCCGGTTGCGCCCCAACATCGAACGGCACCAACCCTCCGTTCCCGTGGTAATCCAGCGCGCGATAATAGTCCAACACCCGCGCTTCGTGCTCCCGCCCACGGCGCTCGAGCATCCGACGCTCGATCTCGGACTGCCCCGGGCGCTGCATGTGCCCATGCGCCACTTGGACGTCAAGCGCTGTCTTGTGCGCGCACTCGAAGAACGACGCCAAATCGGTCGCAGACAAAATGAGTTCAGAGTCAGCCAGTCGCATCGGAGGTGGACGCTACCTCGGAAGCGAGATCTGGGGAAACCAGCAAACTTTCCACTTGGCCCATGCCCCGCGGTCGCGGGCGCGCCAACTAAAAACCGTTCGCTTCAAATTCAGTAGGAGATATCATCCAGATAGACGCGGTACTGCGTGCCCTGAATGGCGACCCCAATCCGTCGCACGCGTGAGGCGTCGAAGCCATTGACGGCGAACGCCGGCTGATCGAGAGCAAGGGCAATACACACCCACTGACCGGGGGCTACCGAAACGCCGCCACCGTCGGCCCATGCGTAATCCACGCCCGACTGGGCGAACAGCTTCACGGATACCCCAGTGTCTGTCTCCAGCAGTAGGCGAACGGTTACAACCCTCGTCGACAGGTCCTGCGTGTCCGTGGCCACAAACACGAAAGCCTCGGCAACTTCGGTGGCTGTGGCTGTCGCTCGCATAGCTCCAGTCGCTTCGGCACCCACTGCCTCCACCCAGTCGAGAGATGTCGCTTGGCTGCTCGAGATCTGCCAGCCGTCCAACGAGTCGCTAAAGGACCACCGAATGCTCGCTGCGACGGCATCAGCGCAGTCGGCGTTCGGGAGAGCGTCGGCGTCAGTCGCATCCGCGGGCGGTGAGATCAGCATGCCGCTGTCGACCGCAGCACCACCAGAACTCGTTGCATCGCCGTTGGTGTCAGAAGTTTCAAGCGTGCCGCTGACAACGCCGGCAGAAGCATCAGGAGAAGAGTCAACGCGTGTACCGATGTGAATGACTTGGCCGCAGGCTATGAGCGTCCCTAGGGGCATGAGGCTCGCAACCGCACTCAGCTGACGACAAGAGCGCCGAAGGGCTCTCATGGGATCGGCCCTTGCTGATGCTGACTCGGCAAGCGCTTCTCGAGGTGTCGCTTCTTCGAACCCGGCTGTGCGGCGAGTGCTTTCGCCAACGCGTGACGAGCGGCCTCCTTGAACCTCCCCTGTGGATATCGACTCAAATACTCGATGGCCAACTCCTTCGCACGTGTATCACCACTCACCGAAGCAGCCTCCACCGACAGTGCCAGCGCTTCTTCCGCAAGCGTTCCGGTGGGATGCTCTTTTCTGTACCGCTCCAGATATACGGCCGCCTGCTTTGGATCATCGTGCTTACGCAATGCCTCCAACCCTTGCTGCACTATGCGAGCCTCGGACGCCGCGTGCCTTTGGCTCGAAGGAGAAGCGGGCGAACGAGAAGCGGGCGAACCAGGCTCCCCATCGCGAGTTGAGCCGGATGCGTACCCCGCGCGCGGTTGCGGTACGAAGTCACCTGCCGGCTCAGGATCACCGGGAGGCGCCACAATCACGCTCTCTGGCCCTTCTGTCGAGAACGCGTAAGCGCCGCTCCCAGCGGCAGGTGGATTAACCCCGACAGGAGGAGAGTCTTGGGTGCTCGATGTCGAGTTTCGGAATTGCTCCGTCAAGCCGCCAACCACGTGCACGACGCCGTATGCCGCAGCGGCGGTTACCGCAAACCCCATGACCAAGCCCACGATAGCAAGAGGTCGCAGTCGCCACCACGCGTAGCGTCTCGCCGGACGATCCATTGCACGACGTATGCGTCGCATTCGCGCGGGCGAGTCATCGGTCCTCTCCACACGAGAAAGGAGTGCTGCAGCACGAGCCATCGCAGGATCGGTACTGTCGTGCTGGTCGCGCAAGCGCTTCACGGTTGTTCCTCCGTGTGCTCGGACATTCGACGCAAGAATTCTTTTCGTGCGTAGTGCAGCCTCGTATAGATGGTCTGAACACGTACGCCTTCCAAACGCGCTATCTCCTCACAGGAGTATCCCTCGATCTCGTAGAGGATGAATGCCGTGCGTTGGGGAACGCTTAGTTCTCTCAGTGCCAGGTTGGCGAGACGCTCCGCCTCCTTGCGCTCCAAGTCCTCTGCTGGGTTGGGTGAGGTGTCGATGATCTGCTCGAGGTAGTAAGCCGGTGGTTGAAAAAAGCGGCGTACCCAAGCGCGCCTTCGATGTTGACTGACCGAGCGTTGCGCGATCGCATACAGCCAACCCGGTAGGTTTCTGCCGTCAAAAGCGGACAGCTTACGACGCACGACCAAGAACACTTCCTGCGTCAGATCGTCCACGTCTGCCTCCAAGCCGCCGATCGCCCGCACCCAGCGCGATACGTCATGAAACCACCGGCGGTACACGTCATCGAATACCAGCGGAGCGTCCTGCGTGTCATCACGCTCCGTCTCACGGATCCCAACAGAAACAGTGGGGAGGGTAGCGTTGGATTTCACAGCGGAGTCTCGTCGTAGGTTGGTAGCCGCGCTTCAATGGCTGTGAGCATGAGGTTCGGGTTGAGCATGGCGGTGGGCGCTGACGTTTAATATCGAGGCGATTACAACAGTCCCATGCTGCCACCCAGCGTCAGGCCAAGCCAGACCGCCGGAGTGCTTCCGATGATACCGTCTGGCTCGATGGCTAGGTCGTGCGTGGATGGAACGAAAGTTCCGTTTACTTCGCAGAACACCGACTTTCCCTCGTCAAACAGGAGCCGGCCCCGAGCGGCGGCCCTGACTCCCATCTGCAGGACGCTTTGGGTGTGGGGTGTGAAATCCCCGCGGCCCGCGACGTGCAACCCTTCTACCGCCAGCCCCAAACCTACGGCGACATCCGCATCAGAGCCCTGGGTAGTGACGTAGGCCGACACATTTGCAGGCAGGCGTACCACCTCGGTTCGTGCGTCTCCGAAGCGAAGCGCGATGGGCGTCGTTATCGCGATGCTCGACTGCAATTGAAACATTCCCCGTCCTATTCTTACGGCGACTTCTGGCCCCAGCGCAAGCGGCTGTTCACTCGAGCCCGCCCAGGTCGTGAGTATCCCCACGCTCAGCCAAGCCGACACGTCGCTCGCGCTCAGCTCTCGCTTTGGTGTTGGTCGTTCTGGTGTTGCTCCCTCCAGCGAACGGGTCGAAAGCACTGGAGGGGTTTGTGGGGGGGGCGCTGGCTGCGCTTGTGGTCTTTCGATCACAGGGGGATCCAAGATCATCGCTGCAAACACTGCGGCTACTCGTGCTCGTTCCTCACAGTTGCGCTCGAGATCCTCGACACTCCGCTCTTCATCGCGCGCCGTGATCGCGTAATGATCACCAGCGTCGGTAATGTTCACGACGTCTGTCTCCGGAGCCGGGTGTACGACGACCGCAGTAGGAGGCAGCAGGCGCCGTAGGTGCTGACTTACCGCTGTCGCCTCGGGACAAGCGCTGTCGCTGACAACTGACACGCGCATGGGCGCCGCTTCCGCGAGTCCGGGCGTTGAGGCGAATGCGATGGCGATCGCTGCTGCTCGACATTTGGCGCTGGGCATTTCGCTCGTGTCGTTCATTTCACGTTCTGCTGTAGTCGAGGCTCCAGTGCACGCACACGCTGAAGGATCGGATCCCGGGCACCCATATCAAAGCGCACTGCAAACCACCAGCGTCACCCAGTGCAGGTTCCAGAGCCCCACCCAATGAGGACAGGCATGCAGAGGTCCATCAACCATCGAATGAACGCGCATCCTGAAACGGTACAACCGCCAAAGCGACGACGCCTGCCTCAACGCACGTGCCTGCGTTCGCTTCATCAACGCTTTCACAGCATCCCGCCGTTGGCGGCTCTATTACTGGTGGTATCGTGTTCTGGGAATGGCGATCTGGCGTTCGATGATGCGAACCCCATATCTTCCGGCGCACAGGGTCCTGGCGCACAGGGCCCCGGCGCTCCGATGCCCAGCGTAGGAAGTGATGGACCATTCCAGGCTGGCGTTAGTCCAACGTCGTCAATGCCTGACGTTCCGCCTGTCAGCGCTACCAACGGTCCCGGAGTCCCTAGTTCAACCGCTGAACCGGTGGGCCCAGCCGCGCCCAGCGGACCATCGGATTCTCAGGTCCCCTCGGGATCGGATGCGTGTGAGAGCACTGCAGAAGTCGGCGTCGGGTTGAGCAAGATGCGGCGGCTCACGCGTACGCAACTCAACAATACGCTCAGAGATCTGCTCGGTGTCCAAGGGGAGCCGGCGAGCGTGTTGGTACCAGATGAGCGCATTGGTCCGTTTGATAGCAATTCCATCGCGCCAGTGACCAACTTGATCGTGCAGCAGCATCAAGAAGTCGCCCAGCGGGTTGCGCAGGATGCTGTTGCTCGCCGTGCGGAGATAGCCGGGTGCGATCTCACTTCTACCGAGTGCCCCGCCGAATTCGTCGAACGCTTTGGGCTGCGTGCCTTTCGTCGACCGTTGGACGAGGCCGAGCGGTCAGGTTTGATGGCGCTCTACGAGCTTGGCTCGGCTTCTGGCGGCCCCGAACAGGGCTTCCGGCTCGTGCTGCAAGCCGTCTTGCAGGCTCCCTCTTTCCTCTATCTGACCGACACGGGATCAGATGGCCTAGCCGCTAGCTCGCCAACACTTATCAGCCCCTACTCCCTGGCGTCTCGCCTTGCATACTTTCTGTGGAACACGCTGCCGGATGACGAACTGTTCGCACGAGCCGCCGACGCTTCACTGGCGACGGAGCCCGAGCTACGCGCCCAAGTTGAACGCATGCTGGCCGATCCACGTGCCGCGGACACCATCGCTCTATTCCATATCCAACTATTGCGCTTGGATCACCTGCTACACGCGGAAAAGGACCTCGATGTCTTTCCCGAGTTCGACGCTGAGCTAGCGGACGCGATGCTGCAGGAAGCTGCAGCGTTCACATCCAACGTGATACTAGTCGGTGACGGCCGGCTGAACACGCTTCTCACTGCCAGTTTCACATACCCTCAGGGCGGGCTGCTCGACCTCTATGGTGTTGCTCCGCCGTCAGGTTTCACTCCGGGAGACAGGGTGGAGCTGTCCCCCACAGAACGCTCGGGGCTGTTGACCCAGCCTGCGTTCCTAGCAAGCCACGCCAAGCGCAATGCGACGTCACCGGTGCATAGAGGGATCATCATACGCGAAAACCTGTTGTGCCAAACGATCCCACCGCCTCCCAACAACGTCAGTACTGTGCTGCCTCCCGCTACCGACGCCACCACGACGCGCGAACGCTTCGCGCAGCACCTCGCCGATCCGACTTGTGCTGGCTGCCATACATTGATGGACCCGATCGGCTTGAGCTTCGAGAACTACGATGGCATCGGAAAGTACCGAACCACCGAAGGTGTACACCCCGTGGACGCCAGCGGAGCCATTGTGGGCGGGGGCGAGGACCTCACCGCCGAGTATGCCAATGCGGTAGAGATGACGAAGCTACTCGGCAACGCACAGAGCGTGCGAGACTGCGTTGCCAGGCAATGGTTTCGGTTCGCTCTGGGACGCACGGAAAGTCAAGCGGACACATGCTCTGTCGCCGCCGTCCGCGAAGGCTTCGCCACTTCAGACGGCAATGTGCCAGCATTGCTCGAGGAGATCGTGTTGAGCGACGCCTTCCGACACGTGCGGTCCACGGCCACCGAGGAGATTTCTCAATGAAGCGGTTACCTAAAGCACTTACTCGTCGTCAGCTACTGCACGGCCTTGGTATCAGCGCCGGACTTGCACCCTTGCTGCCGTTACTGAACGCGTCCGCCCAGTCGCCAAGAGCCATCAAACGACTGGTGCTCATCTTTCAACCCGACGGGGCGCCGGCGCGCGACTACAACAACACCGTCGACTTCAAACCCCAAGGCTCTCAAACCGACTTCTCCTTCCATCCTATTCATGCCCCCTATGCGGCGCATCAATCCAAGGTCGTTCTGCCTTGGGGGATGAAGCTAACCGCGGGAGGCGCCGGGGAAGCTCACGCGTTCGGCATGGCCGGGCTGTGGACGGCTTCGACGCTACACCAACCCGGTGCGGGAGCTGACTTCGATGGTGGCAACGGCAATCGAACGGGCTGGGGAAGTGGTCCGTCCATCGATCAGATCGTGGCTTCGGCGTCCGGACCAGAAAGTCCCTACTCCGCCGCTCCGGACGCTCCGAACCAGGAGACACCTTTTCGCAGTGTAGAGCTGGGGGTATACACGCTTAACCCGACAAGCCTCAATCGAATGATCTACACGGGTGACAACGCGCCAGTGCACCCGGAAAACGACCCAAGAGCGGCCTTCCAGCGTTTGCTGGGTAACGTCACGCCTAGCGGAGATGCCCCCGCGGCCGACCCGCTTGCGGCCCAGCGCCAAGTGGAGGAAGCAGCCGTAGTAGATTGGTTGCGCGACGATCTCGGACGACTGAAGCGCCGCATTGGTAGTGAAGACTATGCCAAGGTGGATGCGCACTTGGAGGGGCTGCTCGCTATCGAGCAGCGCATCAAC
Source organism: uncultured Polyangiaceae bacterium (assembly GCA_964577325.1). Lineage (GTDB taxonomy): Bacteria > Myxococcota_A > Polyangia > Polyangiales > Polyangiaceae > SZUA-265. The sequence goes on from CAZNZA010000121.1 coordinate 15,549, forward strand.
ACGACCGGTGCATCGTCGCCGGCATCGCTGGCTTGCAGCACGGGCATGGCTCCCGGAGGATCGGCGAACTATGCCGAGCAGCTGCGCCAGATGATGGACATCATGGTAGGCGCACTGAGCTGCGATGTAACGCGTGTGATCAGCTTGCAGATGAGCTACGCGTTCAGCCATATTACTCACACGTGGCTGGGTCACAACAATGACCATCACAACATGTCTCACGACGGTAGCGACCGAACGCGCGAACTGGCGGAGATCGACACCTGGTATTCCGAACAAGTGGCGTATCTCCTGACGCAGATGGACTCAGTGAGCGAGGGAGACGGCACCCTGCTTGACAATAGCTTGGTCGTCGTCGGTCGGGAGCTGGGCAGTACCGCTCACCGTATGGACCGTTGGCCCGTCGTATTGGCCGGAGGAGCCGGTGGTGCGCTTCGCGGAGGACGGTGGTTGGACGTAGAGGGGCGTGAACACGCGCAGTTGCTCGTTAGCATCGCGCAGCTCATGGGCGTCGATATCAGCAGCGTCGGCAATCGGGCGCCCGACTCCGGGCCACTTCCGGGGTTGATTTCCTGACCGCTAAAGAAGAATACCGTGACGTTATCTTCGGGCAGTGGTGCGGTGCAGTCCCCAGCGTTCGCACGCTATCGGCGCCTCTTCCCTTCCCTGCGTACGCCGAAGCTCGGCAGACCCAGACCAGTGACGATAGCCACACCGCGAAGCGTGAATCCGACGAGGCCAGCTATCCCTGCGGCAACCGCCGTGGGTACGGCGATTTGAACGAGG
>CAZNZA010000122.1:0-13718 GCA_964577325.1 uncultured Polyangiaceae bacterium
GCTTCGCCATTCGTGAGGGCGGCAGGACCGTCGGCGCGGGTGTGGTCTCCAAGATCCTCGAGTAATGGCGGGCAGGCTGAGCCGCGCGCCCGGAACGCGTCGAGTCTCCGTGACTCTCTCGTGCTTGGTGTGCGGCTCGCGGAACTACAGAACTACGAGATCCCCACGTCCAGGAACCGAGCCTTTGATCCTACGCAAGTTCTGCAAGTCCTGCGGCCAGCACACCGATCATCGCGAAGCGAAGTAGCCAGGGCGAGAAGAACTAAGGCAAAGCGAAGTTGGTATACCGAAAGTCTCGGATTCGGTGGAACCAAGAGAGTAGCCCGAATACAGCACAATCCAACAGCGGTGATTCAATCGCCGCACCTAGGGGTGTAGCTCAGTTGGTAGAGCAGCGGATTCCAAATCCGCAGGTCGCGAGTTCGAGCCTTGCCGCCCCTGCAAACAGCCTTCGAAAGGCACTTTAGATGGCAAACGACGACGAACAGGTGGGAAAGAATCCCGCCACGAAGACGGGCGAAGATCCGGGCGAGGGTGCGTCTGCCGTCGAGGTTCACTCCCCCGGAGATGGTGCCACGAACGAGGCGGGGGCAGATGTCGCTTTCGAAGGCGGCGCTCCGGCGCAACTCGGTACCGCGCGCTACGTCCACGCCGCATTCTTCGCTGGCGCGGCGCTCATGGCGTTTCTGGTGGGCCGAGTTCTAGCCGTGGTCTGGAACAGTCTAGCGGAGTGGCCGGCGGCGGTTCGGGCCGTGCCGCAACTGCTGCGTTACGCCGAAGACGAACGCTTTTCGGTCACCATCATCGTGGGCGTCGTGGTCGCGTTGACGACCGTGTTTCTCTTGTACCGCAAAGCACACGTTCGTCAGTGGGCTGACGAAGTGGCGACGGAATTGTACAAGGTTCATTGGCCTGATCGGGAAGTAGTAACCAACGGCACGATCGTCGTCATCGTGGCGAGCGTGTTCGCGACGGTCTACATCGGCCTGCTCGATCGGGTTTGGGGTTTTATTACCAACTTGGTGTACGGGGCATGACTGCAGAGGAAACTGTCGAAGAACAATCTCCGCCTGAGAAGAAGTGGTACGTCGCGACCGCCTATTCCGGGTACGAGAACAAGGTCAAGCTCGCGCTCCAAGAGCGCATCCGTCAGTTCAAGATGGAGGAGAGCTTCGGCGAGATCATGGTTCCGTCCGAAACGGTAACTCAACAGGTGAAGGATGGAAAGAGCCGAGTACGGACTAAGACCACCTTCCCGGGTTACGTCTTCGTCGAAATGGTGATGAACGAAGAGACCTGGCACCTCGTGAAGGACACGCCAAAGGTGACCGGCTTCGTGGGCAACCAGAAGCCTCAGGAGGTAAAGCCTCCGCAAGTCGCTGATTTGCGCCGAGGGATCACTGAGGGCGCGGTCAAGCCCAAGCCGAAGCAGCAGTTCGCTGTGGGGGACGAAGTACGGGTCACCGTTGGTGCGTTCGCCAACTTCTCGGGCACGGTTCAGGAAGTCAACGCGGACAAGCAGAAACTCAAGGTAATGGTCAGCATTTTCGGTCGCCCCACTCCAGTCGAACTGGAGTTTGGTCACGTCGAGAAGCGCTGAGCGGTGAAAGTCAGGCACCTGACAGGATGCGTTGCGGGACCGATATCCCGCCAAAGTCGAAGGAGGTCCGAAAGTGGCCGCAAGTAAAAAGAAAGTAACCGGATTCATCAAGCTTCAGCTTCCCGCCGGCAAGGCCAATCCCGCGCCTCCCGTTGGCCCTGCATTGGGTCAGCATGGCGTGAACATCATGGGGTTCTGCAAGGACTTCAACGCGCGCAGCCAAAAACTTGGCGACACGATCGTGCCGGTCGAGATCACCGTCTACGCGGATCGCTCCTACACCTTCATCATGAAGTCCGCTCCGGCGGCCGTGCTGCTGAAGAAGGCGGCGGGCCTTGCTGCCAGCGGCAAGCCGGGATCTGGTTCACCAGAGCCGAACCGTAAGAAGGTGGGTAAGGTCACGAACGCTCAGGTCGAGGCCATTGCCAAAGAGAAGCTGCAGGACCTGAATACCTCAAACCTCGAGAGCGCCATGCGCAGCGTGGTCGGTACGGCCCGCAGCATGGGTATCGAAATCGCGGACTAACGCAAGGCGCTGCCGCACGGTGGCGCTTGGACTTGAGCCCGCTCGAGCGGGCGATGGACTGCCTGGCAATGGTGCCGGGAGTGTCTGGGAGGTCTTCACCAAGACCGTCAAAACCAGAAGGAGACTGAATGGGAAGAGAGAGCAAAAAGCGAAAGGATGCGCTCGGTGGTTATGACCGAGCGACTTTCCACGCGCTGGGCGACGCAGTAGGGATCGTTAAAAAGATCGCCTACGCGAAGTTCGATGAAAGCGTGGACGTTGCCGTTCGCCTTGGTGTTAATCCAAAACACGCCGACCAAATGGTTCGTGGCGCTATCGTGCTTCCGCACGGTACCGGCAAGAGCATTCGCGTCGCGGTGTTTGCGAAGGGCGACAAGGAGCGGGAGGCTGTCGAGGCAGGTGCTGACGTGGCAGGTTCTGACGACCTGGCCCAGCGCATTCAAGACGGCAACATCGACTTTGACCGAGTGATCGCTACGCCCGACATGATGGGTACGGTCGGTAAACTCGGTCGGATCCTGGGACCACGCGGTCTCATGCCTAACCCCAAGGTGGGTACGGTAACGATGGACGTCGCTCGCGCCGTTCGTGAAGCCAAGGCCGGCAAGGTGGAGTATCGAGTCGACCGAGCTGGTGTGGTGCACTGCCGCATTGGTCAGGTATCGTTTGACCAAGCCAAGCTCGAGGAGAACGTTGCGGCTCTGGTAGCCGAGCTCATTGCGAAGAAGCCGTCCACGGCGAAGGGCATCTACCTTCGCTCGATCACGGTCTCGAGCACGATGGGTCCCGGTGTTCGCATCGACGCGAGCAGCGTGGATGCGTCGCGACAGGAGGAGAACTGATGCTTCGCTCAGACAAGGTGACTTCGATCGCAGAGATCAAAGCACGGTTCGACCGGATGTCGTCGGCGGTTTTCGTCGACTATTCCGGCATGACGGTGGCAGAGGTCAACAGGCTGCGTGATACGTTTCGTGCCAAGGGCGTCGAGTACAAGGTGGTGAAGAACACCTTGGTGAGACGTGCACTTGGTGAGGCGTCTTACGTGGATAGCCTCACTGGCAATCTCAAGGGAATGACTGCGGTTGCATGGAGCTTCGAGGAGCCGAGTGCAGCAGCGCGCATTCTCAAGGATTTCGTCAAGGACAACGAGAAGCTCAAGATCAAGGCTGGTCTTTTGGACGGTCGAGTTCTGGACGCGAAAGCCGTCGAGAATCAGCTCGCTACCCTGCCAAGCAAGGACGAGGCTCGTGCCATGCTCCTCGCGACCTTCATGGCGCCAGCACAACAGTTCGTCATGTTGATCAATACACCGGCAGGCAACTTCGTTCGTGTCCTCCACGCAAAGCAAGAAAAGGGCTGAGCGTTCATCAAACCCAAGGGCGAAGGCATTCAGAGTGTCCGGCCCATCAAGTAACCTACCGCGACTATATGGTCGCAACCCAAGATTTCATACAGACTATTAGGAGTTCAAAAAAACAATGGCTGAAATTACCAAGGAACAGGTCGTCGATTTCCTCTCCAGCATGCCCGTGATCGAGATCGCAGGCCTCGTGAAGGAGCTCGAAGAGAAGTGGGGCGTTAGCGCAGCCCCCGTTGCCGTTGCAGGCATGGGCGGTGGTGCCGCGGCTGCACCGGCCGAGGTCGAGGAGCAGACTGAGTTCGACGTCATCCTGGCTGATGGTGGCGCAAAGAAGATCCAGGTCATCAAGGTGGTTCGTGAGATCACCTCGCTCGGCCTCAAGGAAGCCAAAGAGCTCGTCGAAGGAGCTCCCAAGCCGATCCGCGAAGGGATTGGCAAGGAAGAGGCTGCCGACATCAAGAAGAAGCTGGAAGAAGCCGGCGCCAAGGTCGAGGTCAAGTAACACGACTAGCTGGTGGTGTTGGGGACATCGTCCCCAACCCTTCAGCTTCTATAGACGGCACGTTCACTAAACTAGTGAACGTGCCATGTGCGTATCAGGAGAGGTGAAATCACCTCCGTGAGATTCAGAGCGCTCCGGGCATGCTCAGTCCCAACGACAAAAGCCCGCACCCAAAAGCAAGAGGAGCTCCGATGGCGTCCAAGGTCCAGTCGAACTTTCGGTACCGCACCAATCTAGGGAAAGTCGATCCGGTGGTCGAGATCCCGAATCTGATCGACATTCAGAAGAGTAGCTACGACAAGTTCCTTCAATCCGAAGATGATCCGAGCACCCGCAAAGACATCGGGCTGCAAGGGGTTTTCAAGAGTGTTTTCCCCATTCGAGATTTCGATGGGACGAGCGAGTTGGTATTCGTTTCTTATCACCTCGACAAGCCAAAGTACGACGTCGAAGAGTGCCGCCAACGAGGCATGACATACGCTGCGCCTATCAAGGTAACGACCCAATTGATGGTGTACGACACCATTGAAGGCGGCGAGCGGATCGTTCGCGACATCAAGGAGCAAGAGGTCTACTTCGGTGAAATACCGTTGATGACCAACACCGGTACGTTCATCATCAACGGCACCGAGCGTGTGGTGGTCTCGCAGTTGCACCGTAGTCCCGGCGTGTTCTTCGATCACGACAAGGGGAAGACGCATTCGAGCGGCAAGCTGCTCTACTCGGCTAGGGTCATTCCCTACAGTGGGTCGTGGCTGGACTTCGAGTTCGACCACAAGGATGTGGTCTACGTGCGCATCGACCGGCGCCGTAAGATGCACGCCACGGTACTGTTGCGGGCACTGGGGATGTCCACTCAAGAGATCCTGAACTTCTTCTACGAGCGCGAGACGGTGTTTCTCGGCGGCGAGAAGATTCAGAAGAGCGTCAACTTTGCTTTGCTGGCTGGGCAGCGCGCCACGAACGATATCGTCGTGGACGGAGAAGTCCTCGTTAGGAAGGGTACGAAGTTCACGCGCGCCGCGATCAAGAAGCTTACGGTTGCTGGCGTCCAACGTGTGGAGCTCGAAGCAGCGGAGCTCATTGGTAAAGTATCCGCCGATGACGTCGTAGACGAAGATACTGGCGAGGTGTTGCTGGAGTCGAACGAGGAGGTCACCGAAGTCACGCTGGAGCGTCTGCATGAGGCGGGCGTCAAGGAGTTCGACGTCCTGTTCATTGATGGCCTGAACGTTGGGCCATACTTGCGCGATACTCTCATTGCCGACAAGGTCACGACCACCGACGAAGCGATCATGGAGATCTATCGGCGCCTGCGCCCGGGTGATCCCCCCACGCTCGATACGGCAAAAGCGTTGTTTCAGAACCTCTTCTTCAATCCGGAGCGATACGATCTGTCGACGGTCGGACGCCTGAAGTTGAACTACAAGTTCTATGCGGATGTGCCGCCAGAGGAGCAGCCTCCGCTCGCTGAGACGACGCTCACGAAGCAGGACATCCTGATGACCGTGCGTCACTTGCTTGCCCTGAAAAACGGTCAAGGCTCGGTCGACGACATCGACCACCTCGGCAACCGGCGTGTGCGTGCCGTGGGTGAGTTGATGGAGGTCCAGTACCGAATCGGTCTGGTGCGCATGGCCCGGGCCATCAAAGAGCGCATGAGTGTCTCACAAGAGATCGACACGCTCATGCCTCACGACTTGATCAACGCCAAGCCTGTAGGCGCCGTGGTCAAGGAGTACTTCGGTAGCTCTCAGCTGTCGCAGTTCATGGATCAGACCAATCCATTGAGCGAAGTGACGCACAAGCGACGGCTATCGGCGTTGGGGCCAGGTGGTCTGACTCGGGAGCGCGCGGGCTTCGAGGTACGTGACGTGCACGCTACCCACTACGGCCGTATTTGTCCGATCGAAACTCCTGAAGGACCCAATATCGGCCTCATTGCATCGCTGTCGACCTTTGCACGTGTCAACGAGCATGGCTTCGTGGAGACCCCGTACAGGGCAGTACGCGAGGGCAAGGTCGAGGCCCAGGTGCGTTGGTTCAGCGCGCTGGAAGAAGAAGGCAAGTTCATCGCGATGGCGACTTCGACCATCCACAACAGCGACCTTACGGACAGCCTCGTGAGCGCTCGTTACAACGGTGACTACCGAATGGTAGGCGCTGACCAGATCCAGCTCATCGATGTGGCTCCCAACCAGATGGTGAGTGTGGCTGCGGCTTTGGTTCCGTTCTTGGAACACGATGACGCAAACCGTGCACTCATGGGTGCTAACATGCAGCGCCAAGCCGTACCACTCATCCGTACCGAGGCACCATTGGTTGGTACCGGCATGGAGCGGCGGGTGGCTGTCGACTCTGGCGTATGTGCCGTCGCCCGACGTGCGGGCACCGTGGATAGCGTCGATGCTACCCGCATCGTCGTTCGGCCGGATCCTGGCGAGGGCTCGGAAGTGCCCGACATCTACCCGATGATGAAGTTCCAGCGCAGCAACCAAAGCACTTGCTACAACCAGAAGCCGGTAGTGCGACCGGGTGAACGGGTTGAGGCGGGAGACGTTCTTGCTGACGGCCCCGCCTGCGACATGGGCGAGATTGCCCTCGGACAAAACGTCGTGGTCGCGTTCATGCCGTGGCAGGGTTACAACTTCGAAGACTCCATCCTCATTAGCGAACGCATCGTGAAAGAGGACGTCTACACGTCGGTGCACATCGAGGAGTTCGAATGTGTGGCCCGCGATACCAAGCTGGGTAAGGAAGAGGTAACGCGCGATATCCCCAATGTTGGTGAGGAGGCGCTCAAGGACCTCGACGAGGCTGGTGTCGTGCGCATTGGCGCAGAGGTCAAACCCGGCGACATTCTAGTCGGCAAGATCACGCCCAAGGGAGAGAGCCAGCTCAGCCCGGAGGAGAAGCTTTTGCGAGCCATCTTCGGCGAGAAGGCTGGAGACGTGCGGGACAGTTCGCTGCGCGTCCCCCCGGGCGTTGGCGGCGTTGTCATCGATGCCCGCATCTTCTCGCGTAAGGGAACCGACAAGGACGAACGCGCCCGTGCCATCGAGGACCAGGAACGGGCGCGCTTAGAGCGAACGCGCGATGAAGAAGTCAGCATCCTGCGAGACTCGTACTACCGACGCATGCTGGAGCTCTTGGTTAGCCAGGAAACCGAAGCAAAGCTGGTCAACGATCGTGGTGAAGTCCTACTCGAGAAAGGGGTGATGCTCAACGAAGCCACCCTTGCACCCGTGCCTCGGAAGTATTGGGGCGAAATTACCGTGTCTCGTGACATGGATAAGATCGCTCAGCTGTTGCACAATCTCGAGGAACTGGTGCGCAGTCGGGAAGAGCACTTCCGCGACAAGATCGATCGTTTGAGCAAGGGCGACGAGCTGCCGCCGGGCGTGATCAAGATGGTGAAGGTGTACATCGCCATCAAGCGCAAGCTGCAGGTCGGCGACAAGATGGCAGGCCGTCACGGCAATAAGGGTGTGGTCAGCCGCATTCTGCCGGAGGAGGACCTTCCTTACCTAGCCGATGGAACACCGGTCGACGTCGTGCTGAACCCGCTCGGCGTGCCAAGTCGTATGAACGTCGGACAGATTCTCGAGACTCACCTTGGGTGGGGCGCGCGGAACCTCGGTTTGAATGTTCATCGGATGCTCGAGGAGAACTACGGGACGGAGAAGATCCGCGCAGAGATCCTCAAAGCGCTACCCAACGACGAGAAGCTTCACAAGCTGGTGTCGGGTCTGGACGAGCAAAACGTGCTCGCCCTGGCCAGGAAGATGAAGACGGGTGTCTTCTTCGCCACGCCAGTGTTCGATGGAGCGAGCGAAGCCGACATCAAGCTTGCCCTCGAAGCCGCTGGCTTGGAGCGCAGTGGCCAGAGTATCCTGTTCGATGGCCGCACCGGCGAACCGTTCGATCAGGATGTGACGGTCGGCATCATGTACGTGCTGAAGTTGCACCATTTGGTGGACGACAAGATTCACGCGCGTTCAATCGGTCCATACTCACTGGTGACGCAGCAACCGTTGGGCGGCAAAGCCCAGTTCGGCGGCCAGCGACTCGGCGAGATGGAAGTGTGGGCCATGGAGGCATACGGTGCCGCCTATGCCTTGCAAGAGTTCCTGACAGTGAAGAGCGATGACGTTCAGGGACGCACACGAATGTACGAGGCCATCGTCAAAGGCGATTACACGCTTGAAGCGGGTCTTCCTGAGAGTTTTAACGTGTTGATCAAGGAACTGCAGTCACTCTGTCTCAACGTGGAACTTGTTGAGACGGTGGATGCTCCTGCTGCGGAGGAATAAACGAGATGCGAGACATTTTCTCCTTTTTTGAGAAGCCCAAGGATCCGCTAACTTTCTCCGCAATGCGGATTTCTCTCGCTAGCCCCGAGAAGATCCGCGAGTGGTCACACGGCGAAGTCAAGAAGCCGGAAACGATTAACTACCGCACGTTCAAGCCAGAACGGGACGGCCTGTTTTGCGCGAAAATCTTCGGGCCGGTGAAGGACTACGAGTGCCTTTGCGGCAAGTACAAGCGCATGAAGCACCGCGGAATCGTGTGCGAGAAGTGCGGCGTCGAAGTGATTCAGAGCAAGGTGCGTCGTGAGCGGCTAGGGCACATCAACCTAGCCACACCGGTTGCGCACATCTGGTTCCTCAAGAGCCTACCGTCCAGGATCGGCAACATCCTCGACATCACGCTGAAGGACCTCGAACGCGTTCTGTACTGTGAGGCGTACATAGTCATCGATGCCGGGGAGACCGGGCTCGAGGTGGGCGAACTGCTTTCGGAGGATCGCTACAACGACCTATTGGACGAGTTCGGTGAGGACCGGTTCTTGGCCGCAATGGGCGGTGAGGCCATCATCGAGATGCTGCGACGAGTGGATGTCCACTCGCTTGCCGAGCAGCTGCGCGCCGATATGCGTGCGACATCCAGTGAGGCGAAGCGCAAGAAGTACGCAAAGCGACTCAAGGTGGTAGAAGCTTTCCGAGGAAGCGGGAACCGCCCGGAGTGGATGATGCTCACAGTCATCCCGGTTTTGCCGCCCGACTTGCGCCCTCTCGTTCCGTTGGATGGCGGTCGCTTCGCAACCAGCGATTTGAACGACCTGTATCGTCGAGTCATCAACCGCAACAATCGCTTGAAGCGACTGTTGGAGCTGAATGCTCCAGAGATCATCATCCGCAATGAGCGCCGCATGCTTCAGGAGGCAGTGGACGCATTGTTCGACAATGGTCGTCGCGGTAAGACAATTACCGGACCCAACAAGCGACCCCTCAAGAGCTTGAGCGACATGCTCAAGGGCAAGCAAGGGCGCTTCCGGCAGAACCTCCTCGGTAAGCGGGTAGACTACTCCGGACGCTCCGTGATCGTGGTCGGTCCGACGCTCAAGCTGCACCAATGCGGTCTGCCCAAGAAGATGGCGCTCGAGCTATTCAAGCCGTTCATCTACAACAAGCTCGAGGAGCGCGGCTACGTCAACACCATCAAGAGTGCAAAGAAGATGGTGGAGCGAGAGCGTCCAGAGGTGTGGGACATTCTTGATGAAGTCATCAAGGAGCATCCTGTGATGCTCAACCGTGCGCCCACTCTGCACCGTCTGGGTATTCAAGCCTTCGAACCAGTACTCGTAGAAGGCAAAGCCATCAATTTGCATCCTCTCGTATGTACTGCCTTCAACGCAGACTTCGATGGAGACCAGATGGCGGTTCACGTGCCCCTGAGTATCGAAGCTCAGATGGAGGCACGGGTTCTCATGATGAGCACCAACAACATCCTGTCGCCAGCTTCAGGTCGCCCGATCATCAACCCAACTCAGGATATCGTTCTGGGATTGTACTACATGACTCGGGAACGGCGTTCGCTCGCCACCAAGGTCGGAACGACCACGCTGCGCGTCACGGACGGCAAGCTCGAGGGCTATATCTGTGGCGTTTTCGGCTCCTTGGAAGAAGTGCGAGCCGCTTACGATCACGGTCAAGTCCCGTTGCACGGCATCATCAAGTGCCGAATCAAGGACCGGGATGAAAATGGTGAGCGGCGTCAGCGGATGGTGGAGACGACGGTAGGACGAGTCTTGTTGAGCGAGATTCTGCCGCCGGGCGTTCCGTTCGACTACGTCAACCGGACGCTGACCAAGAAGGCGCTCTCCGAGTTAATCGACGTTTGCTACCGCAAACACAAGAACAAGGAAACCGTCCTCCTGGCGGACCGTTTGCGGTCGCTAGGCTTCTCTCAGTCGACGCGTGCGGGCATCAGCGTCTGTATGGACGACATGGTCATTCCCGACCGTAAGAAAGAGCTCATCGACGAAGCACAGGACGAACTTCAGCGCGTGATCGACCAGTACCAAGAAGGCCTCATTACGGACGGCGAGCGGTACAACAAGGTGGTCGACATCTGGGCTGGCGTCTCGGACAAGGTGACCGAAGAGATGATGCAGGCCATCGGCAAGGACCATGTCATCGATCCGGTTACTGGTGAGACGGTTCAAGAAGCCAGCTTCAACTCCGTCTACATCATGGCTGACTCTGGTGCTCGTGGTTCCACTCAGCAGATGCGTCAGCTGGCGGCTATGCGGGGTCTGATGGCCAAGCCTTCGGGCGAGATCATCGAGCAACCCATCACTGCAAACTTCCGAGAAGGCTTGAGCGTGTTGGAGTACTTCACGTCGACCCACGGTGCGCGAAAGGGCTTGGCGGATACGGCGCTGAAGACGGCCAACTCTGGCTATCTGACTCGTCGCCTCGTAGATGTTGCTCAGGACTGCGTGGTGGCGGAGTACGATTGCGGGACGCTGGACGGAATCAGGGTGACCAAGCTCGAAGAAGCTGGCGAAGTCATTCAGCCGTTGCGTGAGCGCATCCTGGGCCGCACGACGCTGGAAGACGTGATTGATCCTTTGACGGGTGACGTACTCGTTGGACCCAGCGAGCTGTTGGATGAAGCCAAGGTGGCTCGCATCGAAGAAGCGGGTATCGAAGAGGTAGTCATTCGTTCGGCTCTCACCTGTGCGACACGACGTGGGATCTGTGCCATGTGCTACGGTCGCGACCTCGCTCGTGGGTACCAGGTGAATATCGGCGAAGCTGTTGGAATCATCGCAGCCCAGTCGATCGGCGAACCGGGAACTCAGCTCACGATGCGCACGTTCCACATCGGCGGTGCTGCAGCTCGCGGAAAGATCGAGCAGAGTGCGCTGGAGACGCGGACGGAAGGCATCGTCTCGCTACGCAACGTCCATACGGCGGTCAAGGATGACGGCAACATCGTGGTCATGAACCGCCACGGTGAGCTGGTGGTCTTGGACGACTCGGGCCGCGAGCGTGAGCACCATCGGTTGTTGTATGGGGCCGAGCTCAAGGTCAAAGACGGAGACCGCGTCAAAGGCGGTGCCGTGGTTGCAGAGTGGGACCCATTTGCTGTCCCGATTTTGACCGAGGTTGGCGGCATCGTTCAATTCGGCGATTTGGTCGAAGGCGTTACGGTGAGTGAACGCGTCGACGAAGTCACCGGCCTGTCGCGAAAGATCGTGATCGAGAGTCGGTCTGCAGACCTTCGACCGAGGATCACGATCATCGATCCCGAAACGGGCGAGCCCAGAAGGATCGGTAACACCGACCTGGAGGCCCGCTACCTCCTACCCGTTGGCGCGAACATCGTGGTGCACGACGGCGAGGTCATCCATCCCGGTGAAGCGCTTTCCAAGATCCCTCGCGATCAGACCAAGGTGCAGGACATCACTGGCGGTCTGCCCCGAGTGGCTGAACTGTTTGAAGCGCGCAAGCCGAAGGACCACGCCATCATCAGCGAGATCGACGGCATCGTCAGCTTCGGGAAGGACACCAAGGGCAAGCGCAAGATCGTGGTGACCCCGCTCGACCTAGACGGCACACCACTGTCGGACCAGTCGCGTGAGTACCTCATTCCCAAAGGTAAACACGTTCAAGTTCAGACAGGAGATCAGGTTCGTGCTGGCGATCCTCTGCAGGATGGCCCGGCTAACCCGCATGACATTCTGCGTGTCAAGGGCGAGAAAGAGCTCGCTGCATGGCTGGTCAACGAGATCCAGCAGGTCTACCGCCTGCAAGGGGTGACCATCAATGACAAGCACATCGAAGTCATCGTCCGCCAAATGCTGAGGCGGGTGAAGATCAAGGATGTGGGTGACACGCAGTTCCTGAGCGAGGAGCAGGTTGAGAAGCACATCTTCGAGAAGGAGAACTCGAAGGTGGTGGGGCGTGGTGGTGAACCGTCGGTAGCCGAGCCCATGCTGCTCGGGATTACTAAGGCATCCCTATCCACCGAGTCCTTCATCAGTGCATCCTCCTTCCAGGAGACCACCAAGGTGCTCACCGAAGCCGCCATCTGTGGAAAGACGGACGACCTACGCGGTATCAAAGAGAACGTGATCATGGGACGGCTCATCCCGGCTGGCACCGGGCTGCCCGCCTACAAGCGGCTGGAGGTCGTGGTAGAAGATACTCCGGCGGCGCCGCGCTCGATGTTCACGATGCCTCAACCGTCACACATCTCTTCGGTAGTCGGCGAAGAGTAGAGCTCGACACAGGGAGCGAATGGAAAGGACGAACCAGCACGAGCTGGTTCGTCCTTTGCCGTTAGCTATGCACTGGGGCAGCGGAGCCCCTCGGGCGCCGAGAACTGCCGGCCGGGCCCGCTCGCAAAGGCTTCCAAACAGCGTTAAACAAAGCGTTTTATAGCGGACACCGCTTGACATCGGACCGCCGATCGGTACCCTCCACCTCCCCCGAATCTGGGGAGCTACAGCTATGCCCACCATTCAACAACTCATCCGTAAGGGCCGCAAGGCCATCCAAGAGAAGACTGCGTCTCCGGCGCTCAAGGCGTGCCCTGCCAAACGGGGAGTTTGCACTCGCGTGTATACCGTTACGCCCAAGAAACCGAACTCCGCCCTCCGTAAGGTCTGCAAAGTCCGGCTGGTAAACGGCATCGAAGTGATCGGTTACATCGGCGGAGAAGGCCACAACCTGCAGGAGCACAGCGTGGTCCTCATTCGTGGCGGCCGTGTCAAGGACTTGCCGGGCGTTCGCTACCACGTCGTGCGTGGCACGCTGGATGCCTCAGGCGCCATCGGTCCGAGCTCCACGAACAAGGCAAACCGCAACCGTAAACGTTCAAAGTACGGCGTGAAGCGCCCGAAGGCCTAAGGCCAAAAGATCCGTCAAGCTGCTATCCGATTGAGGAAGTCATATGCCCCGCAGGCGCGAAGTACCAAAACGTAAGATCATCCCGGACCCCGTGTACCACGACAAGCTGGTCGCGAAGTTCATGAACGCTCTCATGCTCAGTGGCAAGAAGAGCACCGCTGAGGGTATCCTCTATGGAGCGTTTGAGATTATCAATCAACGCTTCAAAGAGGAGCCCGTCGAAGTGTTCCGTAAGGCACTCGACAACGTAAAGCCGAAGCTCGAGGTCAAGAGTCGCCGGGTCGGTGGTGCCAACTACCAGGTTCCGGTTGAGGTGCGACCGGAGCGTCGTGTTGCCTTGGCAATGCGCTGGCTCGTGTCTCACGCCCGTGCCCGTGGTGAGAAGACGATGCGCGAGCGCCTGGCCGCAGAGTTCGTCGACGCTTCGCAGAACCGTGGCGGAGCAGTGAAGAAGCGCGACGATACGCACCGCATGGCGGATGCGAACAAAGCCTTCGCTCACTACCGTTGGTAAGCGCCGCGTTGGT
>CAZNZA010000122.1:13818-16267 GCA_964577325.1 uncultured Polyangiaceae bacterium
GGGACCGTAGGCAACTCACTCAGGAGTGCGTGAAGCAGCGATGAATACGACGAAATAAGTTCGGGTTGACAGAGATGGGGGCGCCGTGCGCTCCCCCAGCAAAAGGCCAATAGGCGCTCTTGCACCCCGAGTCCCCTTCCGGAAAATACGGTTCCTCAAAATGGAGGAACCAAGGTCCGGGGGGGCTTTCGTTTATCTAACGCCTAATGTCACGGAATCACCATGCCCCGCGAATTCCCTCTCGAGCGCACCCGCAACATCGGTATCATGGCGCATATCGACGCCGGCAAGACGACGACGACTGAGCGGATCCTCTATTACACCGGTATTAGCCACAAGCTCGGCGAAGTCCATGAGGGTGCGGCCATCATGGATTGGATGGAGCAAGAGCAGGAGCGGGGCATCACGATCACGAGCGCCGCAACCAATTGCTTCTGGACTCCCAATGCGGGGCCCCTCGACAGTGTCAAGCATCGGATTAACATCATCGACACTCCAGGCCACGTCGACTTCACCATCGAGGTAGAGCGGTCGCTGCGCGTTCTCGATGGGGCGGTCGCCGTCTTCGACGGCGGAAACGGCGTGGAGCCGCAGAGTGAAACAGTTTGGCGTCAGGCAGACCGGTATAGTGTTCCGCGCATCGCCTTCGTGAACAAGCTGGACAAGACCGGAGCCGACTTCCAGATGAATCTGGATTCGATGGTCGACCGCTTAGGGGTGAAGCCAGTACCCGTGCAATGGCCAGTGGGGCAGGAGCAGGACTTTCGCGGCGTCGTCGACCTGATACAGATGCGGGCGGCCATCTATGACGATGAAAGCCTCGGTGCAAAGTACGAGTGGCAAGACGTTCCCGAAGAGTTGCGCACGAAGTGCACTGAAATGCGCGAGGCGATGATTGAGCATTGCGCAGAGGTGGATGATACCCTGATGGAGCGCTGGATGGAGGGCGGTCCCAGCGCAATCGGTGAAGAAGACATCTACCGGGCGCTACGCAAGGGAACGCTTTCGTTTGCGTTCGTCCCCGTGGTGTGCGGGTCGTCCTTCAAGAACAAGGGCGTTCAGATGTTGCTCGACGCCGTCGTCAATTACCTGCCGTCGCCGTTGGACATACCCCCCGTCGAAGGTACGAATCCCAAGACGGACAAGATGGAACTGCGCCCGGCATCCGACGATGCCCCATTCGCAGCCTTGGCGTTCAAGATTGCCAATGATCCGTTCGTCGGCAACCTCACGTTCTTCCGCGTGTACTCGGGTAGCGCCGCAAGCGGCATGGCAGTGCTCAACTCCGTGCGCGGCAAGCGCGAGCGTCTCGGACGGATCCTGCGCATGCACTCCAACAAACGTGAAGAGCTGAAGGAGTGTTACGCGGGCAACATCTACGCGGCGGTAGGCTTGCGAGACACCCGCACCGGCGACACCCTTTGCGACGAGCGCAACCCGATCGTGCTCGAGAAGATGGAGTTTCCGAACCCCGTCATCTCGATCGCGATTGAGCCGCGTACTCAAGCTGATGTTGATAAGCTGAGCCTCAGTCTCCAGAAGCTGGCGTTCGAGGACCCCTCGTTCCGAACCTACACCGACCCTGAGACGGGGCAGACAATCATCGCCGGTATGGGCGAGTTGCATCTGGAGATTATCGTCGACCGACTGAAGCGGGAGTTCAAAGTCGAGTGCAACGTGGGCAAACCCGAGGTTGCCTACCGCGAAGCCATTTCATCCAAGGTGGTTTGCGACTACAAGTTCGTCAGGCAGTCCGGCGGACACGGCCAGTATGGTCATGTCGTCTTCGACCTCGAGCCGGGGGAGCGCGGTTCCGGTTTCGTCTTCGAGAATGCCGTCGTCGGCGGTGTTATTCCCAAGGAGTTCATCCCTTCGATAGAGAAGGGTATTGCGGACGCCATGCGACGTGGTGTTCTTGCGAACTACGAAGTGATCGACTGCAAGGTCCGTCTGTTCGACGGCTCCTTTCATGAAGTCGACTCTTCCGGTCCGGCATTCGAAGTCGCGGCATCGCTGGGCTTTCAAGACGGTGCCAAACGGGCTGGGATTCACATGCTCGAGCCGATGATGAAAGTCGAAGTGGTTACTCCCGACAGCCACATGGGCGACGTCATCGGTGACTTGAACGCTAGACGTGGCAAGGTGTTGGGCATGAGCCAAAGAGGTCAAGCTCAGGTCATCGAGGCGGAAGTCCCGCTGGCCACCATGTTCGGCTATTCAACGGACTTGAGAAGCAAAACACAGGGACGTGCTACCTATTCGATGCACTTCTCTCATTACGAAGCACTCCCGAAGAACGTCCAGGACGAAGTGGTTGCACGGGTTCAAGGGACCTAAGCGGCGGACGCGAAATCGGGACGGGGAAACGTTTCTGCACAGGAATCAAGAGGAAGAACACAGATGGCCAAAGAGAAATTCGTACGCAAGAAGCCGCACGTAAACGTTGGAA
>CAZNZA010000123.1:0-16094 GCA_964577325.1 uncultured Polyangiaceae bacterium
CGACCGGCACGCTCAGAGGCTTCTCTCTGCTAGGAGGGCTCGAGACGCTAGGAGGACTCGAGACGCTAGGAGCGCTCTGCCCGCTAGGAGCGCTCTGCCTATGAGAAGCGTTCGGTCTGAGAGACGTGCCGTCTCGGCTCGGAACGCTCGAGCGGGAGTGTTCTGGGGGCGACGGACGGCCCGCTGCCGCATCCTCAGACGATGGATTGGGGGAATGCGGCTCTGGAATGAACAGCCCCGAAGGTGTGGTGGGCAACGGCGGCGGCCGCAAGTCCAGCTGTTCAATCCCTTGTAACTTCGATGGCGAGCTGTCTCGCCGCAGGTCTGCGGCTGGGGGAGGCGACGGCTTTGGTGGTGGAACTGAGGGCGCTGGGTTATTCTCAGCCAACTCATCGGTAACGCGCGGGGTTACCGCAGCATGCTCACTGGCCGTCACGCCTTCAGCTGGCGCGCTGCGTCTGGCCACGGGCTGCGAGCTTCTGCGCGCAGCGGCAGGTCCGGCGGGAGGTTGCGAAGGCAAGGCCTTGACGCCGATGATTCGCATCGGGAGTAGTGGCCCGGTCGTCTTTGGCGGAGCGGAGCGACGACCTAAGGCTGGTGCTTCCGGTGAGACTTGATTTGGATTCGACGCGCGGTCACTGATCGAGCGGCGGACGCCTTCGCTGGGCTCGGTGCGTGCCGCCTCGGCTCCCCGCCCCTGCTGCGTCGAGTTACTACCCGTCGACTCGGTCGCCTCGGGGGGGGCTGGCCTTGCCGAAGCGCCAGTCTCTTCCGACATCAGCCCCTCACCAGACTTTCCCCATATCGTACAGGACCCGTTGCCCAAGAGATCCGTTCGCGCCCTTCGAGCAGGAGTACGACTGTCGAACCCAAGTGAAAAATCCCTACTTCGTCTCCACGCTTGACCGGTACATGTGGATCCAGAACATGCTCACCTACCGGCACCATACTCCCTGGGCGCAGCGGGGTGCTGATACGACCTACGATGGTTGCCCCCACCATCACCACGTTGACCAGACCAAGTTCTGGTGACTGGATGCTGATGGCGAGGCGCTGGTTGCGGACGAACAACCCCGGCACATGACGTTCCCCGATGGCGTTGACCGGAAAAAGATCACCGGGCATCGAACGCAAAGTGACAGCTGCACCGTCCACAGGGGAATGCACTCGATGATAGTCTCGAGGATGGAGGTAAATGACCATGTACTCCCCGCCGATGTAGCGCTCGGCGGCTTCCTTACTTCCGCACAGCTCAGCCACGTCGTATCGGTTGCCCTTGACCGTGATCTCGTCCGAAGCGGTGACCGCGCCGGCTGCCACGATGAGCCCGTCCGAAGGGGCGACGATCGGCACCTCGGCAATAGGTCTGGCGCCATGCCGCAGCTTACGCGTGAAGAACTCATCGAAAGACCGGTACGGCTCGGTGAGTGCTTCGGCCTCAGCAATGTTGACCCCGTACGCGCGGCAGTAGAGCTTAGAGGCGAGGCGTGATAGCGGAGGTGGCACCTGCCGATCACACAGTTTGCCCACGGCTCGGCTCAGCCGAACACGCGGAACGATTTTGAGGATTTGGGCTGCGGCGTAGGTGGAGAGATCAGATGCCATGGGACGAGTCGATAGCGCAGAAGCGTAGGTGGAAGCTGCATTTCGGTCAATCGCTCAGGAGCGCCCGAGCCTCTTCGCACAACTTCCGCCGGGTCGGGTCGGTGGGCCATCGCAGATTGGAGTCCGGCACTGCCCCCGTGCCGGCCCGCGAGTGCCCCTCGCAGGCGGCATCTTCAGAATAGGGATCGATCGCCACCGCGAGCCCAAAGGACGCTTCTGCGGCTTCCAGCTCCTGTATCAGTTCGAGCATGCGGCCATGAACGCCGAGCCATCCGCCGTGAAGGCCGGAAAGGTTGGGGAGCTCTCCGAGCGCTTTCGACACCTCATCGGCTCCGGCACCAGTACGCAGCGACGTCAGCGCTAGACGATGTCGCACGGCAGCCTTGGAGGGCGCACCTTCCACGGCCTCAGCGAAATATTCGCCAGCCACTGTGGGGTGATCTTGCGTCATCAGTAAGTCCCCCAGGCGCACACTCTGTGCGACATCGGCTTCAGCTCGATCTGGGGCGGCTTGCTGCGCGGGCGTGGCCAGTAAGTGCTGCTGCCAGCGAGCGATCCAATAACGCAAGGGATAGCCAGTCACGCTCAGCAGTGCTTCATCTGTCTCACTCGACTGCAGTCCCTTCAGATCCGCCATCAACAACGCGAACGCAGCGGCACCGTTGCTTTCAATCCAAAAATCCATGAAGCTTTCCACTTCTGCGTACGAGATGCTCGCCGCCTCAGGCGTCGGAAGCATGGCTATTGAGGGCCCGATCTGATCAACGCCGACCGACTTGCCTTCGATAAGGGCACTTCTGGCAACTTGTGTGGCATCCCGTTGATTGTCGAACGGGCGCTCCGGACGCCAACGGTCCTCCTCCCGCTTCGCTATCCCCTCCTGTAACCACAGTGGCGCGAAATCGCGGCTGCCTCGGGACAGTGTGAGATGGGTGATCTCATGAGCTAACGTATCCTCCCACGGATAGCCAAAGCGCGACGCACGCGGCGAGAGCATGGTGACGCGGCCCCAGCGCGCCACGGCGACCGTTCCTGTCGTTTCGGCAGCCTCCAGCGGCAAACCACTCACGGCTGCGAGGGAAAAGAGGTCTCTCACCAGGTCGATGCGCAACGGATTCGGCAGTTCAATGCCGAGATCGCGCACCATCGCCTTGCGGGCGGCGACGGCAACGCGCACGAGTTCCGGCACTAGAGCGGCGTCGCCATGATCCTGCAGGCGCATCCAGACCCCTGCTTCAGTGTCCTCCACGACCAGCGATCCAGCCGTGGCTCGCGCGCAACTACGCGCCAAACTACCCAGACCGGCGGCTTCAGGCGCGTCGGTGAGCGTGCGAAGAATGGCTTCGGCCGAGTCACAATCACCAACGTAAATGGCCAACCGCGCTCGTTGATAATCGAGCATGCGTCCGCCGTCCTCCACCTGGCCGAGCAGGTCGTGGGCGCGGGCGACGTCTATCTCTGTCACTGCGTTAGCCACGTCCAGCACGCTGACGGGTGCTTTTGCCGAAGTGATACCCGAAGCGAACACCCAAACGGCAAAAAGTCGAACCACGAGCAACCAAGTGTGCATGCGAGTCGTCATCGGAGCAGTCCTTCAGCGTAACGTTTCACGGCCGGACTCAGCCTGCCGCCGCCACTTCTCCCCAGGCCCTCGAGTACGCGGCGCCGAAACTCCTCTGCTGCTTTGCGGTCATCGGCAGCAGGCACCTCGCCTCCAAACCCCGAATTCCGTCCTGCGCGCTGCTCGGCAGGTTGCTGAGACGAACGCTCCTGATCGCTCGTCTGTCCCGTCTCCGATTCCTCGAGCAAGCGCTGCGCCTGTCGCTGCAAGCGGACACCTGTCTCACCATCGCCAGAGCCGAGTCTGTGGCTAGCCTCACGCATGAACTTCTCGGCCTCCCGCAGTCGCTCCTGCACTTCCTGTGGCAGCGCAACATCTTGACCGGGTTCTGACGCCAACCGCCCCGCACGCTCGCTCAGTTCGCGCTCCAAACGGGCCACCTCTGACAGCGCTTCGCGTGCTTGGTTCTCTCTCTGGCGCTTGCGTTGCTGTTGCTGCTGCTGGGCCCAGGCCAATTGTTCATTGATGGCTTCAGCAGCCTGTTGGGTGGCGCGTTGCGTCCAATCGTCGAGGTCTCCCCTTCTCAACGCCTCCTCCGCCGACGCCCGGGCCCGCCTTCCACTCTCCACGGCTTGATCGAAGTCTAAGTTCTCGAATTCGTGTGCCATAGCTCCGGCATGTTCACGGGAGAGGGCCGCTGATGCCCGACTCGTAGAAGGAGCTTCGCCTGGTTGCGGCAGACTCAGTACGGCGCGTCGGAGTTCGTCCGCGCGCCGCTTTGCCTCGGCGGACAAGCCTTCATCTTGCAGCTGGCTCTCCGCGTCATCAAGCGCGGATGCTGAACGTTCCAGCGCGTCCGCATGCTCCTCCGCAAGCTCCGCCAGCTCGCGGGCAAGTCGGTCGAAGGCGGAATCGGCGTCAGAAGGCTCTCCTTCCGGCTGCGCCGATTGCCCACCGCTACTACCCATACCGGACTCCACCGCGCCGCCCCCGCCGCCCTTGGCGCCGAATGATGGATTGGGTCGGTGCAGGCGGGCGGCCAAATGCAGCGCTGCAAGCTCAGCGTGCAGAAAGTCGTTCTGCTCCCGCGAAGTACGCACCCGCCAAAGGTCCGCGGCCGCTACACTGCCGATGTCCGCTCCCAGAACGCCAAGCTTTCGAAGGTTGACCGCCCCCTCGGAAATGACGTCGATGGCAAGGTCCAACCGTTCTGTCGACTCTTCGAGGGCTTCTTCCCCCTCTTGAGCCTGTCGCGCAGCAAAGGCGGCCTCGTCAGCCACGTCGCCCAACGCCTTCGAAACGTCGCGCGCATCGCGACGCGCCAGCGCGGTGAATGCCGAATCCAACGCCAGGGTCCCGCGCTCGAGGGACTCCCGCTGCTGGGGAGTCAGACGCTGTGTACCTCGAGCAAACTCTTTGCTGAGAGCCTGAAGTCGCCCGATGACGAAGTTAGCCAGCCCTTTGGAGATGGTGAGACCCGCGTACTGCCGCTCCAGTACGTCACGCGCCTTCCCCTCCAGTGCGTTCACCCGCACTCGCAATTCAGCCAAGCCTTGCCGAACGGCTCGAGCAGTTTCCGCTCGGGACGACTTGCCTTCGGACGCGGCCGGTGCGCGCTCCAAAGCATGATGGGCAGCAAGGACGTCGACGAGCTCATCGAGGAGGCTACTAAGCGCAGCATGGCGTTCCGTCTGCGGAGCTCCGACGCTTGGGGGACGGATGACGATGGCTTGACTCCTTCCCCAGACGTCGCCGCGTTCGGCATGGTTGTCCTTGGCTTCGACACGAACGATGACCGGCAAAAAAGCGCGCTCGAGAAACTCATCGCTCGCTTGCAACAATAGTGCACCAGACGCGGCGCGCACGCTTTGGGCGGGACGCTCGAGGGTACGGCGCTCTTCGCGACCGCCGCTGCGCAACACGAGATCCACTTGGCTCAACTGGTGATCGTCTGCTGCACTCCATCGCACCTCTAGCTGCTGTAACGTGGCAAGATCGAGTTCCCGCGGAGCATTGTCGACCACTACTTCAGGCACCCGATCGGGCTGGGCGTACAGTTGAACGGATTGTGGCTCCAGGATCAGCGTATCTCCAAAGCGCGCAGCTATTCTTAGCGAGGCCGATTCCTCCAACACCCACGTGGCGACCACGGCCCCCCCTCCGTCGTCGACGAAAGGCACCTCGTCTTTGCCGTTGGTCACGACCAGTGTGCGGCCATCGCGGGCGGGGCGCCCCCGCACCCGCAGGGTCGTGCCTTGGGGCAACACGCCAGCAGTCTGCCACCCCAGGCGCAACTCTCGTCGGCCGAGGTAGGCCGGCGCCTGGGCCTCCACGTACGGAAACTCCACCCATTGGACAGCGACTGGAGCTATCCCCTGCCGAGAGAGCAGGACGTTCAACCCTTCGAACACGCGGAAGGGCATGAGCGCCAGTATTGCGACAGTACCGCCCGCGGCTATCAGGGCCAGGAGTCGCCATCGCCGCCGCACGGCATCCCACTCCCGTTCAATCTGGGACCGGTCTGCCCTCTGCAATAGTCGGTCGAAGTGCAATGCAGCAAGCTCTGGAGAAACGCCGGAATCGACCGTCACGCGTTGTTTGAGGTCGAGAGCCCGCAACAACTTTCCGGCATGCTCCGGCTGTGACTTGCCCATCAAGTTGCGGATTGCTCGCCGGTCGTCGGAAAGCGCGCGACGACGCAACCACGGTCGTAACAAGAATGATGACCACGCCAGCAGGAGCCCGACGGCTGCGACTAGTCGCGCGGGCTCCGTTCCTCCGCGAGCCAGGAGAAGCAGCCCCATGGTTACAGTGAGCAGCGTTACCGCCGCGGCCCGTGACGCCACCGAACCGAGGTGGCGTCGTTGGAGGTCGAGCAACGACTGGAGAGCAGGCGACACGCCGACCAGCATAGCAATCTCGCACTGCAGCGCTACTTCACTCGCTGGTGCGGGATCTTTTCCGGTCCCGCGTCCCGCTATTCGGCGGCCGCGGCGTGCTCCTCGTCACTGCAGGACTCGAGCAAAAGCTCCACCACGTCCAGCTGTCGCACCGCGGCCTCCTGATCCTGGTCCTTCAGACCATCAACGAGCATCGTCATGCAGAAGGGACAGGCGCTGGTGATGACTTCGGCGCCGGAAATCAAGAGCTCCTTCGTGCGACGAACATTGACTCGATCCTTGTTCTGCTCCTCCATCCACATTTGCGCCCCGCCGGCTCCACAACACAGTCCTTGGTGATGATGAGACTTGGGCTCGACGAGCTCTACACCTGGGATGCGCCGCAAGATGTCGCGAGGTGGCTCGTAAATCTTGTTATACCTTCCGAGATAACACGAGTCATGGTAGGTGACCTTTGCTCGCACGGGTCGCTTCGGAACTAGCCGCTTTTCAGCGAGCAACCCGAGCACGAAGTCCGTATGGTGAACGACGTCGTACTTGCCGCCAAAGTCTCCGTACTCGTTGAGCAACGTGTTGAAGCAATGCGGGCAGGTCGTGAGGATCTGTTTTACCCCGCCCTGCTCTCGATACCCGTTGAGCGTGGCAACGTTGGTTTCCGCCAGCATCGAGAACAGATACTCGTTGCCCGATCTGCGTGCGGGATCTCCCGTGCACGTCTCTTCCTCTCCCAGGATCGCGAAATCCACGCCAGCCCGCTTCAACAGTTCAGCTGTCGCGCGGGCCACGCGTTTGGCACGGTCATCGTAGCTCGCGGCGCAACCTACCCAATAAAGCACCGACGCATCGGGCTTGTCTTTGGCCAGCGGGATGTCCAAGCCCGCGGCCCAATTCGCGCGGTCCAGCCGTGAGAGGTTCCACGGGTTACCGTTGACTTCCATTCCCTCGAAGGGTTTGTTCAGCTCAGATGGAAAGCCATCACCCTTAATCATGACTTCGTGCCTCCGCATCTGAACAATCTTGTCCACGTACGTGATCAGCACGGGACACTGTTCCTCACAGGCGCGACAGGTAGTACAGGCCCAAATCACGTCGGGGTCGATGATGTCAGGCACGAGGTTCTTTGCCACCCATGCCGGATCGATGGCTTCAGGCTGTGCTGCGGGCGCGGCTCCCTCTTCCGACTTCTCTTGGTTCCAGCGGGGAACTTTGCCGTCCAAAGCCAAGACCTCATCCTGACGCGAGTACAGGTAATTTCTGAGGTCTATCGTGAACTGCTTCGGGCTGAGCTTCTTGCCCGTGAGAAACGCCGGACAGTGGTCACTGCAACGCCCGCACTCCGTGCAGGTATAGAAGTCGAGTACGTCCTTCCAAGTGAAATGCTCGATGCGGGCGTAGCCGATTCGGGCCCGACTCATATCCTCCTCTTCCGACGCCTTCTCCACGAGACCCATCAAGGCCTCCGTATCCTTCGCGAGAGGGCGCAGACGACCGCCCGGGGTCAGGTCGCTGAAGAATGCGTTCGGGATCGCCGTAATGACGTGAAAGTGCTTCGAGAATGGCAGCAGGTTCAAGAAGACCAAGACCAACGTAGAGTGAGTCCAGAAGCCGATATGGGCCAATGCAACGAGCGCTTCTGCCGATACGTTCTGGAGCATCAGTGCAGCCAGAGATCCCGCAGGCTCATGTAGCGGGCTCCAGGTCAACGCTTGCGGCGCGTCGCCTAGGGGCGCTATGATGGTTGCCGCCGCATCGCACGGCCCACCGGCAGCGCACAACCGTTCATGATTGAAGAGCAACACAGTCGATGCCCCATCGTAGAGGATGTCAGCCAGCATCATTACGACGATGATGCCGAGGATGATCAAGCCCTCCAAAGTCAGGGCCATCCGCTTCTGCGGCTTGACGGTTCTGTAATAAATGAACACCGCTGCTCCGGCGATCACCAAAAGCGAGAACACGTCTTTCAAGAAAGAATAGATGTTACCTAACGGCAGCCCGAAAAATCCGTCGGGCCCCAGAATGAAAAGATTGAAAGAGGGATCGAAGCCCCGTCCCCACAGTATCAGTGTCCGCAAAAGTAGAACAACGAAGCCGAGAAAGATGAGCTGATGCGCGACTCCCGCCGTTAGGTAGTAGCGCATCTTCTTCTGGAGCAAAGCGAAGTTCCACACCAGCCCGAGGCGACGCGGCACCTGATCCGTACGCGACTCCCATGTGGCGTCTCCCACCGACAGGAGGGCAAAGCGTTTACGCGCACTGACAGCAAACACGCCGAGCAACACGATGAGGACGAGCGCCATTGCGAGGGGGTTCATGAGGCCCATCCTACCCAGGCCGAACAGGCGACGCCAACTTGTCAGAACGCTGAAGCGAGAGAGTTACTTCGCCCAGTGGGCGACAATCCCCACTATTAGCAACAACACCGCCACAGTCAGCAGGTGTCGGGAGCAGGCTTCAGGCGCGGTGACTCGAACATCTGTAGCCAGCAACGTGACACCTACGCTAGGTTGCTCTCCCGGCAGAATCTCCAGCAGAAGGCACCCGCGCGGGTGCCCTTCTTCCCATGCTTCGGCTCCCTGGTCCGGTAGGCGGATGAGTTGCAGCGCGTCGGCGCGGTTCGGTGCTAGATGCACGGTAAGCGGCTCTACAACTGAGTCAGCGGCTCGGAGCGCCAATGCGCCGCGAAAGCGGCACGTCCCACATCCACCCCCGTCACAGGCGGCACACGCCGCCAACCGCGGCGGCTCGATCAGGACCGTCGCCCCCTCCGAAAGCCATTGCTGGGGGACGTTGATAGCATACCGCACGTCGGGCCCCCGCTTTTCATCCAGCGATTGGGTAACTCGGGCGAGCTGCTGCATGCGGGGCGGCGACACGTCAAAGCGTCCAGCTAAACCGTTGTTGTCGGTGTTCTGGAGAAAGCACCAGTTCGCGGCTGTCCGTTTTTGGTCCAATTCGGGCGCTCAAGGATACCCGCACGTCTTGCTGTTGACTTCCCATCGACTCCAAGCGCACCCGTACGACGTATTCCCCTCGCTCGAGCCCGCTTTCCGCCACGAGTATCACGTTTTCCGTGTTTGAAGCGAGACACCCTTCGCTGTTGCGCCCGGGGCAATCTCGATCTTTGGTCAAACCCACGGCGGAAACGGTGCCAATTTCAGCCACGTCTCCCGTTGGGTCTAACACCTCGAGGTCTACGTCGGCAGAGTGATCGTCCCAGGCAATGGCAAAATGGATTAAGCCCGAAGCCACCCCGCAGCCGTCGTCCACCAACCCGTTGCAGTTGTTATCCCGGGCGTCGAAACACATCTCCGGACCCAAAGGCGAACAACTCCACACGTGAGGAACCGGCGCTTGCCGTGGTGTACCGGATGCAGGACTAGTAGCCTCGGGCGAGGGGCTACAGCTGATCAGCACCAGCAGGCTCACCAGGTAGAGACGCGGGGCTACGGGGCGCGTCACAGCGAAATACCAAGAGTACCACGCTGGGGCGACGCCCCCTGCAGTGCTTGACAGGGAGCGCCTTCCGCGGAGCGATCAGCCATCGTCTTCGATGGTCTTGACGCCGCTGACGATCTTCGGGTGCATGAGCTCGTGATAAGCCTCGCTCGCCAGTCGCCCAGCCTCGCCAGGAGCGTCACGCAATGCCAAAAGCACGCCCTGCTCGTTCATGAAGCGCAGTGTACGCAAAGCGCCAGCGCGCTTGGCTGCATCGTCGCCCTTGGCCATGTTCATCAGCTTGTTGCGCAGCACGACCCTGGTGAAGGAGTGCGGCCCGTTATCGTACAAGAGATTGTCGAACTGCTTCGTTAGTTGGACTCGTGCCCACTCCTGGGGCGCATCACGAATCTCGACGCGACTCATCGCATTGGCGTTATCCACGAACCGGAAGAGGTGACCGCGATCGAGGTCGTCATGAGACCAATAGCCGAAAGACCAGTACCACATTTCTTGCAGCTCCAAGAGAGCCTCGGGAGGCGCGTCTGCCAAAGCCGCCAGAGCTCTTGCCGCAACGTCAGGTGTGCCGCCAAGCATCAACGCAAGCCCAGCGTCCAACATCAAAGCCTCGTCACTGAGCAGTTCGAACAGCTTTGCTTGAACGTCTGGCGACAGCCCAGCTTTGCCGATGGCACGAGCCACCTGATGCCGCAGCTTACGCTCAGAATCGACTTTCAAAAGCGGCAAGAGCGCTGAGGCGGTGCCCATGACTGGCCGCTGGACGAGAGTTTCCAAGAAGCACCAGCGAATCGTTTGGTCCGCCTTCTCGTTGCTGTCGTACTCTTGGATCTTCTTCGCCACCTCGATCATGTCGTCGTCGGTAGCCACCCACGCCAAAGCCATACAGGCTTGACGCCGAGCCTCTTCGTGCTCCTTTGGATCCTGGATATACGCCATCAGCGGAGCCACAGCCTTCGCGTCACCCCACTCGCTGAAGCCGTCGGAGGCACCGACACCCAGCGCCCGCAGCGCCATACCCAAAATGGCTATACCTCCACCGTGTAGCGCTTCTTGCGTCACGTCCAGGCTCCGGTCGCGGCGCTTGAGCTGCTTCTCGAGCGTCCCCCAGTCCTCCTTCATCACGCCCAGGTAACGCAGCGCGCTTTGGGCGATCACCCATTCGTCCGGCATTGGTGGTTGTTGCCCCTCGAGCGGAAGTGGCTGTCGCGGATCGGCCCACTCCTTGAGCTTCCGCAAGTGGATCTTAGAACCCATCACGCTCAAGGCGCGAAGGCCGTTGGCGTGGGGCATTGGTAAGCTCGTGATCCACTGCCACAGCGCCTGCTCGGACTGTTGGCGAATTTGATCGATCTTGTCGGAGTGAATGGTGGCCAAGTCCGACAACATGCGCGCGGCGTAGATCCGCTCCTTGTTGTCGCGCTTGAGCAACTGCTCATAGTCCGTCTCGTCGCCGTAGATCTTCTCGGTGTCCTGCCGTAAACGCCGAGCCAGGATCGGTACCGCGCGCAGATCCCCGATGGACGCGAGGGCATAGCCGACCCGGTACTGCCAGTGGGGGTGGTCGTTTTTGTCCAGATACGCAATGAGGGCGTCCGCGCCACTGGGATCGGCGAGGGCGTCAATCATCTTGAAGACCTGTTCGGTCTGGTGCCACTCGCGCATCTTCGTCTCTGTGGAGACTGTGTCGAGCGCAAGCACCAAGCCGGAAGTGCCTACACCGTTGCGCAGCGCCTCCAAGTACGCCAATCGTTCTTCGGCAGTCTGACCCGTCAACGCTTTCACCAGCGGTTCGCGAGCACGAGCGTCTCCAATTTTTCCCAGACCTGGCGCCGCTTGGTGGGCCACCGTCTTGTCGCTGTCCTGTACGAGGGCAACGAGTTGGTCGGTGTACTTGGGGTCGCCGTTGCGGCTCAGCACGGTGGCGACGAGTTGTCTCACTGCCGGGCTTTCGTCTTGGTACATCGAGGCAAGCTGATCGATGCTGATCAACTGGACGATCTTGTCGGGATCGAAAGCCATACCGCCGCCTAGCTTCTGCACTCGCGAGAGCTCACCGGAGCGGTAGAGCGCCATGATGTCGGCAAAGGCGCTGCTTTCCTTGAGCACGACCAGGGCCCACGCTATCTGCGGCTTCGACTCCGGTCCGGCCTCTTGCAACGCCTGCAGTAGCGCGGGTTTTGCTGCCTCTGCAGCTGGCAAACCGTACTCCGCCAAGGCCAACGCAGCCTGAGAGCGGATCTTTTGCTCAGGGTCCTTGAGCGCCGCAATGGCCAACTCTACCCCTGCGCTGTCTCGAGCCCAAGCCAAGCGCTTGAGCGCTTCTTCGCGCAAATAGGAGTTTTCGGCTGCAGCCGCCCACTTCCTCCACTCGACCACTTGCTCTTGCTCGGGCAGCACGAGGATGCGCTTCTTGGCCTGCGCCGATTCTTCCGGCGAGAGCGTCGCGGCGTCCTTCTCCACTCCGAGGGCAATGAAAGCCCCGACACCGCCCAAAGCGGCCAACAACAGGATCAGAGCGACGACCGGTTTGGCCTTGCCCTTCTTGAAATCACCATCTTCACCGTACATCGCATCCTCCGGATTGGCCGCGCATTAGCTGTTGGGCTAAGCGGGGCGGAAGAACTTATCTCATCGCGAGCAGCTTCGGGGAGTGCCGGTGTAAAGGCGTCGCGACGCCGCGCGAAACTTATGGCCTTCGCGTATTTTAGTGGGGCTGAACGCGCCAGTTGGCCGACCTAATACCTCTCGCCCCCTCACGTGTCGGGCGTCAAACAGCCAATTTACCGCTAAGCGGCTGAGCCGATGCTCCGGGCCGCTGCCTTCACCCCGCTCGCAGTTGCCCTGCTCGTGACGTCGCTGGCCGGCGTGGCTTCTCTTACGCTTCCCGCACAGTGGGCCGCGGACGCCGTAGGCGCGACGTTCTTTGCCGCTACTTATTGGCTGGTTCTGCGTCACGAGGGAGACGTCGTCCAACGCCATGGCTTGACCTTGGGCGGGTTGTTCGATTCCCGTCCCCTCACGGCGGGTAACATGCTCCGGGCCTCGGCGCGGGCTTCGCTGTGGGCGTTGGCTGCCGCCGCGCTGCTCTTTCCTCCCTTCGTTCTCGGTTATCTGCATTATTGGCAACCCACTCAGCCGTTTCAGCCTGGCCTGCCACCAGAATTCCTCGGGCAGGCGGCCACGCAGGTATTCGCCATCGCCCTGCCGGAAGAGATGTTTTACCGCGGTTACCTGCAATCTCAGCTCACGCGCGTTTGGCCACCTCGCCGTCGCGTGTTCGGAGGTTCACTGGGTCCAGATGTGTGGGTTACGAGTCTCGTGTTCGCCGTGGGCCACGTGCTGACAATCCCGTCGGCTGCGCGCTTGAGCGTGTTTTTCCCGTCGCTCATCTTCGGCTGGCTACGCTCCCGGACGGGGGGCATCGGCGCCAGCGTGCTCTTTCACGCCCTGTGCAACTTACTGACCCTGTACCTGAGTCATGGCTATGGCTCCCGTCATTGAATGACCCGACGGAATTGGAAGATACTGGCAACCCATGCTCGATCTGCTGACCCTCCACCGCTACGCCACCCTTGCACTCCAGGAGGACTTGGCCTCTGGGGACGTCACGACGGATAGCACCATCGGTCCGGATGTCGTGGTCACCGCTTCAGCCATAGCCAAGCAACCCTTGGTCGTCTGCGGTGGACCGCTGTTCGAGACCTGCTTCGTGTGCTTGGACCCGACCGCCCGGGTCCAGCAGCTGGTGGCTGAGGGGGAGCGAGTAGAGCGCAATACCCGGCTCTGGAGTGTTACCGGAAACGCGCGGGCGATACTCAAAGCAGAACGCTCCGCACTCAATTATGCGCAAAGATTGAGTGGTATCAGCTCCCTGACCCGACGCTTCGTCGAGGCGCTGCCGGCCAATACCCGCACGCGGATCACCGACACGCGCAAAACAACGCCCGGCCTGCGTCCCCTCGAACGATATGCCGTACGCGTTGGGGGTGGCCGCAACCACCGCGACAGCCTTGGCACCGCCGTTTTGATCAAAGACAACCACATTCAAGCGGCAGGTGGCATCCATGAAGCTGTCGCCGCTGCCAGGCTCCATGCGCCCCATACGAGCAAGATCGAACTCGAAGTAGAGAACCTGTCCATGCTCGATCTTGGTCTCGACGCGGGAGCGGACGTCATCATGCTGGACAATTTCGACCCAGCTCAGATAGCGGAGGCCGTTCGCCGCTGCTCCGGCCGAGCACTCGTAGAGGTCTCCGGCGGCATAACGCTGGATAAAGTCCCGCTCTTGGCGCAGTCCGGAGTCGACATCATCAGCGTGGGCGCGTTGACGCACTCAGCTCCTGCCGCCGACATCTCCCTCCGCTTCACCGGTTGCCCATAATCGAAAGGACCGCGCTGCAACGAGTGCGACTGAATCAATAATGCATTCACGATTCACGTTGTCCCACCGAACCTCGCTGCAATCAATGCATTATGCAAGAGTCTTGCACCCGGCTTCCAGCCTCTGCTTGCATTATCCACATAGGTGCAAGCTTAGGTGCCAACGCTGCGTCGCCTCCGCATTGAGTCCTGTCCCACACAGCCGTTCTTCATAAACACGATGCGTGTACTCAGCCGCATAATCTTCTTCTCGCTCGGCGTTGCCGTAGTCATCGCCGCTGCTTGGTGGTGGTCCCGACCCGAACGAAGCGCTTCTACCGCGGGGGCCCATGCCCGTCCCCATGGCACCACGACACCATTCAACTTCGGCCAGTTGTTACCCGCGATTCCGTTGGAGAACCCGTCGCAGCTCGCGGAGTCGCGCGACGCTCTTGCCACCCCACCCTCGTTAATATTCGTCGACACACCCACTGGGAAGTCACGAGCGACGGTTTTCATCGATGGGCGGGAAGCCGGTCGCAGTCCCTACATGGGACAGGTGCGCTGCGACCCAGATACTCCGGTCGTGGTGGAGCTACTTTTCCCAGACGGCGCCCGCACCCGGCACAGCACCGTCTGCTCCTCGGAAATCCGAGTGATGAGCGACGACTGATCTCGCTCCTCGCGGAGCTGCAGCTTGGCCCTCTCCGCTTTGGCCGTCTATTGAGCGGCCTCTGTATCACGCCCCACGGCATGATCGAGCCGCGCCCTGGCCGCGCGCGCTGCAACATGGGCTTCGACGAAGCGAAGGCGCGCCTCGATGCGAGCCGTCTCGGCTTGCAGGACTTCGAACGCCGTGGCTCGACCGTGTTGCTGCAGGAGTTCTCGCGCCGCGAGCGCAGCGTCGGCAGCCTTTTGTCCCTGCTCCGCCGTTACCAGCGCCAGCTCCGCCTCGCGCATGGCGCTTTGGGCCGACAGGATCTCCATGCGCAGGGCGTCCTCGATGCTCGCTTTCTGCGTCAACACGACTTGCCGCTGGCTTTCGGTGATAGCGGCATCAGCGCTGGCCGTCGCCAAATCGTTCAACGTCCACACCAACTGTACACCGACGTCCCAAGTCGCCCTGAACTCGTCCTCTTGGGGAAACACTCGCTGATTCGGATTCGAATACGTCACGTTGCCAAACGCCTCCAGCCGGGGAAGACGTTGTGCCTCTTGCACGCTAACGGCCTGCTGGAGGGAATACTCCGTCTCGTCCAGAGCGCGGATCTCCAAGCGCCGCGCCAAGGCTTCGCGATAGAGCTGGTCGAAGGATTCGGCGCCGGGGTACGGTGGCAGTGGCGCCAGCACATCTTCGCCGATCTCAAAGCGTTCGTTAGTAGACGCGTGCATCGCAATCCGCATTTGCTGCTCGGCCAATACTGCCGCCGTGGTGGCGCGATGCACGCCTAACTCCGCGTCTGCAACGAAAGCCTCTGATTGCAGCACATCGGCCTCTGCCACACGACCAGCTGCAAAGTAGTTGCGCAGTCGCTGCAGCTGAGCTTTGGCTTGCTCGAGGGACTGCTCTACCACCACCAACTGCAAACGGGCGCGCGCCCAATCGTAGTAAGAAAGCTTAGCTTGAGCCCCGGCAGCAACTCGCGCCGCGCGCTCTTCCATCTCTGCCCCTCGGCGCGCAGCCTTGGAACCGCGGACGGCTTGCACCGTGGAGAACAAGTAGTCGGAGAGCGGCACGGTGAGACCCAGATTGAACAGCGTGTTGTTCAGCAGAACGGGAAACGTAAACGCCGAGGAGTCGATCGAGAATAGCGTGGCATCGTCGTCCAGCACACCAGGAGGCGCAGTCGTTGCAACCAGACCACCACCGCCACTGGGACCTAAGGTGACGTTACTGATCGGCGACAGGCGGGTGTAACGCGCGGTCAACGTCAAACGCGGCGTCAGCCCGTAAAACGTGCGATCCACCTGCGCCTCAGCCTCCAGTACTCGCTGCCGTGCCGCCGCAGCCTCGACGCTCGTCGCCGCAGCTCTCTGCGCCACCTGCTCGGAGGTGAGCCCGCCGGGTATACCGACGAGCGTCTTGAACTGCGCGTCTGCCGGTGGTCGCGCGGATTTCGCCACTCCGCCTGCGTTGCTCGAGCCCGTGTCGATGGCTTGTGTTGCCGGCGCTTGTGTTGCCGGCGCTTGTGTTGCCGGCGCTTGGGTTG
>CAZNZA010000124.1:0-11275 GCA_964577325.1 uncultured Polyangiaceae bacterium
TCACCTCCGTGCTTGTCGCCGTCGCACTGCGGCTGAGCGCCCTCGACCCCACTGCTTGGCGAGGCGATCGCTCCTGCACTGAGAAGCAGCGCGCTGGTTCCAAACAGAACCGCAAAAAATCCCGAACCCAACGTGGCCTTGGTCTTCATAGCGGTTGTTCTGAGACCCAAGCCCCCGCAGGTCAAGAACCCATACATGATAAAAATGGACTGGCGCAGCAGCAGGTGCCCAAGACCCCCAGTAATGACGCGCCTTGCCAGCAGCGACCGCCGGGCCGCTGGCCCAAAAGACTAATCCGGCTGCACGCCAAAGAACGAAAGTCGCATGCCGACCGTGGCCAAGTGGGCCGTCAGGGACTGGCTGTACTGATACACGTAGCGGACTTCTGGTCCGGCGGAGAACAGCCAGAAGCGCCACGGCGTGTACGTCACCCCAAGCCCCAGGTGACTCATGGCCCCGCCATCCGCCAGCACTTGCACGTCATCGCGATCTTCCGCGTCCACCACGCTGCCGAGTCCAACACCGAATTCCCCGGCGACCCCAACATCCCGCCACGCGCCGGACCTGCCGTACAGCGGGTAGCCCTCCACGCGCAGTCCGATGGTACTGCTCGCGGCGAGGAGCTCGCTGTCGAACTCCTGAACCCCTCCTAGCCGCACGAGCAGGCCAGCCGTGAGCCAGTCGCGCAAGGCGCCCCCCAAGACCAAGCCAAACCCCGCGTCGAAGCCGGAAACTTCCCTGTAGAACGCCGGGTTGTCGATCTGACCGAGCTTGTTTGGATAACCACCGACCACGCCGTACCCGAGGTCGTAGCTGAGACTCGCCATGAAGCCGCCGCGCCGTTCGGTCGGGGGCGCGGCGTACTCCTCGCCATCGCCCTCGTCGACGGCTTGGGCGTACGCCGGTATGGCTGCGAGCTGCAGGGCGCAGCCGGCGCTCATGACAAGCAAGCACGCGCAGCGACGGGGCAACATGATGTGCGGTTGTGGCGGCCAGCAGCGCGGGGGTCAAGCGGGTTTAGAGTTGGCGCGACTTTCATGCCGCCTTCGCGCCGCCAGCCAACGAGCCCACGCCCACAGCTGCGCAGAAAACTGGGCCAGGAGTAACGCCCCATGGCAACGCGCTGCTCATGCTTCAGTACCAAAAGACACTGTGGCAGGGGTTCGCCCTCCTGGTCCTGAGCAGCTCCTGCACAAAATCCGAAAACGACGTCGCCCTCAGCCGCGCCAATGGCGTGCCCGACGTGCCTGTCCCGGCCGCCGACGGCCCAGAGCTCGGGGCCACTGCTTTCTCGGTTCCGGTGCACGTGGGACCTGGCCATGACACGCCGCTTCTGGGTTTGTTGCACGCCGGAGCCCGCGTACCCCGAGCTGAAACTCCTTACAGCCACGACGGCTGCGAGCAAGGCTGGTACCCGATCCGTCCTCGCGGCTTCGTTTGCCTCGATGACGGCGCCACTACGGACATGCAGCATCCGACGCTAGCGACGATGGCGATTCAACCGAACCTAGACGCCCCGCTGCCGTACACTTACGCACGCACTCACCGGGACGCTCATTTCTGGCTTGCCTCCAGTGCCCAGGAACGAACCGTGCAACAGGATCGTTCTTTGACGAGTCGAAGTGGCGGTGCCGTGGTGGGTTCTTGGGAAGCGACCGACGCCCAAGGTAATCTGCGGCGCTTAGCCATGTTGACGAGCGGACGCTTTCTCGACGTCACCGACTTGGAAGAAGCCAAAGTGAGCGATTTCAAGGGGGTGGCGCTGAGCGAGGCGGTAGGCTTACCCGTAGGTTTCATAGTAAAGCGTGGCGTGGCGGCTTGGGACATCGACGGCCCCACCTTCAAGCGCAAACGCGAGCTACGCTATCACGAGACGATTCATCTCACCGGACGTCATCGCGACGTCAAGGAAGCGCGCTATTGGGAGGCCAGTGACGGTCTTTGGGTGAGACACCAAGACATGACCACGGCACGCGCGCGTTCTAAACCCCCGGAGTTCGTAAAGCCCGGGCAACGCTGGGTCGACATTTCAATCATTGCCGGAACCATGGTCGCCTATGAAGGCGCGATCCCGGTATATGCCTCCCTCGTCAGTGTCGGTCGCGACCGTCTCACGGACGACGTCCCCGACGCGCGCGTGACGAAGCGTGGAGAGTTCACGATTACGGCCAAACACGTCACCGCGCTCGGCTCCGACGTCAAAGGGTTCGCCAACCGAGTCGAAATGCACGACGTCCCTTGGGTGCTGAAGCTGAGCTCCGGGCAATTGCTGCACGGAGCCTACTGGCACAACCGGTTCGGCATCGAACATGGTCCGGGCAACATTCAGCTGTCGCCCGCCGATGCACACTGGTTGTTCCATTGGGCTGGGCCGGCAGTTCCCAAAGGTTGGCACGCCGTCGTGAACACCGAGCTGCGTGCAGCTTCGGACGACGCTCAGAATGCTGATGTCGTCCCGATTCTGCCAGTGTCAGCGACGCCCGAGAGCACCATCATCAACATCAGAAAGTGACGTCGCGCTCGAGTTCGCGGGCAATGGTGAGCCCACTCGACGTCCCCAGACGAACGGCTCCAGCTGCGAGCAAACGGCGCGCATCCTCAGCCGTGCGTATACCTCCCGAGGCCTTGACTCCGATGTCGACGCCGGCGATCTCCCGCAGCAGGACCACGTCTGCGACCGTCGCTCCGCGCGGGCCGAAGCCAGTTGCCGTCTTGAGATAATCCGGCTCCGCATCACGCGCTGCGCGGGCCACTTCGCGCAGCCGCTCGCCTTGGAAGTGGCCGCATTCGATGATGACTTTCAGCACGGCACCTTGGGTTGCGCGTCGCACGGCTGCCACGCGCTCCGTCACCGCTTCGAGCTGCCCCGCAAGTGCGAGACCGATGGGGATGACCATGTCGACCTCTTCGGCGCCATGTTGAAGCGCCCAGGCCGCCTCGTGAGTGTCACTGGCCTGAGAGTTAGCCCCCAACGGAAAGCCAACGACGGTCACTACCCGCACGGAGCTGTTCTTGAGCAACGCCGCTGCGCGCGGCACGTGTATCGGGTTTACGCAAACGCCAGCAAAGCGATGCTGCCGAGCTTCCTGACACAACTGTTCGACGTGTGCCGGCGTCACTTCGGCTTGCAACCGCGTGTGTTCGATCGCGCCTAAGATCTGGCTGCTTTCGGACATGCTCACGCTTCCGCCACCAACGACGCCACCCGCTGCGGGCATTCCTCGATCGGTACCTCGAGCGCTTGCCCGCTTTGCATGACCTTCACTTGACACACCCCGCGCTCGAGCTCGTCGGGACCGACGATGATGGCCACGAGTGCCCCCGACTGGTCCACGTACTTGAGCTGCTGCTTGAGTTTGCGAGCTTCAGGATAAACCTCCGTCGCGACCCCCTGATCGCGCAACGCTGTGGCCAGCCGAAACACCTGCGTCTGCGCTTGAAATGCGTTGGCGTCCAGCAGATTCACGATCACGGCTTGAGCTGCGGGCTTGGCTTCCGGCTCGAGCAGACTCATCAGGCGGTCGACGCCTACCGAGCCACCCACCCCTGGCGTCTGCTGACCGTACAAGCCGGTGAGGTTGTCGTAGCGCCCACCCGAACAAATACTGCCGACCTCTGGCGTCTCGGTAGCAAACGTCTCGAACACGAGCCCCGTGTAGTAGTCCAGCCCCCGGGCGATGGATAGGTCCAGGCGAACTTGGCTTTCCTCGACCCCAGATGCGAGCACCAGTTCCAACGTGTGTTGCAGGCGGTCGAACTCGGGCCAATCCACGTCGTGTCCGAGCAAGTCGCGCAGCGCGGCACGCACTTGACTTGGAGATCCCGCGACTTCGGCCATAGCCAGCAGCGCTTCGCCTTGCCCGGCGGACACCGCCGCATGCTCTTGCAGCTCAGCCAGCACCTTATCCTTGCCCGCTTTGCGCAATTTGTCGAGACTGCGCAGAACCACCCCCGTCTCGGCCTCGACCCCCAGCGCGCCGAGATAACGGCGAAGGATACCGCGACTATTCACGTGTAAGGCGAACGCTTCGCCAAAAAAGGAGCGTACGAGCTTGCCGGCAACGGCCAGGATCTCCGCGTCCGAGATGGCGGCATCGGTCCCCAAGATGTCGAAGTCACACTGCATGAACTCGCGGTAGCGTCCGCGCTGGGCATTCTCACCGCGCCACACGAGGCCGATTTGGTAGGCCTTGAACGGCAGTTGTAAGAGCGCTCGGTGCTGGGACACGTAGCGCGCCAGCGGCACGGTGAGATCGTAGCGCATGGCCACGTCGCGGCCGCCGGCGTCTTCGAAGCGATACACCTGCTTGTCGGTCTCGCCGCCGCCTTTACCCAGCAAAATCTCCGTATACTCCAGCACGGGTGTCGCGATGGGCGCAAAGCCGTGCAGCTCGAGGCTTCTCTGGGCCGAAGCCACGATCGCGTTGCGGCGCCGCATTTGCGCCGGCGTGAGATCGCGGAAACCCTTGAGCGTGCGCGCTTGAATACTTGCTTGTGCCATACCGTCCGTGCCGTTTCGTTGGGGGGCATGCGGGATACTACAAGCACGACCGGCAATCCAGCCTCACGCGCCTAGCAAGCGGGTCGTGCGTCACGCAGGCGCTACACGGGGGGCGACGCGGGGGCGACGCGGGGCTCAAGCGATGGAAAACCGCTGCGCCAGCTGCTCGAGACTGTTGCGCTGAAAGATGTGCATCTCCAGCACGCTTGCCAAATCTGCCGGCGTGAACGGCTTTTGAATGCAAGGGTTCGTGACTTGGTCGAACAGCTCACGCGCTTCTGGCGTAAAGGGTCCGCCGGTGATGAACACGAACTTGTCGGCCATGTCCGGATAGCGCCGCTTGACCTCCTGATGCAACTCCATGCCCGTCATGGTCGGCATCATCACGTCGCAAAACACGACGTCGTAAGTATCTTCTGCCATGCACTCCAGGGCTTGCGCCCCGCCATTGGCGATCGTGACACTGTGTTTGGGGCGGAGCAGGCGGCGAATGGCGCGCGCGACGAAGGCGTCATCATCGACGACCAGTACGTTGAGCGATTGCAAGGCGAGATCCGGAGGTGGAAGGGTACTTGCAGCGTGCTGATGACGCACGCGACGATCGAGGGCCGGCAACAGCACCGAAAACGTGGAGCCCTTGCCTTCCTCGCTCTGAACTTGAATCTCACCGCCCAAAGACGTCGTGATGTTGCGACAGATGGACAACCCCAATCCCGTCCCCATCCCGATCGGCTTGGTCGTGAAGAAGGGATCGAATATCTTCTTCAACTTGTCGGGCGCAATTCCCGACCCGGTGTCGGCGACGGACACGACCACCCGATCTCCTTCGGAGCGGGTCGTGATGGTGATCGTGTTGTGCTCGGGATGCCCCTCTCGAATGGAGTGCGCGGCGTTGAGCACCAAGTTCAAGAAGACCTGGCCCAAGCGCGAATTGGCCTCCACCAACGGCAGATCCGAGGCGTACTGGCGAACCACGTGTGCGCGGAACTTGAACTCGTTGTGGGCGACCTTGAGGGCGGAGTCGAGCAATGCCGTGACATCCACGGGACCCATGCGCTCGTCGGAACGGGCAAACGTCTTCAGATCCTTGACGATGTCTCGCACGCGCTCTGCGCCGGAACGAGCTTCACGCAACGCCGCCCGCAACTCGGTGTACTCCTCCGGCAGCGAACTCAGGGCATAGGAGACGTTGTTCAGGATGTAGACCAAAGGATTGTTGATCTCATGCGCTACCCCGGCGGCCAATACCCCAACGCTCGCCAGACGATCGGCCTGAGCGAGTTGGATCTCCATCTCTTTGCGCTCGGTTATCTCGCGCGCGACGGCCAAGATGTACTCCTGACCGATGTAGCGACGACGCGATAAGGCAAGTTCTACGGGGAAGCGACTGCCATTGCGGCGCACGTGGTAACTTTCCGTCGCAAGGTTACCCTTCTTCAGCTCGAGCAATCGCTCGGGGGAACGCCACACCTGGGCCTCGACGTCGATTTCATCGACGGTCATCGTCAGCAGCTGCTCGCGGGTGTACCCCAACGTTCGGCAAGCCGTCTGATTGACGTCGATGAAGACCCCCGTTTCGAAGTCGATCATGAAGATGGACTCGCCCGCCTGGTCGAGCACCGCGCGGAAGCGCGCCTCGTCGAACCCTACCCGCTGTTCGAGGCGTTGCTTGGCTTCGCGCAAAGCTTCGCGCGCGCGCACCTCCTCGGTGACGTCTTTGGCTGCCCCGAACAGCCGCACCACCCGCTCGCCCGTCGTGTCGAGCTCGGGGCATGCGTAGTCGCGCAGCCACAGTTCCTCGCCACTGCGCGCGACGATCCGGTACTCGATGGTCGAGGGCCGCCCCCGCATCAGAGGACGTCTGGCGGCGTAGACCTTGGCCGCGTCCTCGGGATGGAGCAGACGCGCCCAGCCTCCGAGCGCGTTGATTTCCTCGACGCCGTAGCCGGTCGCTTCGACGAACGAGCCGGTGACCCACTCGAGCTTCAACGCGCCGTTCTCGTCGATGCGGATTGCGTACACCCAATCGGACGCCAGCTCCGAGATGGCGCGGTAGCGCACGGCGTCCTCTTCGCTCATCGCCACCACGCTCGGCGCCCGAAAGCGCCGCCGCTCCTCCGCCAACAGGGCCTCGATCTCGCCCTCCAATGTGGAGCGCAGCGACGCGTCGGTGGGGCCGCTGCCTTCGACGAGGGAGGCTAGTCTGTCGACGATGGCGTCCTTGAGCATGGCGTTTCGGGGGAGGATCAGAATATCACGTGTAATAGCCGACAGATCCCCGACGAGCGTCACTACGGCACGGCTCGCTCTGGAGTTGACCCTGTTCGGCTCCTTTGTTCGCTTCGTTTGGTGGGGTCGCTGGCTCGGATCGCTCGCGGTGCCGAAAGCCTGACGGCTGCATACCTATCGGTCGACAAAATCCGCAATTTCTCGAATCTCACGCTATGGGAGCGGACGCATGCACATTCACTTGGTCGGGGTTTCCGGAACCGGCATGGGATCGCTAGCCGGCCTCCTGGCGGAATTAGGACATCGCGTGAGCGGCAGCGATCAGCGTTTCGAGCCACCCATCGGACCGCTGCTCCAGACGTGGGGCGTGGAATGCAAAAGCGGGTTCAGCCCCGACCATCTCACGCCAGCACCGGATCTCGTCGTGATCGGCAACGTGTGTCGACCCGACAACGTCGAAGCGCAAGCGGCCATCGAACGCGGTTTGGAGGTGACGCACTTAGCCGGAGCGCTGCGGCGGTTTGCGCTTCAGGGGCGCCAAGTTGCCGTATGCGCCGGCACCCACGGCAAGACCACGACCTCCAGCATGGTGGCCTGGGTGCTCGAGCAATGTGGCCGCCAGCCGGGGTTTTTCATCGGCGGTGTCCCCACCAACTTCGGGCACGGTTTTCGTGCGGCCGCCCCCGACGGCCCGTTCGTCATCGAAGGGGATGAGTACGACACCGCCTTTTTCGAGAAGACGGCTAAGTTTCTCCACTACACGCCAACTCACGCCATCCTCACCTCCCTCGAACACGATCACATCGATATTTATCCCACCGAGCACAGCTACGTACGCGCCTTCGAACAGTTCGTAGCCTTGCTGCCTGAGCACGGCTTCTTGGTCGCCCACGCCGGCGATCCCCAGGTGCGGCAGGTCGTCGAGCAAGCGCGCAGCCGGCTGATTTGGTATGCGGTCGAGGGCTTCGGCCGAGCGAGCGTGCGTGTCTCACCACAGACTGCGCCACTCTGGGAAGCTCGTCAGCTAACGACGCTCAACGATGGGCGGCAGCGCTTCAGCGTGTACCGTTCGGGGGAGCGCATCATCGACGTCGAGCTCGAGTGTTGTGGCAAACACAACGTAGCCAATGCGCTTGGGGCTTTCGTGCTTTGTCGCACGGCCTTCGCGTGTGACGATGCGGACATCACCGCGGCCTTGTCCACCTTCAGCGGCACGCGGTGCCGGCAAGAGCTGTTGGGGGAGCCGGCAGGGGTGCGGGTTTACTCGGATTTCGCCCATCATCCTTCAGCCGTCGCCGCCACCCTGGACGGCCTGCGCACCCGGCACCCCGATGGTCGTTTGATCGCCGTCTTCGAACCGCGCAGCGCTACTGCCTGCCGCAGCCTTCATCAGGCGCAGTACCCCGCAGCCTTTGCGGCCGCCGACCGCGTGCTGCTCGCGCCCCTCGGACGCAGCGGTTTGACGACTGAGGAACGCTTGGATACCCAAGCCGTCGCTGCAGAGCTGCGCCGCGTGGGCAAATCGGCCCTCGCATGCACGAGCCTTTCCGAGCTCGTTACCGACCTGCTAGCGTCGGCCGAGCCCGGAGATACCGTCGCCCTCTTGTCGAACGGCGCGTTTGGTGGCATTCCCGCTCAACTGCTCGCCGGGTTCGGCGAGCGAACCCTTACCGAACCTAATCGAGGTGCTGTGTGACCTGCGTTTGCGGAGTTGGAGAATCGAACGAGACTTGCTGCCTGCCGATCATCAAGGGGAAGTCCCCAGCGAAGACCGCAGAAGCGCTGATGCGCGCCCGCTACGCGGCCTACGTTCTCGGCGAAATCGACTTCATCATCGATTCGGTTCATCCCGATAGCCCCGGCGAAGCCGACCGCCGCACGACCGAGGCGTGGTCCAAGAACGCGGACTGGCAAGGGCTTGAAGTCGTGACGAGCGAAGCAGGCGGAGAGCAGGACGAGGAGGGCATGGTCGAATTCATCGCCCGCTTCAACGTCCAGGACACCGCCCAGCAGCATCACGAACGCGCGCGCTTCAAACGCCACAACAAGAAGTGGCTGTATCTGGATGGGGACGAAATCAAGCCGCAACCCATCCGTCGCGCCGCGCCTCGGGTGGGACGGAATGACCCGTGCCCCTGCGGCAGTGGGAAGAAGTTCAAGAAGTGCTATCCGGACTGCCCGAACCCCTTCCCTGCCGAGTACGCGCCGTAATGTGGCGCGACACGACGTCCGCCGCGACGTAGTAGAAGCGCCGCTGGCTCAGCGAGCGGCGGAACGGCGACGACGTAAATGCGTCAGCCCCAAGGCTGCGCCGACGGCCAACCACCAGCCGTTGCCCGAGTCTTGCCCCGACGGCTGCAGGGGCGCGACGGCACACGACACGCTACCTTCGGCGTCCGCCCGGCACTCGTTGCCTTGGCAATCAGCGTCGGCACTGCCGGAAGCTTCAACCTCGATGTCCAATGCATCTTGGATGGCCCCCACGCATGCGTCGACGTCCGCGGCGTCGATGAACTGGCCGTCGCACACGAGCGCGCCATCCGGGCGCGTGCATTGCGCTTCGCATTTGCCCTGCATGTCGACTTTGCAGTCGACATAGCCCTCCGCCTGACAATCCGCCTGGCAATCTAGGTTGGCTTCGGCCCGACATTCGCCCGTACAGCTGGCTTCGCACTGCGCTTCGCAGGTGGCTGATGGCGGTTGCCCTTCGCAGGAGGCGTCGCATTCTCCGCTACACGTTGCTTCACACGAAGCGCGGCATTCGGCACCGTCAGCGCCCGCGCCGCACTCCCCCTCGCAATTGGCGTCGCAGCTCGCTTCGCAACGGCCCTCGCAACTGAAGTTGCCCGGATCGACGTCACACTCGGCTTGGCAATCCGCGGAGCAATCCGCGGTGCAGCCCACGTCGAGTTCGCCCTGGCACTCGGCTCGACAATCGACGTACAGCTCGCCCGCGCAAGCCACCGTCAGCTGCGGGGGTTCGCAAGCTATGTCGCATCCACCCTCGACCTGAAGCTCACACTCCGCGTTGCCGTCGAGCTCGATGTTGCCGCACTCTTCCAACAAGGCGTGAGCGGGGCGACTGACGCCGAAGCTCAACGAGCCAACGATTGCCGAGAGAAAGAGGGTCCGTTCAAAGTTTTGCATGTTAACTCCAATCAAGAGAACTGATCAGGGAATGGTTGAGAGATGAATGGGAAAGGGGTTCGGCAGGCGTGACGGCGAGTCGCGTTCGAGCCGAGCCGAACCGGCGCCTCCGGCGTTGCAAGGGCTAGGCCAAGCGCTCCGCCCGGCCTGCAGAACGCGCGCGTGGGCGTAGGCGTGCCCAAGCAGGGTGCCCTTCGGCTAAACGCTGAAGGGGACGGGTCAGGCTCGCCACGTCAAAGCCTGACATGGGTGTCGCGCCGCGTTACCGTGCAGCCCGTCAGCGCCCGGCAAATCGGTGCAGCGAATTGGTGCAGCGAAGCGTCGCAGGTTGGGGCCTCGTGTAGGTACTTGCTTAGACAGGCGCCTCCCCCCTATCGTGGCCGACTTGCGAAGTAGCTTCAAGCAACAGTTGCTCGCTCGCGTGGCGGCTCGCGAGTTGTGCGTGGCCATCATCGGACTCGGCTACGTTGGACTGCCGCTGGTGAAAGCCGTTGTCGGCGCTCGGCTACGGGTGTTGGGGTTCGATATCGATCAGCAGCGTGTCTCGAGCTTACGCCGCGGCGAAAGCTACATCCCGCGCCTCAATGGGCCGTGGTTGACGGACGCCCTCGCGGCCTTCGCCTTCGAACCGACGGATGACTTCAGTCGCCTTGGCGAAGCCGACGTCGTCGTCATCTGTGTACCTACCCCACTTACCG
Organism: uncultured Polyangiaceae bacterium; assembly: GCA_964577325.1. Classification (GTDB taxonomy): domain Bacteria; phylum Myxococcota_A; class Polyangia; order Polyangiales; family Polyangiaceae; genus SZUA-265. The sequence goes on from CAZNZA010000124.1 coordinate 10,576, forward strand.
ATGCACGGTCGCCTGATTTGTCTCACGTGTGTGACGCGGTTCGTGCGGTGGCCGCACAGCTGCGCGCCGGACAACTCGTGTGCCTGGAGAGCACGACATATCCGACCACGACTCGGGACGTGGTGCTGCCCCTGCTGGCGAGTGCGAACCTGACGTTGGGCCGCGACTTCTTCCTCGCCTTCAGTCCAGAGCGCGAAGACCCCGGTAACGCCTCCTACCAAACCGAAACCATCCCGCGCATCGTCGGCGGCTGCGACGCGGATTCGACGGAAGTGGCCGTCGCGTTCTACCACTCGTTCGTCAACCGCGTGATAGCCGTGTCCAACGCCGAAACGGCCGAGGCGAGCAAAATCCTCGAGAATACCTACCGTGCCGTAAACATCGCGTTGGTCAACGAGTTCAAGACCCTGTGTCACCGCCTCGGCATCGATGTGTGGGAAGTGATCGACGCGGCAGCAACGAAACCGTTTGGGTATCAGCCGTTCTACCCGGGTCCGGGCTTGGGCGGCCACTGCATTCCTATCGATCCGTTCTACCTCACGTGGCTAGCCCGCAAGCACGGCCTGAGCACGCGCTTCATCGAGCTCGCGGGCCAGATCAACACTGACATGCCTCGCTACGTGGTCGAGCGCGTCGCCTACGCGTTGAACGAGCAGCGCAAAGCTCTGCACGGCAGCCGCATCCTGGTTCTGGGTGCCGC
>CAZNZA010000124.1:11375-15467 GCA_964577325.1 uncultured Polyangiaceae bacterium
GGGTGAGGACGGGGCGCGGCGCCTCTACGCGACCGCGCCGTCCGCTCGCGCGTCAGGCGTCGCTACCACCCGCTGCAGCACCGCCGAAAGCTCTTGCTTGAGCACAGTCAACGCCAGCGGCTCGACGACCTTACCCTGCGCCGAGCGCACGTAAAAGACGTCGGTCACGCGCGCGCCCTCGACGTGCACCTTGGCCGCGTCGATCGTCAGGCCCAGGTGATGAAGCGTGTCGGCGATCCAAAACAGCACGTCTGCTCGGTCGTTGGTTACCACCTCTACAATCGTGTGCCGGGCCGCATCCTTGTTGTCGAAGCGGATCTTTAGTGGAATGCGGGGCACTTCGCGCGGCGACCAGCGTGCATCAGTGATGCCGTTGGTCACGTAGCTGCGCGGATCGCGTCCATCTGCGTCGATTTTCGCGAACTCCTGCTCGTACAGGTGACACTCGCGCTCGAGCCGCTCGGCGTCGAACCCCGTCTGCACCGTGAACACGTCCATCACCCGCGACCGTTCCGCCGTTGCCTGCCAGCAATGCAACTGAGCAGTGACCACCTTGATCTTCATGCGGGCAAAAACCGCCGCAATCCGTGCGAGAAGACCCGGTGCGTCGTCTCCCACGAACGCGAGCTCAGCAACCCCGTCGTGCACTTGCAGCACGCGAAAGGCCCATGGTTGCTCGCGCGTTTGACGCAGCACGGGCGCGTGTCGCAACAGGCTAGACGGAATGTCGTCGACAGCATGCTCGGTCGTTGGCGCCAACGGCGCTTGCGCCGTTGGGCAACTCGCCGCTTCCTCGCGTTGCAACCAGCGTTCGGCCGCCGCGTGCAGCTCTGAAAGCATACGCAGCTTCCACTCGTTGACCGCACCGGGACTCGTCGCGACGACATCACAGTAACTCAGCACGTACAATTCATCCAACGCCTGCAAGTCTGGACAGCATTGCACGAAACGTTGCACCGTCATCGGCTCGTTCAAGTCACGACGAAACGAGAACAGGTACATCTTCAGATGGTGCCGGATCAGCGCCTGCGCCGCTTGCACGTCCTCAGCCTCGAGCCCCAGGCGCTCGAGAATCGGTCCCGCCATCAGCGCACCGTGCTGAGCGTGTGACCGGCCCTCGACCTCCTTACCAATGTCGTGGAGCAGAACGGCCAGCGCTAGTAGTTCCGGCCGCTGCAAGCGTGCGGCCACCTCGCGCGCGTGCGCCAACTCGCGCTCATGGCCGCTCCTCAGCCGCCGCAACACGTCCACAGCCACCATCGAGTGCGCGTCGACGGTATACACGTGATGCGCATCGTGCTGAACGCGCCCCAGAATGCTCACGAACTCTGGGATCATGGCCACGAGTAAACCCACTTCGTTCAATTCACGAACGATGGAGTCGCCGCGGAAAGCCGTTGGCAATGACCAGCCGAGCAGCGTGCGAAACAACGGTGCCGCCTCGGGCGCCGCGCGCAGATTGGCGCCGAATACATCAGAGGAGCAGGCGCGAGAAATCGCACGCCTGCTCGGTTCGTCGACTTCCACGGAAAGTTCGAGGGCCTGAACGTAACAACGCAGCGCCAAAGCCGGCTCGGTGAAGATGCGGTCGGGATCGACGATTTTTATCCTGTCGCTCACCAGTGCCAAGTGCTCCGACACCAACTGCTCTTGCGCCGCTTGTCTGGCGGGAGGCTTGGCCCGCCGCAGCACTTGACTCGACAGCCGTTCAATCTCTTGAGCGTTGCGATAGTACTCGCTCATGAACCCTTCTACAGCGGCAGCGTCTTCCCCGTAGCCCAGACGTTGAGCGACGCTGCGTTGCTCGACGAAGCCTAGACGGTCGACGCGCCGGCGCTGGGAGCGGTGCAAGCAATTGCGTACCTTGACCAAAAAATCCAAGGCACGGGTCAATGTCTCTCCCTCGCCCGGCAACAACACACCGATGCTCACGAGTTCGCTGAGACTGGAGACTCTCCAGCGCACGCGGGCTACCCACTGCAACACGTCGACGTCACGCAAACCGCCGGCGCCGTTCTTTATGTCGGGCTCGAGCAGAAAGACGGAGCTGCCGTAGCGTTCGCGCCGCACCTCGGCCGCCGCCGCCAAAGCGTCAATCACCCGCTTGGCCTGAACCGGGTGAAACACCTCGCTGAAAACCCGCTGTTGGAACTCGGCGCTCAAGGAGTCGTCGCCAGTCAGGTATCTCCAATCGAGCAAAGCGGTGGCCGTGGGCAGGTCGGCAGCGGCTTCGAGCAACGGACCCTCCGCTTCGACCACTTGATGTCCCACGTCGATGCCCGCATCCCACAAGGGGTACAGCATCGCCTCCGTCAGCTCACGTGCCTGCTCGGCGTTGCCGGAAACGAGCACCCGAATGTCGACGTCACTCGCCAGCGACAGGGTTTGGCGGGCGTAACTGCCGACACTCGCCAGGGCCACCCGTAGATCGCCCGGGAACTTGCCGGCGGGGAACTGGCGGCGCGCCCGATCGAAAACCACCTTAATCAGGTCGTCGACCACCGCTGCGTACTGCCGTGAAGCCTCTAAACCGCTGCCGGCACCGGCGCTAGCAACGCTGGCTGCCGTAGCCTCCATGCGCCACTGGCGAGTCGCGCGCAGGGCGGCCACGAATTCCGAGTCCGGCACGTCGCTCCAATCCAAGAAAGGTCCGCGGTGAGGGGCTGTCCCCGGCTGCAGAGCTGCAGGGGAGCCGGAGGGTGGGGTCAGCTGCTCGTCCCCCGCTCGACTTTCCTCTCTATCCGCGCTCGAGGAAACTCCGTATGCATGCGCCATGGTGTGTGTCTTCAGGGTACCACACGTGCTTCGCGCTGCGACAGCCAACCCTGAGGAAGTCGCTCAAGAGAAACGTTCCGGAAACACGCAGTCCAGAAATCCGCGCCCGAGTCCACGATAAACCCCCACGCGTTCCCCAGTTTATCCCCAGTCTGAGGTGGTTTATCCCCAAGTGCTCCTCCGGCCACCTCGTTCACGAACGCGCTCTTGGCCCAACCCGTTTTGGCGCACTACCGCCCTCCGCTGCGGGAGCGAGGCTCAGAACAGAGTGTCGAGCACGAAGCGAAACGACGGATCGCTGACGGCGTAGTGGTCGACCGCCAGCGGGTGGGTGATGAGGTTGAGCCCCTGGAAGGCCTGCTCCTCCATTTCCTTGGTGAACGACAAGACGACGGCCAAGTTGCTCGGCGCGCGAGTGGCGCGCGTGAGTAGCAACGTGGCTTCCAAGCGAGAGCTCTCGCTGAATCGCTGCGCGATCAGACCGCTCGTTTCTGTCGGATGCTCGTAGAAGCTGCCGTCGAACGCGAGGTAGTTCGTGAAGTGCGGCTCCTCTTCGTCGTCCAGCAGCAGTGAACACACGACCATGACTCCACCGTACGAGGTACCCAGCAACGTGCGTTGAGTGGCGTCGACGCGCACCTGCTCTTCGACCCACGGCAGCAATTCCTCGGTCAGGAACTTGAAGTACGGGCGCGCGCCCGGTAGCAGGAAGTCGGTCTCGCGCTCGCCAGCATCGTGGATCCCAACCAGCACGACAGGCAGCCCGCGGGCGTCGAGTTCACTGGCGTACCCGTCGAACGCCCACTGGGCGTCAGTGGCGTAGATCACCGGAAAGGTTTCGGCGCTGTCGTCATCATATTGCCGCGGAAAGTAAACTTCGATCGGGTACGTGGCCCCGGTGTGCTCGGAGGCGAATGGTTCGAGGCTCTCGACGCGACCGCTACTCAAACTAGCGCTCGATGGGCTGACGCCCGCGTCGGCGAGCGCACCGCGTTCGGAGGTGGAGGAGCGCAGCGTGTAGCTATCACTGCACGCGCTGAACAGACTGCTTGCGATGAGCAGGCTGCCCACGAGTGGCCAACGGAAGAAAACGTCCCAGCGAGCACGAGTCATGACCTGTTTCCCCTTCACGGCCGCTCACAGGCTGGCCGCATTCCAGAGCATAGCCAACGAGGCGCGCTGTCGGAAGCGGTGAGCGCAGCCGCGGTGACGAGTGCTCGCCGGCGCTAGGCACGCGGTCCAGTTTCCTTGGGTTGTTGAAGCACAACTGGCGCGGGGGTGATCCCGGCAGCCATGCACGAGCAGCTGGCTGCTCTC
>CAZNZA010000125.1:0-1971 GCA_964577325.1 uncultured Polyangiaceae bacterium
GTGCTCCTAAAAAAGCGCGTGGTGAGGGCGAAGTGAACGAGTCGAAGGACCAGGCAAAGCCGCCTGTTGAATCCAAGCCCGCAAAGGCAACGGAGAAACAGGCGCCTAAGCCCGTCGACACTCGCACGTACGTCATGGCGAAAGACGTCTACGACGGATCGCGCTTTCGCAAGGGCTCGAAAGTCACCCGCAAGCAGCTCGGAGACGGGAAGCTCGAAGAGTGGATGAAGGCCGGCAACGTCATCGAGCTGAAGAAGCCTGAGACCTCAGAGACCAAATGAGCCTGTGGGACATAGCCACTGCTGATGCCGCGAGGATAATCCAGAGCGTCAGTGGTGGCTTTGCGCGCCCGGCTACATTCACAGACCCGGCGGGCAACAGCGCTACCATCAACGCCAACTGTCAGGACATCTCGCAGAGTATCGATCCGGACACTGGAATCATGGTGTCTGGCAGGTACGCAACGGTCGTGCTCTCGCTGGCCGCGCTTCACGCGACTGGCCTAGGCACTCCGGTCGGCATCGCTTCCCAAAGCACCAAGCCTTGGCTTGTGTCGTTCGCTGGTGCCGATGGGATCGCTAAGACCTTCAAGGTCTTTCAGACAAGCCCAGATGACAATGGGCTGTTTACCTGCAAGCTTGAACTTTACCAACAGTAGATGCCGCTTACGACACTCATCGACCCCGCTGGAAACGCCGGGCTCGCGGTGCGTGACAGGCTCGGGCTGATTCTGCTGACAGAAACAGCGGCGCAGATGAACCTGGCGACGGCCAACCCGGCGCTAGACCCTGAGCAGTGGCGAGTGCGGGTATTCGTCGACCGTACGAACATATGGGACGAGTACGGTCACGCCCCCGCGCGCGGCACAGAACAAGCGTCGCCCATCGTCAACATCTCGTGGCAGTCGGCACAGGTCGACACGCAAACGTCGCCCATCGTCGATTACGACCAACGCGAGTCGGTGTTTTTCCTCGACTGCTACGGCTACGGAATCAGTCGGGGGGATGGCGACGGTCACGTTGCGGCGGACTACCTAGCGGGCAATGAGGCGGCGCGATGCGCGTTCCTTGTCCAGCAATGGCTGTCTGCTGCCGAGCACTACGACCTCGGGTTCGATCCTGGGCAAGTCTACAAAAAGCTCATTAGTGAGACGGAGCTTCAGTTCGAGCTCGAGTCAGACACGGCGACAAAGGTTCGCGCGCGACGCGTAACCTACCACGTCAAGCACACCCAAGCTTTCACGGCAATCACGCCGTCCACCATCAACAGCATGACCCTTGACCTAGTCAGGGCGGACAACGGGCAGCTGCTCCTGAGAGTCGAGCTGCCCGAAGATTAAAGGAGCCACATGGCAACAGCACTGGACGCCACCGCACTAGCGGCTGGTCTAGGGTTATCTATTGAGTATTTGGACCAGCGCGGGGTCAGTTCCGCCAACCTTCCCCAGCAAATCGCGGTCATTGCCCAGGGCAGTAGCGCGTCGACCTACAGCACTGACCCATGGACGGCTACCAGTGCGGCCGCCGCTGGCGCTCGCTTTGGGTACGGCTCGCCAATCCACCACATCGTCAAGCAGCTAAAGCCCGCCAACGGTGACGGCGTCTCGACGATCCCGGTAACCGTTTACCCGCTCGTGGACGCTGGCTCAGGTGTCGAGTCTGAGGGCTCGGTGGCATTCGCTGGGACAGCAACCAAGTTGTCGACGTTCCGGTTTCTCATCGGCGGGGTTCTCACCGAGGCTTTCCAGGTTGCGGCTGGCTCGGTCACCGCGGCAACGGTTATCGCCGCGGCAATGGCGGCCATCAACGGCACCATCGACTGCCCGATGATTGCGACCAACGGGACAACGGTCCTCACGCTGACGTCCAAATGGGCAGGCGAGTCTGCCAACGGCATCAAGATCGAAGTCATCGGCGACCTGAACGGCGTCACGTTCACGATCACGCAGCCTGAAGATGGCGCCGTAAACCC
>CAZNZA010000125.1:2071-3201 GCA_964577325.1 uncultured Polyangiaceae bacterium
GATATGCCGTTCAACGTTGCCGCGCGCGCTGTCGCTCGCATTGCGGCGATGGCCAACAACAACCCGGCGACGGGCTATACCGGCCTCAAGCTCACCGGCATCTACCCGGGCGAGGACACGGAGCAATGGGACTTCGCCGGACGTGACGCGGTCCGCAAGGCTGGCGGATCCACGGTCGAGGTCATCGACAACGTGGTCCAGCTCGCTGACGTCGTGACCATGTATCACCCGACGGGTGAGACACCCGCGGCCTACGCGAAGGTGGTGACCATCGTCAAGCTGATGAACGCCGCGTTTAACTACAAGCGCGAGTTCATGCAGCCTCAATGGGCGGCGGCTCCGCTCATCCCTGACGCTCAGGTGACGACCAATCCAAACGCGCGCACGCCTAGTGCAGCACGCGGGGCGGCCGACGGCATCACCGACGGTCTTGGCCTAGCGGCAATCATCGCCGACCCGGAGACGGTCAAGGCGAACACCACGGTCGTCATCAACTCACAGAACCCGGATCGCCTCGATATCCGAGTGCCGTTGTTCGTGAGTGGAAACACCGAGCAAAAGGCCATCGAGCTCTACTTCGCGTTCTACTTCGGCGGCCAAGCCTAAAAGCTGAAAGGTTAACACAGGATGTCAAACACCATTGCTGGTCCGCTTCGGCGCGTCCAAATTGCAGGCCGTATCTTTTCTGCGGCAGGCGACAACGCTGGTAACCGCAAGCTGGGCGGCCGCGAAAACGAAGTCGCGATGAACGGCGATAGCACGATCCGTGTCATTCAAACGGAAACCGCGTGGATGATGGATGGCGTGCAGCTGTCCGTGAAAGACGACAGCGGCGGGCAGGAGTTCCTGCAGGACTTGTCCGACGCTGGAGAGAGCAAGCCTTGCCAGTTCACGTTTGCGAGCGGACTCATCTGGGCTGCTCAGGGCGTGCCCACTGGGGAGATATCTTACGACGGCAACACAGGGCTCGTGTCCTGTTCGTTCGCCGGCCAGGGTCGTCTCAAAAAGCAGTAACGAAACTTCCGAAGGAAAGGAAACAACATGGCAGAGATGAAGGTCGCGCCCGAAGTGGCGCAAGCGGAATACGAGCGTTGGATCGACGCGATGGGCTTGGAAGACAAGCTCGACGA
>CAZNZA010000125.1:3301-15438 GCA_964577325.1 uncultured Polyangiaceae bacterium
TGGAGGCGGAGGACAGGAAGTCCCTCAACGCCAAAAAGCAAACGCTCATCAAAGCGATTCAGCGTGGCCACCTAGTGGTCGACAGCGAGGGTCGCTTCGTGTTCACGCCTCGCTTCAGTGAGGACAAGACGCCGCTCGTGTTCCATCGTCCGATGGGCAGGGACACCGAGGCGATGGGGCAAGCCAAGCACCAAGAGGGCAAGCTCTTCAAGTTCATGGTCGCCATCACCCACGAGGTAGATGTGCGATTCAAGAACCTGGACATGGCTTATGACGGCGAAGTCTGCATCGCGATCGCGTCGCTTTTTTTGGCCTGAAGTACGTCGGGAGACCGGTATATGTGAACGACACTTTGCTTTTCTGGACGGGGCAACTCGTCCGGGAGGGTGTCAGTTGTTGGTTGCCACGTGACCTGGACACAGGCCGCGAAGTTCACACACTCCCGACGGTCATGAGTGAGATGGTTCTGCAGGTGTGCTCGGACTACCCCGGCATTCCGGACTACCGGACGCTGACGTTCGAGCAGATCGAATGGTTTTACAACGGGCTTCGAGAAAGCCTCAAAGAGGCGACGAAACCCCGCAAAACATAGATGGCCGGCAAGTTCAGCATAGAGGCGATATTCCGCGCCATCGACAAGTTCAGCGCTCCCGTTGGACGGATGCAGAGCAAGCTGGACAAGTTCGGGCGCGCGGCATCCGTGAGGATGGGCCGCCTGAACAAGACGGTTGACGGCGTCAATAGCAAGCTCAAGTCCGTCGGGACAACCGGGCTCGTTGCTGGCGCCGCGCTAACGGCTGGCTTTGCCAAGATTATCGCGCTCGGTTCGGAGTTTGAGCAGACGCTAGTGAACGCCGCGGCGAAGTTCCCGGAAGGGATCCGCAAGGGCTCGGAAGCTTTCGCCGAACTTGAGGCCGCGGCAAAAAAGGTCGGCGCCGAAACGGAGTTCACCGCAAGCCAAGCGGCGAACGGTCTGAACTTTCTGGCGATGGCTGGTTTCAACGCGAAGCAGTCGGTCGCGGCCTTGCCTGGCCTTGTTGACCTAGCCACAGCCGCACAGATGGACCTGGCGGAAGCCTCAGACATCGCCACGGATACACTGGGCGCCTTCGGCCTAGCGACGACTGACGCGGCGCAACTGGCAACGAACCTCACGCGCGTCAACGACGTGCTGGCCAAGACAGCAAACTCATCGAACACGAGTATCTCGCAACTGTTCGAGAGTCTCAAAGAGGGCGGCCCGGTGGCGAAGGCTGCCGGTGCATCCATCGAGACCTATGCCGCGATGGCAGGCAAGCTGGCGAATGCCGGCATCAAGGCTAGCGTATCGGGAACAACGCTTAAGAACGTGTTTGTGAGGCTGGCGGCCCCGGTCCCAGCGGCGGCCAAGCAGCTCGATCGATTCGGGATCAAAACGAAGGACGCGAACGGCAATCTCCGAGACGTTATGGACGTCATCGGGGAGCTCAACGTTGCGATGAAGGACCTGGGCACAGGCGACCGCACCGAAGTTCTAAACGCTATCTTCGGCAAGATTCCGATCGCTGGTGTCAACGTGTTGTTGGCCGAAGGCGCGGAGTCGCTGAAGAAATATCGCGGTGAGCTCGAAGCCGCCGGCGGCACGGCTAAAACGATGGCATCCGTCATGCGTGACACCACGTGGAACGCGATGAAGACCTTTCAGTCCACGCTCGAAGACGTGGGGCTGTCGGTGTTCGAGGTCGCTCAGGGCCCGTTTACGGAGCTCGTCAACGCGACAACCGAGTTCATGCGCGCCAACAAGGGCGCCATTACAGAGTCGTTCAAGACCGGCATCACATGGGTGAAGGATAACCTTTCCACCATCGTATTCTGGGCCAAGGCTGTTGGCGTCGCGCTGCTCGCGTGGGGCGCCGCGAACATCGTAATCAGCGGTGTCACGACTGCGGTCACACTGTTCAACGGCGCGGTCACGATCAGCAAGGGCGTTGTCGCTGGGGCAGCGCTCGCGAAGAAGGGTTACGTCGCGGGGATGATCGCGGTCAAGGCTGCGAACTGGGGAGCCGTCGCGTCCTTCGCTGCAATCAAACTTAGCATTGGCGGTATTGCCATCGCTGCCGGCGCCGCGGCCTTGGCGATTGGTGGCATCTGGGCCGCGTGGAAAGCCAACGACTCGCTCAAGAAGAAAACGGGCGGCCTTGGAGTTGGCGGCATCATCGGTGAGATGTGGGACCAAGGGACATGGGACCCCGCGAAAGCCGTTGACGAGCATCAAAACAGGCTAGCTCGAGCGGACGCCATCAATCGGAATGCCGCGGCATCTGTCGAGCAAGACGTGCTCGGAAAGTACACCGTCGCCCCCATCGAGATACCCGGCATCGACCTGCTCAAGAGCGTCGATCCAATCGTCATTCCCGGGGACAAACTGGCGGATCAAATCACCGTCACCCCGGTGTCGGTTCCGATGCCCCAGGTCGTTTCACCTTCAGAGCGCGCGGCGAAGTCCATCACTGAATCTCACCAGACCATGACCGACCGTAGCGAGGTGGTGGTCAGTCCGGCGAAGGGCGCGAACGTCCAATTCAAGGACAAGCCCAAGCGCGGTGGCGTCAGGCTACAGCCTACCGGTTCACTATGATCCCGTTCCTGGAGACAGCCGTAAACCCGTTTGGGTCGTGGCGAGACCGCGTCAAAGAGGGGGCCTACAAGTCTCCTTCGGGGACGCGGATTCGGTTTCACTTCGAAGACGTCTCACGGTCTTTCGAGGCGCGCGGGACGGTGTTCGAGTTCCCGGGCATCGACAACGCTTACGTCCAGCGGACGGGCATCAGTTCTCGGCGCTACCCGCTGACGTGTTACTTCACCGGTGCGACATGCGACCTGGAGGCGGCGTCTTTCGAGGCGGCACTCTCCGAGCCTGGGATAGGCACACTCCAACATCCGCTTTACGGCGAGATTCCGGTCACGCCATTCGGTGAGATTGAGCGGCTAGACGACCTGGTCCGCGCGGCAAATCAGAGCATCGTCACAGTCACATTTTGGACGACGACAGGCGTCCCCTACCCGTCGAGCTCCATCAATGCAGAGAGCGAAATTCTCCGGGCCTTGGCCGGGTTCGACGTGGCCGCGGCGCAAAGCTTTTCCAACTCAATGGACCTCGGAAACGAGTCGTTCCGGGCGAGCGCAAAAGCGACGTTCCTCGACTTTCTGAACAAGACGGAAGCGGCGCTCGAATCGGCTTCGGCTGATATTGCCGACGCGCGGCAAGACTTTCAGACGATCGTCGACACCGTCAACCGGAGCATAGACGTCCTAGTCGGCACTCCGCTCGCTCTGGCTGCCCAGGCAGTAGCACTCGTGCAAGCCCCTGGGCGCGCGCTCAGTTCGATTGCAGAGCGCCTAGCGGGCTACCAGACGATGGCGAACGAAATCATCGCCTCCGCCCTAGCTACGCCGTCGCAAACGCTGGTGAGCGCCACGGCACTGGCAACGCGGTCCGCCAAGATCGCCAACGACTTCCACATCGCAGACCTGTTCCTGATGTCGGCGGTAAGCGGGCAGGTCCTGGCTACGACCGAGCACACTTTCGCCACCAAGCGCGAGGCGCTCGAAGCAGCGGAAGCCACCGAACTGCTCTTCACTCAGGTTGCCGGCTGGCGAGACACTGGATTCACGGCGCTTGAAGCGGTGCCCAGTAAGACCCAGTCGATCGACACTGGCGACTCGTACCAGCAGCTCCAGTACGCCGTCTCCCAGACCATTGGTCGACTCGTTGAGATCTCGTTCTCGCTTTTCCCTGAGCGCTTCGTTGTGCTCGACCGGGACCGGACAATCATCGACGTAGCCGCCGAGCTCTACGGGTCGGTCAGCAACGACACGCTCGACTACCTCATCAACACGAACGGTCTCACCGGCTCCGAGATTCTGGAGCTCCCGAAGGGGAAGCGGATTGCCTACTACGCCCAGGGATAACGAGCTGTCGCTATTCATCGACGGCAAGGAGTTTCGAGGGTGGCAGGAAGTCGAGGTAACGCGAGCGGTCGACACGTTTTCGACGGCCACGTTCTCCGCGTCAATGGAGCCGGACAATGCCGAGTTCCGTGAGACGTTTGTGCCGTTCAGTTTTAAGCCTATCGAGGTCCGCTTCGAGGGCAAGCCGCTCTTCGCTGGCACGATGCTGGGGGTTGAGCCTGAAGCATCAGCGAACAGCCGCACGGTCACAGTGAGCGCCTACGCGTTGCCCGCGGTGCTCGGAGACTGCACTATGGCCGCTGCTGACCTGCCGCTCGAGTTCGGCGGGTTGCGGCTCCGGGAAATCATCAGCGTCATTGCTGGTCGGTTCGAACTTGAGACGGACATCCGGGAAGACTTGGGCGACCGAATCAAAAAGGTCGCGATCGACGTCGACAGGACGCCGCTGGAATTCCTTATCGAGTTGCTCAAGCAGCGCAACGCGGTGCTGAGCGATACCCCGACGGGACAGCTGCTTTGCTGGAGGTCTACACCTGCCGGTTCTCCTATCGCGCGGTGGGATGCCAACTCATCACCGACGGTCAAAGCCTCGTTTAACGCCCAGGAGTACTACTCCGAAATCACCGGGTTCACTCCGGCGAAACGGCGCAAGCGCGGCTCTCACTTTACCGAGCGCAATCCGTTCTTGAACACCATCAAGCGGCCGCTCTCGTTCCGCTTGGACGACTCCGAAGCCGGAGACGCGCCGGGTGCTGTGAAAGCAAAGCTCGGTCGAATGTTCGCCAACATGGCGAGCTATACGATTGAGGACATCCCCAGTCTCAAGTCTCCGGACGGCAACCTGTGGGAGTCAAACAAGACGGTCAAAATCACTGCGCCGACAGCGATGATCTATCGTGAGACGGAGCTATTGATTCGGAGCGTCACTCTCAAGCGCACCAAAGACGCCGACACCGCATCGCTGAACCTGGTCCTTCCGGGCGCTTTCAGCGGCGAAATCCCGACAACCCTGCCCTGGTCCTGATGGCTCGAATAGCAACCGTCCTGGAGATTGAGCGCGGAGACGAAGGGACAGAGATCACGGTTGACCTGGGCGGCGAAGAGGTCGTGCTAGCGGATCACTTCGAGCCGGCGAACATGGATTCGCTTCCGCTCCCTGGTGACTCGGCAGCCATCGAGCAATCATCCGGCGCTGGGCGCTGGCAGGTGGTCGGCTACTCGACCCCAGACGATAGCGAGGTTGAGCCCGGCGAGTGGCGCGTCAGGTCCCGCTCTGCAAGCGGCGAGACAATGGGCTGGATCCACGCGCGCGCAAACGGCGACGTTGTGATCAACGGTGTTGTCATCACCGCGGACGGCAACATTCTCGCCCCTGGCGAAGTTACGGCTCGCTCCGAAGGCGCAACGCCAATCCCGCTGAGCACACACATCCATCTTCACCCGATGGCGCCGACACAAGGCCCGTCGACGCCTCCCCCGACTCCGGGCGGATAAGCACCGCTGGCCACGCGCGGGTCCCGGGGTTTTTTCCTTTCCTTCACCCGGGAAGAAGCGTGGCACCTATCCAATGCCGCTTAACCCCGTGCAACTACAGTCGGCGATCGAGTCGATGTCGAGCGATCCACCCGGCACGGTCGCGGAGTGCGCCGAAGCCTGGGCGAGCGCCATGGGCTCATATGCGGCAGCAATCGTCCCCGCTTCCCTGGCGGTGACTGCGGCACAGGCGGCACTTCAGACGCAGCTCACCAGTGCATTCTCGGCCGCTCCAGGTTCGGGTGCTGCGCTGGTTGACGCGGCATTCACAGCATTTGCCGGCGCGGTTGCTGGCGGCATGGCTCCCGCATTTGTGGCCGTGCCTCCTGTTACACCGCCGGGTTTCGCGAGTCAGGCAACTGGCACCGCACCGGCAACTCACTCCGCCGCGGCAACGCTGCTGGCGAACATGATCGACACGTGGCTGCGAACCGGCATGGCGACGCCCGCCGCTGGTGGCCCGGCTGTTCCGTTCTCCTGATATGGACGTACTCTTTTCAGCGACGCCAGACGGCGGTGAGATAAGCATCACCAACAATCTGATCGACATGGACGCGGGACTGGAAACCGCGGTTTATCTCAGCCTGTTCGGTGGCAACTCAGACGACGACGCGACCGACGAAACAACGAACCTGCAGTGGTGGGGCAACCTGTTGCCAGGAGACAGTCAGCTTCCGCTTCGTTGTCGCACGCAGTTCTTGATTCGCGATCTGCCGGCGACGACAGGGAATCTCGCGCGCCTACGCGACGCCGCAATCCGTGACCTCGCTTGGATCGTCGACTCGTTTGCCGACAGCTACAAGGTCGACGTGAGCATGCCGGCGCTGAACCGCGTCGCTCTACGCATCGACATCTCGATCGGTGACCAGACCTACACGTTCATCTTTGATGAGCACTGGGGCAAATGACAACTCCGCCTATTTCGCAAATCCGCGACAACATCGTCGCACAGATTGAGGGCGAGCTCTCCACCACTATCCCCCTGCTTCCGGTAGGGTTCACGCGCGTTCTGGCTACGGCCATGGCGGCGGTCTTCGTCCTGCTCTACAAGTACGCAGGCTTCACCCTGTTACAGCTGTTCGTTCAGCATGCGACGTACGAGCCGACCACGATCAACGGCAAGACGTTTCGTCCGCTGCAGATGTGGGGCGACCTTTACGGGGTCACGCCTCGACATGCTGCCGCTCGGGCAGAGCACACGATCTCAGTACGCGTCACCACACAATCGGGGACGCTGCCGGCCGGCGCTCAGTTGGTCAATCCGGTAAACGGGTACATCCACCAAGTACTCTCGGCCGTCACACTGAGCTCGAGCACGGTCAACGCAACCATTCTCGCCGTGTCCGACCCAAGCGGCGGAGGTGGATCAGGAGCTGGCGGCAATCTCACGGCGGGCGACGTTCTTCAATTCGTCTCGCCGATCAAAAACGTCGCTCGGGATGCAACGGTTGTATCAATCGATACGCAAGGCACCGACGCTGAGTCCGTTTCGAGCTACCGAAAACGAGTCCTCGACAAGCGCCGCAAGCCACCTCAGGGAGGCGCACACGCTGACTATTACCACTGGGCCATGGAGGTTCCGGGCATCGTTGACGCGCTGCCGTACAACTCTGCTCCCGGCCAGGTGACGGTCTACGTCGAGGCCACTGAGGCAAGCTCGGGAAGCGCCGACGGGATACCATCTTCGTCACAGCTCGAAGCCGTGGCGGAATCTATCCAGTTCACGACCGGCGGCCTTGCAGCACGGCGCCCGGTTGGCGCTGGTGTGACCGTTGCCGCTATCACCCGCAAGACATTCGACCTTGTCGTTGCTGGACTAGACGTCAACGACGAGGCAGCGGTTCAAGCGTCCATCACCACGGGTGTCGACGAATACCTCCGCTCGCTGTCGCCGTACATCGTGGGGCTGAGCGTCCCACCACGCGCCGACAAGATGACGCAGCCCGGTGTCGCTGGTGTCGTGTTCGACATTGTCAATGCGGCGAACGGCTCGCTATCGAGCGTGACCATCAATGACTCGGGTTCACCCGTGACAGTCTACAACTTGCAAGACGGAGAAAAAGCGAAGCTCGGCACGACTTCGTGGCCCTCATCATGAGACGACTCCAAAACCTTTATCCGAGCCAGGCGACGAGCGATAGCGACTTCCCGTACGGCAAGTTTCAGAACTCGCAGTTCGAGGGCGACCCGTCCGGCACGCCGCTTGAAGCGACCTGGGCCAATGAGATTTGGGGCGCGATTGCGGCAATTCTCGCAGATGCGAGCATCTCACCAAACAACAACCCCGAGACGCGCAACGCCTCGCAGATCCGCGATGCCATTCGAACTATTGCTGACCGTCGCGCAAACTACGCGTTCACCGGCATGCACAACGGCAACGTCGTCATGCATGTTCCGCTGACTGCCCCCGGCGGGCAAAGCCTCTGGGTCTCCGGGGGCGGAAGCATGACCCAGGTCACGCTCGGTTCGAACCCGATCAGTTTGCCAATTAATCCGCCGGGCGGCGGGTGGCGACCCACGCGATTCGATGCATACGTCGTGCGCCATGACACGGCGGCGACGCACCCATTGACGGTAATGCTGAAGCGGCGAGACGTGTATTCGTCGTCCAGCACACCAACGACTGTCGCGTCATTCGTTTACAGCACGTCGACTAGCTTCCGAAGCGCTAGTTTTGCCAACCAGGCCGCAATCGCTGACAACGAGGCGCTCTACGCAGAGGTGACCGGACAGTGGGGGGGCACGAACAATCAGCCATGGCTCCGAGCCATTCGTGTTCATTGGACCCCAGTCGGTTAACGCATGTTCCGACAACTAAAACACCTTCTTCCGCAGGGCGAAGCGTGGAAGACGGCGATCGAACGTCAGTTCACCAAGCTTTTGCGTGGACTCTCGGGCGCACCAGACGACGCGCGCGAGTTCATCGACGACGTGTTCGAGGACCTGCATCCGGAGACGACGCGAGAGATTGAGGAATGGGAGCACGAGTTCGGGCTTCCGCCGGGCGCCAACGAGGCAACCAGTCGGGCAAACATCGCCGCGGCGCATGCTGCTACCGGTGGCCAGTCCCCCGCATACATTCAGGGAATCCTGCAAGCCGCTGGCTTCGACGTCTACGTCCACGAGCCTTGGGTTTCGACCGAGCCGTACGTAGCGCGTGACCCGCGTCTGTACGCTGGGACCATCTATTACGGGACCGTTCGATTCGCGATCGCTCCGTTTCAACATCAGTTCACAGAGCGAATCAATCCGTTCACGTTTGAAACCAACTCTCAGCCGCAGTTCAACGCGCTGAGCAGTGGCGCGAACTACTACGACAACAAGACGCTGCAACAGCGCATGTTGCCGCCTATTCCTGACGACCCCGACCAGTGGCCGTTTTTCGTCTACATCGGCGGCGAGACATTCCCGACCAAGGCGTACGTCGACCCGGATCGAAAGAGCGAGCTCGACCGCTTGATTCTTCAGCTTCGGCCGCTCACCCACTGGGTCATGTTTCTGACTCAGGACACCGAGCCACCCGAAGAGAACGACGACTTCCTGTTCGCGGAGGGTAACGGCTGGGGCGAATCCTACTGGGCCGGTTAATCTATGGCAAGACCTGCAAACTTACCGACGTACGCCACGGCGGCGACGTACACAGATGGGCCGGACGCTGGCACCGCGACGAAGGTTGCGTTCACGGCTGGAGACATCGCCCAGGGCAACATCCGCGGCGCTGGGTACGCTCCGAGCCCGCAGAAATTCAACTGGTGGATGAACCTTGTCGGCTCTTGGATTTCCGAGTTTGCCGACGAGATAGACGCACTGAGCGGTGGCGGCGGGGAGAGCGTCGTCAGTTCTCACGGGTTCGTTTACAGTAGCCTGGCGCCGTCACAGAGCGAGCCGGATTACACGATCGACCTGTCAGGAACGAACGTTTACCTGACATCAGTTCACGTCGTGAAAGACGCTTCGGGTGTCTCAGCTGCCGACTACGATCTGAAGCTCGAGATATCGACCAACGGCGGATCGACGTGGCAGGACTGGGGCAACGACGTCGGCGAAGGCGACTTCTCGTCCAAGCACTCGATCGGTGTGACATGGGACGAGCCGTTGGCACTGGGCACGAACGCCCGTATCCGCGTCTCGAATCACACGAACGACGGCGAGAGCGAGAGTCACAACCTTCGCGTCTACGTGACGTACATCGGCGGCGGCGCTCCTCTCGCGACGGCGAACGTCGAGAACGAGCCGGCGGCACTGAGAGCCTACGACACAGAGCTCGACTTCGACAGCAACGTCAAAATGCACTGCACGTCAGCCAGCGGAACTGAGACCTTCACGCTCGGAGCTGGACCGCACACCGACGGCACGACGCATATGATTCTGTTCGACTCCGGCACCGCAAGCGCCATCGCTTTCGACTCCGGAGACTTCGGCTCGACGTTCTCGAACGCCGCGGCCAACTTCGACGACTCCGTCCCCTGCTGGGTCATCATCACCAAGCAATTTGACACCTATCTCGTAACCGTCACTCAGGTAAGTTAACATGCTGCGCAAAGTTCGAGATCACTATTGGGTCGCGGAAACCAGCACGCAAGCGGCTGCCCAGTTCGGCGAAGATGTCCCGCTGCAAACCGGTGACCTGCTGACCATCTCCAGCGGAGAAGAGGCCGGGGACTACACCTTTGACGAAGAGAGCGACGACGACGGGTTCGGCTTCGTCGAAATCCCGAACCACACAGGGCGCTTCGTTCTCACCGACAATTCCATCCGGGTAGTCGAAGATCGCGAAGAGGCGACTGTCTCACGCGCGTTCACCAACTCGGCCGGGCAGCTCTTCACTCAACCGGTTCCGGGCGTTTTCCGCGGTCTATGACGATCGTCACCAGTAGACACGAGAATACCGCCACTGAGGTACCAGTACCAATTGGCGTATACTCGATTGACTTCGAGCTCGACGGAGCCGGCGGCGGAGCCGGCGGGACCGACACCGGTGGATTCCAGGGCGGCAAAGGCGGGAACGGTGCCAAGGTAACAGGCACCATAGCCGTCGAGCCCGGACAGGTCCTTAAGCTCTACCTGGGCAGCGGCGGCACACGAGGCACCAGTCACGCGAGCAACGGCGGTGGCGGCGGAGGCGGCGCATGGGCCGCGCTCTATCTAGACGACGATCTAGTCGCCATTGCCGGCGGTGGTGGTGGCGGTGGCGGTGGCCTAGGAAATGCGAGCGACAACAATGGGTACGGAGGGGACGGCGGAGGCCCACCCAGCGGCAGTTGGCGCGGGGATAACGGGTACTCGCTGCTCGGCTCAGGCCCAGGCTGGGGCGGACAAAACGGCGTTGGCGGACAGGCCGCTCCAGCCGGCGGCGGAGGCACGGCCGGCACCCAATACAACGGCGGCAATGGCGGGCCTTCTGCTGCCGCGACAGGCGGGCTCGGACGTTACCCCGGTGGAGACAGAGGCAACGGCGGTCAGGGTGGCGTCGAGGGTAGCGGAACAACGATAGCTGGCGCCGGCGGCGGCGGTGGCGGCTGGGGCGGTGGCGGCGGTGGCGGCCTCAGCTACTGGGGCGGCGGCGGCGGCGGCGGAAGCTACGCCAACCCAGCGCTAGTAACCAACGCAGCAGCCGTCAAAGGCGGCGGCGCGGAGGGCGGCGCTCGCGATCTGGACGAGCCGACGTTTGGCCACGGTCAGCCAGCCGCGGCCAGCCTCACATGGGACGTTCAGACCCCCACGAACATCTGGCTCGAACCCAAGATAACCGAAACGTTCGCGGACGGTGAGACGGCAACGCTTACATGGGACACGGCCGAGCTGTTCGAGTCGCTTTTCGGTGTCTCCGAGTATCCGGCAGAGGCAATCATTCTCTACGAGGCCGACGTCATCGTGTTTGACGGCGACGACATCCACATGTCGATCGCGACGCTGACTCAGCGAATCTCACACGAAGACTACCAGCGAAACACCATTTCGATGGCTAGGAACGTTGTCGGATTCGAGGTCAACGAAGAGGACGAAGAAGGCGACTACATCGTCGCTCGCTTTCAGGGGACGCAGCCAGCGAACAACATGGTCATCACCATCACGCCCCGCTTAGGCGCAACATCAATGCGAGTGGCCATCTCACCGCGCCTGATTGGATTCCTGCCGTCATGAGTTCGGTGCATGGTGAGCACGTCGTTGCAACCGACCACACCGTTGGTGCATCCACGACGCCCTACACGGTCACATTCACCGACGACCCTTTGCCGGTAGACGACCCGAGCGACTCGGACGACGGTGGCAGCGTGTACCTAGTGACGCTCATGGGCTTCACGGACTATGGCCTGAAGCATGGCCAGTGGAGCCTAAATATCCAACGGCACGACAACACGGCAACCGCGCGTTACATCTGGGGCATCATCAACGAAGGGGAGGCAAGCCTGGAGAACATCCAGCACGTGAGCGGATCGACGTTCAGCTTTGACGTCGACATTCATTCCGGCGGCGACTTGATGGTCATCATTTCGAGGGCGTTGACACGATGGCCGAATCATACTTAGCCCAAAACATCATCCTCCCGTTGCACGTCGATCCTGCTGGTGGCTCCGTTCAGCCGGCGGTGTTTGCGTTCGGAGCCGGCCTCTTTCCGCTCGGTGAGATACCCACGACCTGGGCGGCGACGT
>CAZNZA010000126.1:0-12617 GCA_964577325.1 uncultured Polyangiaceae bacterium
CCGTGACCGCCACTCTGGGGTGCGCCTGGGTATGCGGGCTGCCCCTGCTGAGGATGCCCCTGCTGAGGATAGCCCTGTGGCTGACCAGCGTACCCCTGCTGCCCGCCGCCAAAACCCTGGGGCGCAGCCGCTGCAGCCGCCGCAAAAGGATTGCCGGCTTGAGCCGGGGGGCCACCAGCTGGTGCAAAAGGGTTACCACCCATTGGCGCTACGGCCATCGCCACCGTGTGGCCACTCACCGGTGACACCGGCATGGCCACCGGCTGAATAGACTCCAAGACGACTATCGTGGACCCGATCTGAACCTGATCCCCGACGTTCAAACGCGCCTTATTGACAATCGCACCATTGACAACGGTGCCAGGGTCGTTCCCGAGGTCAATGAGCGTTACCTCTTGGGCGCTGGTGACCTCGATAACCGCGTGCATGCGAGACGCCGCCTCATCGTTGATGCACAAGTGGCTTTTCGGATCACGACCGATTTTGACCACATCCTGCGCAATGCTCTCGCGTCCCACCAATTGGTTCGCCTGGTAGATTGCGAACGTCAATACTGCCTTCGCCATACTTGGTCCTATTCTTAGCTGTCTCGCCCCCTGCCCTAAGGACAGGCATGCTTGTTCATCGAACGGTTATCGAGGTTTCTTCGCGCGGCGGTCTCGTCCGCCGTCCGCGAATACACTCGGTTTAGAGATTCTCCACGGACTGCAACATTTCCTGAACGAACTGAGTGCGGGGACGAATCAGCAGCGTTCGCGCCGCGCCTGGGCGCACGCGGATCGTTGCGTCGTTCGGTCCAAAGCCACCTGCGTTCAAGGGGTCGTCATCGAACTCGTAGCCGTACCCTTCGTCATCCTGAGCCAGAGCGGTCGTACCGAACGATAGCGCTAGGAGGCTGCTAGCAACGGCGAGAAAAATCCCAGTCTTTTTGATCCGCATATCGATGACTCCTGTACTTCTTCTGTGTTGCCGGGTTGCGTACCTTGCGGCGGTGCTCCGTCCCTTGGCTTGAGGGGAACGGTCCGCGCGGTGAGGGTGTTGAACTATGCCCCTCGTTCGTCTTCAGCTATTCGCTGCTATCACTTCCACAGGCGCTGTTCCAGCGGCAGTGTATCCCCTGCCATGCTCAACCGTCAACGGCGTTTAGATGGCTTCGCGAGGGGTGACACTTCATTGGCATTTCTCAGACCCATTGTGGACCTCGTACGCACCTGATTGTTCGAAGCAAACCTGGACGTGTTAACGGCCGATCCAGCAAGCCGCTCACACCTTTCCCAAAACTCCGAAGTCTCGACACCGTTCATTGTCCCAGGTTCCAGCCGCGCCTCAGATGCCCTCAGTTTCCCATTCGTCCGGAAACTTCGCGCCCCGCCAGAAGTTCAGTGTGAAACACCAGAGCTCGGCCAGGATGCGACCTTTCATTCCTCGCGTCAGCCAGAACGCAGAAAGGGGCAGCTGCACTGTCCAGCCACCCCTTTCATCGCTCCGTCTGCGCACTTGTGTCTGCTGTTAGCGGCCAGAGTCGCAACAGCGCGCCATCGGCCTATTTTTTGGGCGCTGGCTTTGCCGGCGCTGCTTTGGCCGGTGCGGGCTTTGCCGCTGGAGCTTTTGCCGCCGGGGCGCTAGCGGGGGCCGCCTTGGCTGCGGCGGCCTTGGCCTCGGCAGCCTTGGCGTCGGCCTCGGCCTTCTTTGCAGCCTCTTCCTCGGCCTTCATCTGAGCTTCCTCAGCTTTCCTGGCCTTCTCGTCCTCGATGTCTTGAAGCCGCATCTGTTCACTTTCTTCAATGAACTTGATGGTATCCTCAATATCTTGGACGCGGTCTTTGCTACGCTTCACCGCCTCGGAGAACGCTTCCTCTCCCTCAGCCCGACCGACGAAAGCTTGGTACTGCGCCGCTGCCTCCCGCAATGTCGGAATAGATTTTAGGGGATCGCCGCTCGCCTTCGCACGGAACTCCTGCGTCAGAATGGCTTCGTTGTAGTAAGCCTCTGGCCGCGAGGGGTCGAGCTTCTTGCACGTGTCGAGTTCCTTCGCGACCTCGGCCACAGCCTTGTCGAAGTTGGCGTCGTTGATCTGACCGCGTAACGCCAAGGCTAAGCCGAGATGAGCCTCGTAGTCTTCCGGTTGCAGCTTGATGGCCTCCCGGTACGCCTTCTCCGCCTCCGCAAAGCCACGAAACGACAAGTTCACAGCCGCGTAGTTCATGTGCGCTTCGAAGAACTTGGGGTCCAATGATCGCGCCGCGGCGAAGCTTTTCACGGCGCCGTTAAAGTTGTCCATCTGCACTTGGATGAGACCAGCCGTATTATGGATAGGCGCGTAGTTGCTGCTCTTTTGAATAGCCTGGGACGCCACGAGCGCCGCCAACTCTAGCTGTTGCTGATTCACCTTCGCGCGCTTGGCACCAGCCACCACCAAGCCACGCCGGCGGCCAGAGCGAGAGCCCGAGTACTTCTTCGCACTCTCCATGTAGTAGATGGCGAGCTGGTTGAAGGCCGGCATGTAACCGTCGTCAATGGCCAGTGCACGCTGAATGTTCTTCTTGGCGCGCTCGAAGTCGTTGGCACCGTCGTCCGTCGCTTGGTCGCTGTTTCGTTCCATCTGCAGCGCTGCCAGACCGACCAGTCCCTCCACCGTTTGGAACTTCGCGTCACGAATCACCGTCTCCAAGGTCGAGATGGTGCGATCGAGATCTTGGGTCTGCTGGTACTCGAAGAGCGCCATCTGCGCCCGGCCTCGATGGAAGTTGGCGTCTGCATCCGTGGCTGCTTGAAACTGCTGGAACGCTTCGTTCTGCAGCCCGCAGCGCAGGTAAGCGACACCCGCGTTGTACAAGGATGACGGCAGTGGCTTACCCGCCTCGCTCTCTTCGGTTTTCGACGCGTTGATGAACTTCTCTGCCACTGATCGGCACTTGGCCTCGGTCCACTCGCCGGTCCGGTCAACTTTCACGAACTCGTCCAATGCGTCGCTGTGCTCTCGCTTGGCCTCCTCGCTGACCTTCAGCTTGCCCTTGCTATCGCGCATCCCGTCCGCACTCTTGGCACCTTCGCCAGCGCCACCACCGCCACAGCCAGCCGCGAACAACCAAGACGCAACAAATAGGTACTTGAACTGCCTCATTCTCGTTTCCTCGTTAACTTTGACCAAGCATCTGGAGCGCTCCGGCTCCAGATGCTCGCGTCGTTACTACTTCTTGTTCGCGGTAGCGGCCTTTTCGCCTGGGGCTGGCGCGCTTTCGTCCACCGCTATCAGCATGACGTCGCCGTTGGCCTTCAACGGATACGGCTTCTCGCGCAGAACACTGTTCACCCGATTTGGTGCGCCGCTGAACTCATCGATCAGGTGGAACTCGGACTTGTAATTCTCCGCCAGCCACTCCTCACAGGAGCGACTGAACTCGTCGAAGTACTGATAAGTCACCGAATACTCGAGGCACGTCTTGTACGCACTCTTACCAATCTGTTTCAGGGGCTCTGACGCGTCATCGAGGGCGCCGTAGTAGGCGGTTCGAATCTCGTAGTCCTCTGACATCGACTTCGGAATTGGTGCTGCGCGGAACTCTTCGACGAACTTAGCCCACATACTTCCGACGCGTGCGCCAGCCGCAATGACCCACTTCGGCGGAGGTAGCGGTTGCAGGTCCACGATCTTCTTGTATTCGGCGCTCGCGTCGTCGATGAGTGGCTTCTTCTTGCCAATCCAGTCTTTGACTTTGGTGTTGATGTGTTGCAGCACGTCGTCTCGCTCACCGCGGCCCTTGTAGGCCGGGAACTTGACGGCGTCGACCTTGGCTCGCTTTTCTTCGGCGAAGAAGTAGAGCGCCTCGCCCACCGCAGTCAGTGCACGACCCAACTGACGCTGCTTGGTGGCCGGGTCGCCAGCTTGTGCTTCGATTTCCTTCGCGGCACGTGCTGGATCCTTCCACGCCGATACCACCTTGCCGTACTCGGTTTTCGCGGTGTTCATCGAGCCCGCTTCTTGATGGGCGCGGGCTAACAGCGCATGGGCTTGAACCTTGACGTCCAAAGTCGCCTGCTTGTCGATCAGCGCCAGAGCGCCACCGCTCAGCTTGCTCTGGACTTCTTTCCAGTCTTCCTTCTCGCCGTAGTGGGCGCCCACCGCGAAGGCAATTTGCGCGGCTTCAGCGGGCTTGCGCCGACCGTAGTTGCGGTTGAATGCCGAGGCGGCTTCAATGGCAGCTTCGTCATTTCCAAGCCCCAAGTTCAGCACGACAGCATCGCTGACGGCCTTATCCGCGTCCTCTCCCTTGTACGCCGTCGCCTCGGCGTAGCGCATGAAGAAGGAGGCCGCTTGATCGTAAACGGCAATCGCTTGGTAGTTGCGACCGAGCTGGTACAGACTCTTCTTCGCGAGTTCGGTCTCATGCAGCTGGAACCGCGGGTTGAGCAGAAGACGGCGTACACTGATAGCCTTGGCTAGCAAGCGTCCCGCCTGGTACGACTGTGCTGCGTTGTAGAGCACCTCGTCCATCTTGCCACACTGGCTTTCGCCACCGTTGCCGAGCTGTTCTTCTCCGTACGTACGCCACAGCTCGATGTAAGCATCGCCTGCGTCCTTGTACATCTGGAGAGAATCGGAACCGCCCTTATCGGCGACCTCGACCATCTTCTCAGCCCGCAAGCGCCTCACATCGCATTGAATTCGCGTGAGTAGGTCGCACTGCTCCTTATTGTCCTCGTACTTCCCCTCCGCGCAGAATAGCGCCAGGAATGCCGGGACGTCGTTACCCATGTCCTCGTAACAGACGGGCTTGGGGGGATGTGACTTGGAGCCCAGGACGTTGACGGCCTCCAGGTACAACTGCGCAGCGTAGATTGACGAATCGTGGTCGGAGTGGTTGAGCGCCACATCCCGGAAGTTGATGGCCGCCTCTTCCCAATGCTGGGCTTCGAAGTAGGTGCGCGCGCGCGCGTACTTCACTTCGACATACTGGTCGTAGGCTTGCTTGTTACCTTCGGGCGGCTTGATGTAGCAGACGTAGCGATTGAACGCCTGAATCATGCCCTTCTGCATGTCGGTGAAGTCCTTGGGTTTGAACTTCGCCCACTCTTCGGCAGAAGACTCCTTCACGCGAGCGTCGGTTGGCCCTTGCCCAATTCCCTTCTTCTCGTCCTCGCCCTTGTGAAGCTGGTCGTACATCTTCTGATAGCAGAGGACGGACGCATACGCGGCTTCTGGGGCCTCCGGGCTTTGGGGATTTGCCTCTACGACAGCGTCGAAGGCAGGACCACAGTCCTCCCACCGCTCCTGAACGTAGAGCAGGTCGGCCATCGCGTACTTGATCTTGTAAACGTTGGGCCAGTCTTCCTTGACGATACGGGGGAACTCGAAGCTCTCGAACTCTTCTTGGCTGAAGTTGTCGACGACCTGCTGGTACAACTGCGATGCAAGCGCCATCGTCTCCTTGTCGCCGGTACCTCGCGTCCCGCCGGTGCCCACCGCTTCCAAGTGCCAACTCATGCCCGTTTCGGCAAAGAGCTCGGCCGTACGGTTGTCACACTCGAGCACCGCCTTCTTGGAGTGCTTTCCCTTATTGAACTGGTCGCGGATGTCCATCTGCTTGTCCAGTTCCTTGCGGATCGCTACCTTGTCGCCGGCCTTCATGGCTTGCACGGCCTGAGTGATCTGCGTCTGGTACATGCAGTAGCGGTCACCTTTGTCGCGGGACATCAACTCCTGATAGAGCGTGATGCCTTCGCCGTAGTGGCCAGTGTCCATGTACGCCAACCCCAGATCATTCAGCATCTCCAGGGTGTTCTCCGTCGACCCGCCGGTGTCGCCACTGAGGGGACGGAAGAAGTTGTAGGCTTTCTTGGGATCGCCAGCGACGGCGTATACCGGAATCAAGTCACGACGAGCGGCCTTCTGCAATTGGCTCGCGTTCGGCATCTTCGGGAACTTGTCCGCGTACTTGATGACTTCCGAGAACTCGTCGATGGCGCGACCGAGGTCGTTGTTGTTCCAATGAACGTATGCGAGCTTGTAGCGCGCATACCCGTACACCTTGTTGTCGGGCGGCGGATACTCCGTCACTTTTTCATACGCACTGGCTGCCAACTGCCACTTGCTGGGATCGGCCATCGCCTCCTGAAAGAACAACTCGCCGAACGCCAAGTAGGCGTTGGGAACGTACTTGCTCTTCGGGGCCTTCTCGATGAGCTCGAGGTAGACCTTCCGCGCCTCGTCAAGCTCCCCTGCCTGCTCGTACTCGTAAGCCAGGTAGTACAGGATCTCGTCGTACTTGGAGTAGTCGGGGTAGTCGCGCTTCATGATCCTGTAGAACAGGATTGCCTTCTTGCGCGCCTCTTGAAGGATCTTCTTGGCCTTGGCAGCCTCTCGACGAGAGCTGTCGTAGGTGTTCCGCTGCCTCTTCTGCTTCGCCTCTTCAGCCTTGATCTGGGACTCGATCATGTCCCGATTGGCGGCCGACTCGAGCTCGACATAACCTTCTGCCAAGCGTCGCACCAGCTGAGGCCGGTCTTTGCTCTTCTTCGGGGTTTGCTTGTAGAGCCGCTCGAGACCCTGAATCTCCGTGATGAGGAGGGCACGGGAACGTGCCTGTAATCGCGTCTCGCGGGCGTCACGTTGACCGGCAGCCATCGATTCGCTGGCATTCTTCGGTCCTAGATCGTCCTTGCGCTCCTTACGCTCACGCGGTGGCGGGGCGCTCTTGAAAGCGGTCTTGTGCTTGACCTTACCACCGAATTCCTTCGGCCCAGCAGGGCATTCTTCAGCACGTTTGTAGGCCTCCGGTGCCACACATTCGGCCTGCAACTTGGCGCCAGCGCGCTCGCTCACTACTTCTGCCGCACCCGCGAAGCCGCCGCCGGTTGCGAGGCAAAGGGCTAAACCAATCAGCGGTATTTTTTGAACAATCTTCATTGAGCCTTACCTCCCGCAAGCCGATTCGACAACCTGCCGGTAGAATCCGAGTTCGTCACGCCAGAATTCGCCGTCGAACGGCCAAAGCACGTGTTCCTCGTCTGGGTTAACGACGCCATAGATCTTGGAGTCGGCGGCCGTGACTTGGCCGGCTTTTAGCTTCTCATCCAACAAGTTTCGTTGGGCTGCCGTGATGTCGATGAGGATCTTCTCGCCGTTGCGGAGATGCTCTTCGAGGGAACTGATGTTTCGTCGATATCGGGCCTTCGCCAAGTCGCCAGCCTGCTTGGTAGCGTTCTGACGTGCTTCACCCAGGCGGTCTTGCACATACTGACCCACCCCTGACGTACGGAAGCTCCCAGGCGCCTTTTGATACAGCGCCATTTCTTCCTCGAGCACCTTTACGTACTCGATGTTCCTCAGGAGCTGTCGGTCGCTCAAGGAGTCTTCTACGATGCCCTTGATGGTGGGATTCAGATCGGCGTTGCCGGCTTGAACCTCGAGGAGGAACTTGTAGAAAGCTTCTGATTGGCCTTCTGCCTCGTAGCGAGCAAGCACCTTCTTGAGCTCATCTCGGATCGGAATGAACTTCTTGTTGAAGCGCGCTACCACGGTGGTCGCCGCTTCGTAGTTGCAGTTGTAGAAGTAGATGACCGCCTTCAGAATCTGGGCTTCTGGATAGAAAGAGCCAGGGAAGTACGGCGCTTCGATGGTGTGGATGTTGCCCAAGGCTTGGGGATACTGTCCCGCCATGAAGTATGCCCAGGACTCTTCGAACAGCGCGTCGAGCCAGTACTCACTGGCCACGTCGATCTGGTCCCAGTACTTCACCGCGGCACTCAGCTTCTCTTCATTGACCGAGGGGGAGTTCGTCTCTGGGTTCAGCTTGATGGCCGACGAGTAGTAGGTACGCGCCTGAGAGAGGTACGCGAGGTCCAGCATGCGCGCCTCGTCCTCAACTCCCCGCACGCCCTCATCGATCGCCGTTTCGATGCGCTGGAAGGCTTTCACGGCGGGAACGCTCTTGCGCAATTGCACGTAGCTGACGCCGCTGAAGAATTGAGCGTGAATGTAGTGCTTGCTCTGGGGGCTGACGCGCTGAAACAGACGAATGGCCTCTTCATAGGCCTTGTCGTGCTCGTACTTGTAGCGCCCCAAGAGGTAGTTGAGCTGGAAGTACAACTCCCGTTGCTGCGGGTTGTTGAAGCGAGCGAGGTCCTCGGCGCCATACTTTCCAACGCTGTCGATGATACCAGCGGGTTCCGGCAGCTGAGTCGCGAGCTTACTCAACCATAAGAGCGTCTCGCTGTGCTTCAGGTGGTTCCCGTTCTGCGCAATGGACGCAAACATGGCGTAGCTCGCCTGGTAGAACTTCAAGTGATAGAGCGAGATACCCATCCAGTATTGGGCGAGCTGTTGATTGCCAGGATCGTCCCCGGTTTCGCCCGAGACTACCCGATGCAGCGCCCCCGCAGCCTCCGCCCACTGCTGCTTGTCGAACAAGCGCTTCGCCGCAGCGGCGTCTTCCGTCATCTGGCCAGCGACCACCGGCCCCTGTTCGGCAGCGGCCGCGGCCTTCTCCTCGACATTCTCGTCGTCGAGGTCGATCACCTCTTGGGCTTCAGCCCACTCTGGGCTGACCCCTGACGTAGCCACAAAAAAGGTCGACGCCAATACACAACACTGAGCAACGCGCTTACGCAACATTCGTCCTCGCTTTCGGCACTTGGATATCAGCTTTCGACGCACGACACCACGCCAAGTGACTCTCTGCTAACACAACGACACAAACACATTTAGAAGTGTTCCCTTAGACGTTCGCCTTCTGACGAGGCCGTATTTTATCAATCATTGTCTAACTTGCCTGTCCATGTCTATGGGCGTGGCAAGCCGACGCCTCCCAAAGCTCACATCCACCGACCTGCTGCGCAGGTCGTCAAACGTCGCCAGCGGTAACGAAGCGCACCGCTGGCGATGTTGAATCGAGGGAAGCGTCTTAATATACGGAGATGGCCCTCGGGGACGTGGGAATGTTAGAAACCGCGTCAACGCGTTGTCAAGGCGGGATTGGCCTTGTTCCCCGTCGGCAAAATTCCTGCCCCGCTGGTGCGCTCAAGATTGTTGGTGAGGGGCAGGGTGACGTGCGGTAAGTGTTTGCTCCGTCTGGAGAACGTTCCGTAGCTTGGGGCTACGGCTTTGGCCGCTGGGAAAGAACGCCGTTCCGATACGCGTGAGTTCGATGAGGTTCGAGACTTTTCATGGCGGCAGTCGGCTACTCCCCGCACGCACTGCCTGCACGCGGTGGCGCAGGTCGTTATTGGTTTTTTTCGCGGCTTCTGATAAGTCGAGCGGGAGCCGCTTGCCAGCAGGCATTGGCCGCGAGCGAGTGGGCGCGCTCGCGCTGGGACGCTTAGGAACAAGGCGCTCTGAGTAAGGCGCTTCCAGGAACAAGACGACAGGATAGGAACACGTATGGCTCCGAAGAACACTGGATTGCGAACCCTTAAACACCTCACGACGGCAGGCATGGGTATCGTCGCGGCAATGTGGGCAATGGCGTGCACGGAGGCGGGCATTGGCGACCCCTGCATCCCGGAGGACGAGTACCAAGTTGGATTTGCTGGTTACAACGAGAAGGAAGTCAGCGTCGAAAGCCGCTCGTTTCAGTGCGAAACGCGTCTGTGCCTGGTTAACAAGTTCCGCGGCCGAGTGAGCTGCAAGTATGGTCAGACGGCGAGTCAAGCCGACGAGAATCCCGTCTGCACGACGCCAGATGGGCAAGAGGATATCAAAGTGCCCGTGGACCGGCAGTTGGTGGACCGGCGGCCCATCGAGTCGGTGTATTGCTCGTGCCGCTGTGCGGGGGTCAACGGCGTCACCGACGACGGGGCGCCCTACTGCGAGTGCCCCAGTGGCTTTCGCTGTGAGGACTTGATCGATGACTGGCAGCTCGGCGACGCCCAGCTGGCAGGCGCCTACTGCGTGAAGGAAGGCTCCAACCCCTCCCCCGACGCCATTGACAACATCGCCTGCCAGGACGGCGAGTGCGGAGACCGGGACGACCCCTACAACTGACGGACGGGACTTTGCCGCGCGGTTGCCGGTTTTTGCCGTCAAAAGACGACGGTAGGGCAATTTCCTAGGCAACCGGACGCGGCCCGGTCCGACTGGAAGTCATGCGACCCGCATGCTGGCGCCAGCAGCTAGGCGCAGCCGCTGAACGAGTGGTTGCGGCCTATCTCGAAGAGAAAGGGTTCGCCATAGTCGCCCACAATCTCAGAGTGGGCAGGGATGAATTGGATGTGGTGGCTCGGTGCGAGGACCTCATCGTCGTGGTCGAGGTGCGGACGCGCTCGAGCAGCTCGTGGACCACCAGTTTTGGGAGCATCCTGCCGGAAAAGCGACGAAGAGTCCGGCGGGCTGCACGCCGGCTATGGTCGACGCGCTATGCCCGTGATCCCACCGCGCGCCGGCTGCGCATCGATGCAGCGGCCGTGGTTTACGACGGCCCGCGACCGAAAATCATCTACTCGGCGGCTGCGTTCTGAGGCGGCTGGCTGTCGGGAGATAAAGCCTTTGCCATGCTGGCTCTAAGCTCGATCAGCGTCTCCCGGGCCGCCGACGAGGCGTTCAGTTCGGCAAGAGCCGCATCCAATTGCGCGACATGCTGCCGTCGCTCCGCGCGCAGAGCGTCGATCATGGAAGCAAATGATTCGAAGAACGAACGCAGCTCGTCGCGCTTGCGCAACGGAGACGGACGCGACCAATCTCCCTTGGCCACGGCACGCAACTGGCGGCGCATCTTGAAGACCGGGCCCGCAATGCGGTGGGTGACGACGATGGCGCCGGCCCATAACCCGCCCACCAGCAGCACCAGAGCTGCAAGGAGTATTCGAGAGAACTGGGTGCGCTGGTTTTCCAAGGCCACGGCTTGAGCGCGAAGTTGGGCCTGCTTGGCTTGGTGCGCAGCGGTCTGAGCGTTGGCATCGCCCTCGAAGGCCGCTTTCAAAGCTGGGTTGCTGCCGTAAACCGGGTCGCGCGCGATGCTCATCGCCACGACCTCGGTGACTTTGCGGCTTTCCTCGAGCATCTCTTCGCCTAACTGAACGGCGGCCGTGCTCTGAGCCAGCAGCTGCGAATTCGTGCGCCACAGCAGCGTACCCAAGCCCACCGATAGTGCAATGGCGACGGCAGCCGCGAAGTTGGCGTACTTGAGCTGAAACTGGGGCTCGAGGAGATAATTGCGTAAACGCCGATGACGCCGGCTCTCGGGAGACAATGAGTCCGGGTGTGAGAGCGGAGCCTTTTGAGTGGCTGTGTTCGAGACCATCTGTGTTCCTTATTTCTTTCTACCGAACTCGACGCTCGAGACTGGAATCCGATTAGATTCGGGGTGCTTCGCGCTCGACGTCGGGCACGAGAGCCCCCGAAGCCATGTCGATGAGTTCATCCTCCGCGCCGGAGTCTTGGCCCTCGACATCCTGCATCGTCAGCGAGCGGGTGACACTGCCTCGGAAGGCTTTGCCCGGGTACGTGAACAGGGACAGGTTCAACTCCAACACGAGGTCACCATTCTGATACCGAATGGATACCTTGGGCCAAACATACAACGGCTTGACCCGGGGGTGTTTCTTGAGCAGCGCCGCTGCTTGCTCGGGTGTTTCCCCTTCGGGGGCTACGACGAAGCCCGCGAGCTTCGAAAAGTACTTCACGAAGCCCGTGCGCACCACCCGTTGCAAGTCGTTGTCGGGTCGTGTCGTGCCGTTGGTGACCTCTCCAATCGCGACGTAGTACTTGGTGTCTTCCGTGAGGGCGGGGGGCGCTGGGGTAAGTAGCCGCAGTGTGTCCCTGAGCGCCGCTTGCACGTGCGGAACCGTTTCCACCTTCAGGCGACGACGGACGCACGAGACTCCGCTCCGTCCGGTACGGCTGAGCGCCGCGGCAGAAGCCGTGCGCACCGCAGCGTTGGCATCGCTCAATGCCGTACAGAGGGGTTTCACTGCCCGCCCATCTCCGCTAGCGCCAAGGGCGAGCGCCGCTTGGGTGCGTACGCGGAAGTCGTCGCTGGAACGCAGACGCTTGACGAGGTCAGTGAGACTGGCGTCGGCGGGCGCGGCCAGCGCGCCGTCCGGGCGCAAACCGAGGGTCGCGACCAACACGAACAGACACAAGGCCAACTTGAACCCATTGCTATGGTAAGTCCCTCGTTCCGACATGTCGAACCAGCGTATCACGCGAGAAGAGAACGGGTTGTCCCGGCAAATCTTAATCGAACATCCTGCGTGCGATGGCGCGCAGACGTTCCGGTGCTGGGAGCATGGCGCGCTTGCTCGTATCATTGCGGGTCGTGCGAGGCCGGTGGTGCCCCACCTGCCGTGACACTGCAACCCGTAGCCTCGAGCCATGCCTCCCAGTACCCACATCATGATGGCGCGTACGTCTAGAACTTCGCACGGCTACTGGGTCTCCGATCAGGGACCCCGCCCCCTCGTTGTTGCTAACCTAAGCCAACAATCTCGAGGTAACCCCACGTGGGTACCACGGATGATTTTGGTGCTCACTGCTCTCTGCTCGCTGCTGATTTCTCTTGCGCCCGAGGCATTGGCCAACGCGACACTGCGGGTCAGAGGCGAGGCACAGTTCGATGCCGTTCGCGTGCGCCAAGGCGTACGTGGATATGAGATAACCGGCGTGCTGCATGATGATATGC
>CAZNZA010000126.1:12717-15361 GCA_964577325.1 uncultured Polyangiaceae bacterium
GTGCGCCAAGGCGTACGTGGATATGAGATAACCGGCGTGCTGCATGATGATATGCATCAAGCCATTGCGGGAGCCGAACTGAGCTTGGAGTTCAACCCCACCGCAGAAGGTTGCGATGGCAGCGCGCCCATCACGAACGAAGCGGGGTTGTTTTGCTTGGTCACGCCGGAGTTCACGCCGAAAGCCGAGCTCGTGTTTGCCGGAAACGCTTACTTCGACCCTAGCCGGCGCTCCCTGGGCGGTGTCCTCGACACGCCCTCTCCCAAGCTTACCTTGCACACGCCAACCGAATGGCCCTTATCGTTGAGCAGCCATCAAGTGGTGGCATCGGTGGCCGATGTTGCAGCTACGTCGCGTCCTGTGCTGCGCCTCGTCCTGGACGTTCACTCCACACTCGTCACGCTGGTCGAGTCCGAAGCGCTCGATCCGAGTGGCGCGGTGAGTATTACCATACCTGGCGGCATCTTGCCCGCCGCGGGCAGCGCAACGCTGCGCGCCACCTTGCTCTCGGGAGCCGGCGCGGAGCTCGATACCCAAGAATTGCCGGTGACGCTGGTCTCGATGGTCGTGGTTGAGCCAGACGAAGTGCCGACCACTTTACGCAGCGATGACGCGTTTACCGCCAGCTTCATCGTCGCAGGTGACGGAGGCCCCGTGTCCACGGGTTGGCTAGAGCTGCTGGTCGATGGTCGTTCATTGGGGCTTTCCCCCGTTCGGGAGGGTAGAGCCACGATCACCAGCAAGTTGCACTCACCTCGGCAACGGATCGTAGAGCTCAAAGCTCAGTACGTCCCTGAGTATCCGTGGTTCAAGCCTGCTCGAGCGGTTGCCTTGTCGGTAACCTTGCTCGGCCCCCTGCCCTGGGCTCACGTACCCTGGGCGCTCCTTGCCTTGGGCGCGGCACTTTGGGTCGTCCGCACCTGGCGTAGACCTGCACGTCTCGCGTTGGCCAAAGCGCCCTCCGCTGGCATCGATGTGGGAGTAACGGTTACAGGTCGTTCCCAACGCAGCGATGCTTGGGAAGGCACCGTGCAAGACGCTCACACCCTGCAAGCCGTTGCCCACGCGCGGGTGGTCCTATGGATCCCTAGCCTCGCCGACAGCGGGATACTGGCGGAGACCACGACTGATGCCCGCGGTAGGTTCATCCTCGACCTGTCGCCATCAGCCTCGGACGGCACTGCACCAGGAGCGTCCACACCAGCGGCGCCTACTGTACCAGAAGGCGCCAAGCTTGTTGTCGAAGCGGAACACTACTCGGTGCTGAAGCAATCCCTCCCTCCACCCTGTCGCATGGAAGTGGGCATCGTGTTGCGCCGACGCAGTCTCTTGTCCTTGTTTCAAGACTGGGCTAAACGCCACAGCGTCGCCCAGGGTGAAACGACTCCCCAAGCGGTCGCGCAGGAAGCTCGACACCGCGAGCAGCGCGACGTCGAGCGCTGGGCCCGTGAGATGGAGAGTGCGGTGTTTGGCCCCGACCCGCCGAGCCCAGATCGGGAAGCCGACCTATCGGCACGTGTTCCGGCCGTCGAGCAATCACGCTCCCGCAGTCGTTGACGCACGGTTCTACAGCATTCATAGTCGCCCGCGAGTCCGCCATGGATACAGTCATTTACGTAATTATCGCGCTCGTCGTCGTCGTCTTGTTGTTCGTGCTGTTGAGTCGCAGCAAGACCACCAAGCCACCTGTCGACACCGCAGCTGGTCCGGAAACCACCACCGGAGCACTGACGGAGGAACAGCCGAAATTAGGGTTGCCTGTCGAACCGACGGACGCCCGTGAACCGCTGCCAACTGGCCAACCACGCCGCGACCCAGCTGTGGTCGCCCCTGGCGTCGAGCCCCGTTCACGTCTAGCGACACAAACGGAAATTCGCGAACTGCAGCAAGGGCTAGCCCGCACTCGCGGAGGCGAAGGGCTCTTTGGACGGCTGCGCAACTTGTTTCAAGGCAAGGCCGAAATAAGTCCAGAATTGGTAGCCGAGATCGAGGAAGTACTGCTGGCATCAGACGTTGGAGTAGCCACCACTTCTCGCATTCTGGAGAGCATCCGCGCGCAATTGTCGCGCGGAGAATTGTCGGACGAGGCGGCGGTTTGGGCGACCCTGAGAGCAGAGGCCGTGAAGCTTCTCGAGTTACCAGGGGGTGGTCCGCTAAACGTTCACCAAAAACCGACGGTAGTGCTGTTCGTCGGTGTCAACGGCGCGGGCAAGACGACCACCATTGGTAAGCTGGCTACCCATCTCAAAGCTCAAGGCAAAAGTTGCGTGCTGGCCGCAGGTGACACCTTTCGAGCCGCCGCCGTTCAGCAGTTGACCGTCTGGGGTCAGCGCGTCGGCTGTGAGGTCGTCCGAGGCAAAGACGGTTCCGACCCAGGTAGTGTGATCTTCGACGCCATCCGCAAAGCGGAAGAGCAAGGTGCCGACGTGGTCCTGGCTGACACCGCAGGGCGCTTGCACACCAAGACCAACTTGATGTCGGAGATGCAAAAGATTGCGCGCACGGCGGGTAAAGCACTATCAGGTGCACCTCACGAGGTATGGTTGGTAATAGACGCCACCAACGGGCAGAACGCGTTCGCTCAAGCGAGGGAGTTTAAGGAATCTCTTGAGCTGAGTGGAATCGTTCTAACCAAGCTCGACGG
>CAZNZA010000127.1:0-3934 GCA_964577325.1 uncultured Polyangiaceae bacterium
CGCAGCCAACTCCTGTTGGTGAGCACGCACGACGTCGGGATCGCGCCGGGATCGCCAAAAAACACCAGCGACCTAGAATGAACACACCGCGTCAGGCGCATCCGTGCACGTCACCAGTTCCCTACAGTCGAGGTGGCCCCGGCACTTGTAGGTGCAAGCCCGGCTGTCCGCGCTGCGAGCTCGGCACACCCCGTCTTCTACCCCAGCAACCCCACAGTCCGCGTCTTCTTCGCACGGGGTATCGAGGTAGTCCGTGTATGCGCGGCACGTGGTGACGGGAGCACAGTAGGTGCCCGATACTCCGTCGGCGGATTGAGCTTCTACCGTCACGCCGAAGGGTCGACCGCATTCGCTCAGCTCGGGAGCGCTCCCCTCCCGCTGCAAGCAATACCAGCCCAAAGGGCCCGCGCTTCGATAGCTGAGCTCGACACATGCGGCGCTGTCGGAGCAGTCCGCGTCCGAGACGCACGCGCCACACAAAACAACCGCCCCCGGAGGGCGTCCGACACACTCGAACCGACCTTCGCCCGGCACCGTGCGGCACACGCTGTTTTGCCCACAGGCTCCCGACTCCGTTGCTGAACATTGGACGCAGCGGCCGCTGCCGACGGCACCGTCACCGCTTTGCGCGGTCGTGACGCAAACGGGTGTCTCAGGCAGATGCGCGCAGTGTTCGCTGGAGCTACAGGGCACGCACTCGTTCCGTTCCGGATCGCAGTAAGCAGCTTCTCTGTCCGTGCAGTCGAGGTCACTCGCGCAGGCTTCACAAGTCCCGGCAACGCAGCGCGCGAGACCCTCTGACTGGCAGTCTGTGTCGTCGCGACACTCGTAGCAGCGGCTTGCTTCGGCGTCCGCCTCCTCCGCCGGCAGCTCAAAGTGCGAGCCCGGAAGGCACCACGGTCGGTCCGTATCGCAACCTGCGTTATCCTCAAGCGCACATTCACTGCACCGGTCGTTCACGCAATAAGGAGCCTCTGGGGAGCAATCGGCAACCGAGGCGCATTCGACGCAGCGGCGGACGAGTGCGGCCTCCTGCCCGCCGTCCGTGGCGACAGATGGTCCCTCGAAACACTTGGAGAGCACACCGTCACAACCGCGATCCGTGTCGAGATCACAAACGGCGCAGCTTCCGCCAGCACACGTCAGATGCGGGGCTTCTCGGCAATGCTCATCGTCGAGGCATGCCGCACAAGAAGGCTCCGAGGGCTCGGCGTCCTCGGCGACTGGCTCCGCGCAGAAAGGTGTTTCGCCATCGCACCCCTCGTGCGTGAGGATGTCGCACGCCAAACAACTGTTAGCCACGCACACACCCGCGGTGCAATCGCTATCGCGCAGACACTCGACGCACCGGTTGTTGGTGAGGCCGCTTTGCGTAGCACACACGCTGGTGGGAGCGCTGCAATCATCATTCTCCAAGCAAACGACGCATAGGCCAAGCACCGGAGAACAAACTGGAGTCGCCGGCGAACACTCCCCGTCTCCTTCGCAGGCGACGGGTTTGATGGCGGGCCCGGGAGCACTCGAGGCGTCCGTTGAGTTACCTCCCGCAGCGTCCGCTGCTAGCGAGCCACCATCTATCGGCGCCGTCGTCTCGGCCGTCACTGACGCGTCAGCGAGAGGTACCGTGTCCGCACTGCTCGATTCGCACGACCCTTGCTCGCAGACGCGGTCGCGCGCACACGCCCCGCTCCCCAGCATTGCCAAACCGAGCATCAACGAAAGGCGCATCAGAGGAGTCATCATGGGTTCTCCGGAGCAGCCGCAAAGTCATCAGGACTTGAAGCGAAAGGCTTTGCCCTGCTTCTGAACCGATCGCTTGTTCACCGCTAGATGGTCCAGCACGTGAAGCAGCGTTTCGGCGTGGGCTTCTTGCTTCAGTGCCGCCGCCAATTCCTCGGCCTTGAATGCGCTGTCGGGGTTGGCACGCAGATGTTGCACAGCCTGATTCTGCAGCGCCAGCACCTCGGCGGCCGCCTTTTTCCCGGCTTCTACGCCGGGCTGATGATACGCATTTATGTTCACCAGGCTCGCGTAATATCCCACCGCGCGCTCATACAGCGCAATGAGAGCCCCCAGCGTGCGCGCGTCGAGCTTATCGCAGATTATCGAGAGCGACTTGCGTCCGGCGTCGCTCAACGCCGTGCGGGTACCCAACCAAAATCCGGTCAAATAGTCGCCGCTGGTTATACCTTTCTCTACTTCCAAAGCAGGCACGCCCGCCTTCGTCGAATCCTGAAGCACGACGATGAAAGTGACGAAGAAGTTGTCGATGCCCTCCCGCAGCTGCTGAACGTACGCGTGCTGATCCGTCGAGCCTTTGTTGCCATACACGGCAATACCTTGGCTCGTCGCTTCGCCGTTCAGGTCGGTGCCTTTGCCGAGCGACTCCATGACGAGCTGCTGCAAGTAGCGAGAGAAAAGGAGCAGACGGTCCTTGTACGGCAAGACCACCATGTCTTTCTCGCCGCGGCCGCCGCCTTCACAGTGCCAAGACAACGCCAACAGCGCGGCCGGGTTTTTGCGGGTCAGCGGCCGCCGTGTCAGCACGTCCATCTTGGCTGCGCCTTCCAAGAGTTCGTCGATTTTCACTCCGAGCAGAGCCGCCGGCAGCAACCCCACGGTCGCCATGACGCTCGTGCGGCCTCCAACCCAATCCCACATCGGAAAGCGCTGAAGCCAGGCCTCGCTTTGAGCGACCTTGTCCAAGGTGGAACCCTCCCCGGTCACGGCGACGGCATGCTTGGGGAAGTCCAGGCCCGCGTCCGCAAATGCCTGACGCACCTCCAGCATCCCATTGCGCGTCTCGGCTGTACCGCCGGACTTGGACACGACGACCACCAACGTTGACTTCAAACGAGCACCCAAGTCACGCACGGTGCGCGCCATGCCGTCCGGATCCGTGTTATCCAAAAAGTGCAACTTGACCAGCATCCGACGCCCGCCAAGCCCGCCCAGGGCATCGGACAACAGCTGCGGCCCGAGGGCAGAACCTCCGATGCCAATGATCAGCACGTCAGTGAAGCGCGCCCCACCGGGCGGCGCTACTTCCTTCTTGTGCACGGCGTCGGCAAAATCTTTGACGTGCTGTATCTCCTGCCGAATGGCGTCTCCCAGCGGCTCGGGGGCAAGCTCGGGCGCCCTCAACCAGTAGTGACCCACCATTCGCTTCTCGTCAGGATTGGCCACGCCCCCGCCCTCGAGCTCGGACATGGCCTCATACGCCGCCCGCATTTGGGGCTCCATCGCTGCAATGAACTCCAACGTCATGGACGAGCGGGAGAGATCGAGCTGGATCCCGAGTCCAGGACACTTGCACAGGAATTGTTGGTAGCGGGTGAGTGTCGATGTGTCAGCCATATCTTCTCCGGAACCTCGGCGGTCGGTACTTGGCCATCTAGTCCGCCGGCGCGACGGGCTGCAAGCCCCATCGTCGACGGCGCCAGGCCCTGCAGCGCTTCCTTTGACGCTGGCAGCAGATTGCCCTAAACGTTCGGCCGATGAAGTACCTCCACACGATGATCCGAGTTTCGGACCTAGAACAGTCCCTGGACTTCTACTGCACGAAGCTGGGCCTGCTGGAGCTGCGCCGGAAGGAAAGCCCCCAAGGACGCTTCACCTTGGTCTTCCTAGGTGCACCGAGTAACCCGGAAGCGGCGCTGGAACTCACGTACAACTGGGATCCGGAGCCCCTGACGGGAGGGCGCAACTTCGGTCACCTCGCCTACGAGGTAGAAAACATCTACGAAATGTGCGCCCATTTACAAGGCGTGGGCGTTCCGGTTTTGCGGCCCCCTCGCGATGGGCGCATGGCCTTCATCCGCTCGCCCGACGGCATCAGCATCGAGCTGCTGCAACGGGGTGACGCGCTGGCCCCGGCGGAGCCGTGGACGTCGATGCCCAATCAGGGCACGTGGTAACGCCGCCGGTCAATGGC
>CAZNZA010000127.1:4034-6469 GCA_964577325.1 uncultured Polyangiaceae bacterium
TCAATGGCGGGTGGCCTCGAATATCTTGGCACTCGTCGCTGCCAGGCGCTCCATAGCTGCCAAAGCCCGCCTCTGACGCTCTTGTGCCTCCTCCAAGCAGCGGGAAGCCGTTGCATGGCCAGGCTCGTCGCCATCAAAATCTTCGGACACTGAGATCAAGGACTCCGCAATGCGGCTCGCCGCTTCTTCGAACGGCAGCTTCATACCATCACCGATCTCCAGGATGTCGCGCATGCGCCGGGATAGGGCGCCCTGAATGCGCTTGGCCTCGCCCTCCTTGTCTGCTCGGTACAACGTCACCCCGACGTGATCGCTCCTACATTGCAGTTTTGCCGTCATCTGAGCCATGCACATCGCCACGCACTCGGGAGTCATTTCGGGTGGTGGCAGCACTTCCGCGCAAACCGCCGCTGTGACGTCCCCGTCGCATTCACCCCGACAAGTACCATCACAAGGTTTACGCTTCACCTCACGCACACAATTTCCCGTGCACTTTCCCTTGCACGTTCCTTCGCATGACCCGGCCGCTTCGGAGAGGCACTTGCCCTCGCAGTTGCCGCCGCACGTCCCGTTTATGTTGCCCATGTCGCAGGTACCCACGCAGCGTCCCCCACACGTGCCGTAAAAGCCCGAGCTACACGAACCTCCGCATTCTCCCAGGCAGGTGGCTGCACATTCTGCCGAGTTGACATGTCCACACTCTCCCGTGCACTTTCCACTGCAACGCCCCTGCAGCTTCCCCTCAGCACACGCCACCTGAAGGTTGCCTGGAGGCAGATGGGGGTCACAGCCCTTTGCGCAAGCACCGAAATCGCTCGGGTTAACGCCACACGTGAACGCTTTGGCCTCGACCGACAAGCCAGCGCCACTCGACTCCTTGAGGGAGACCAATTGGTCGATCGACTTCTTGCACGCGAGCTCCGTGCGGCGACCAAGTTCAGCGCGCGCCCTCACCTCCGGCTTCTTCACGCCCAGCTCTCGAGACAGACTTTCGCATACGGAGGCAAAGCGGTCATCGAGGCGCTTCGCGCTCTGCTCCAGGTGCAGCGCACCGCTCATTGCCGTTTTTAGCCGCTCCTCCAGCTCTGGCTCCAGGCCTAAGTCCAAGTCCGGCAGCTCAGACGCCGAGCTCACACAGGCCACGGCTGCTTGAGGCGCAGGCGCATTACCGCGCCGAAAGTTCAAGTGCTGACACGCTGCCGCAATCACCAACACCACCCCAATCAGCGCGCTGCGACCACTCCACTCACCGACCATGTCGGGGTGATATCAGACATCCCCCTGTCAGCGCCGCAAAACTGCGGCACGTAACGGCGAACTTACCGCGCGACTCGTCCCATGTTGTCAGCTCACCTTCATCAGGCGCCGACAATCACCTACACTCGGAGCCAGCTCCGTGCCTCAAGCGCTCGTCGAGTCTGCAGTCCCCGCGTCCGATGCAACGCGCGCACCCCGTTTCAGATCACCGGGCGCGAACCCAAGCGTGTCTTTGAACACTCGGTGAAACTGGGCATAACTCCCGAACCCAGCGGCCAGCGCCGCTTGAGTCAGGTTGCGGCGCCTACCTTCTCCGTACAAGTCGAAGAAGCGTTCGATTCGCGACTGGTTACGATAACCGACCAAGGACACCCCCAGCTGCTCCCGAAATAGCCGACTCAACCAAGAGGCGCTGGCGCCGCAGGCTTGAGCGAGCTCGCGCAAAGAACCCGTCTCTGGCTGTGTGCGCAA
Source organism: uncultured Polyangiaceae bacterium (assembly GCA_964577325.1). Taxonomy (GTDB): domain Bacteria; phylum Myxococcota_A; class Polyangia; order Polyangiales; family Polyangiaceae; genus SZUA-265. Next base: position 5,763 of record CAZNZA010000127.1, read on the forward strand.
AATGTGAGCGGCTTTTTCTACCGCCGGGTGAACGTCAGTCAGCTCATCGACCCGAGTCGCACGATGCTGCTCGGCCCACGCCGAGAGGATCAAGTATTCAAGGCCGATGATGAACGGCTCACTGCCGGGAACGGTCGTGGCAAGGTGTTCGAACTGTGCCTGCAGACGTTTGGTACTCGCCTCGCTCAGACGGCGAGACAATCCTGCCCCTTGCCGGCGATCGACGGCCAAGCCCAGTTGCCGCACCATGCTGGCGTCGGCAACTGCAATCCAAGCGTCGTAGTCGGAGCTCGAGTCGATGAACTGAAATCGAAGTTCGGGCACCGACCACGCTAGGGTCCCCCCACGGATCTGTTGGGCTTGATTGCCACACTGGTAGCGAGCCGTGCCTGCTATGCATAAGATCAGTTGGACGCAGCGGCTGGATCGTACGGGGTCGTCTTCATAACGCGTGCACGCACCCGCTTGGCCGAAACGCAAGACCCGGTTGAGAGGAATCGATTCGGACTCCACGGGCCAGGCGAGTGCTTCACTCAGGGAATTGCCGACTGGTTGCGTACCGCTCATCGGTGCTCCGGATGGGACGTTCGACGCGTAGCCGTCGTTTCCCGGCCGGGCGGGGTAACCCACCGCTATCGGACGCTGACGGTACGGGTCTCGGGTGTGCTGATGCTGGTAGCCCACGCCGGCAGCGAAAGACGACGGGG
>CAZNZA010000127.1:6569-15035 GCA_964577325.1 uncultured Polyangiaceae bacterium
GTGAGCGAGACTGCTGCTCGTTCTAGAAACGTGGGCATGTCCCGCGGTGAAACGTTCAGAAGAGTAATCAAACGCACCAGGGTTCAGCGGCTCGGACATATCCCTTCGGTGACCGCAGCCGGAATAATCAGGCTTGCTGATCGTCATGACCTTGTCGAGTTTCTGAAGGAGGTCCGATCCGATCACCCACAGTGCAACCGTGCCGTGTGCCGGCGAGGGGACTGACGCCGAACCAACGCGCTCGGGAACGGCTCGTGATGGCGGCCGGAGCCTTCATCACACGAAGCTCAGCCTCGTCATTGGTTTCGTCGCAGGCAACGGGCGCGTGCCGAACACTGCAGCGTCGAGGCATGAGCGCTGCTGAGTCCTTGGATCCTAAAGACTGTCAGTTATGTCGGCACTGAGCGGACGTTTTCGAAGGCCCAGTGGAAAATTTCACCAACAGCAGTTATCATCCCGCGCCCTAAGTGGGACCCGCTATTCGAACACCAGCCGTCCATCCCGCATCGCCACATGGACGGTCGCGCCTGCCGGTCGAGCACTCCGAAGCAGCTCTACTGCCAGAGGGTCTTGGATGTGTCGCACGATGGCACGTTGCAAAGGACGCGCGCCCAACGCTGGTTCGTAGCCGAGGTCGACGAGGTGCGATTTGGCCTCGTCACTGACACGCAGCTGAATCTGGTTACGGGATAACAGCCCATTAACCCGTTGCAACTGAATATCCACGATCTGACGCAACTCCGCCTTGCCTAGCGGACGAAAAGCAACGATGTCGCCGACACGGTTCAAAAACTCGGGCCTAAAAAAGTCTCTCAAGGTCTGGAAGAGTGTGTCTTTCAACCGTTCTCTGCCTTCCTCACTTTCGAAGGCGTCGTCGGGCGCATCGGCAATGCGGTCGGAACCGATGTTACTGGTGAGGATGATGACGGTGTTGGTGAAGTCGGCGCTCTGACCGCGACCGTCAGTCAAGCGGCCATCGTCCATCACTTGCAGCAGAAGGTTGAACACATCGGCGTGCGCTTTCTCCACTTCGTCGAAAAGCAGAACCGAGTACGGGCGCCGACGAACGGCTTCGGTCAAAAATCCGCCCTGTTCACTATCTGCGTACCCAGGCGGCGCTCCGACTAGGCGCTGCGCCATGTGACGCTCCATGAACTCGCTCATGTCTAGCCGCGTGAGTGCTTGCTCGTCGTCGAACAAGAACTCTGCAAGCGCCTTGGCAAGCTCGGTTTTTCCCACTCCGCTGGTGCCCAGGAAGAGAAACGACCCGATGGGTCGGGCCGGGTCGCGCAAACCCGCGCGACTCCTTCTCACAGCCCGAGACAGTGCCTCAACCGCCTCCTGTTGACCTACGACGCGCTGAGACAGGCGCTCCTCCATCTTCAGCAGCTTGTCCGTCTCCGCCTCCAGCATGCGCGACGTCGGGATACCCGTCCATTCCGCCAACGTAGCCGCCACGTGTGTCTCATCGAGTTGAGCGGGATGGGCCTCTACGCCCACGTCACGCGCTTCCAACTCGGCTTGCAACAGCTTGGCTTCGAGTTCGGGGATGGTTGCGTGTTCGAGCGTACCGAGCCGAGCGAAGTCATTGCGTGACTTGGCGCTAGCTCGGCTCGCCCGTGCTTGAGCAAGCTCTCGACTCAGTCTTCTCACCGACTCGATGACCTCGCGGCGCGAGTCCAACAGTCGCCGTTGCTCTGCAACTTTCGGCGTCAGTTCTTCAATGGCCGCTTCGATGCGTTTGAGCTCCGCTTGATCGACGGACGACGTTCGTTCGATCAGCTGCTTTCGAGCCACCAGCCGAGCAAGCTCGACCCGCTCCTTGTCCGCCTCCGGATTCAACCCGTCAGTCGCCACGCGCCGAGCCGCAGCCGACTCGTCCAACAGGTCCAGCGCGCTATCGGGCAGGGCGCGATCGGACAGATAACGCTTCGCCAACTGAACAGATGCAACCACGGCGGCCTCGGTCATGTTGACCCGATGATGCTTCTCGAATCTCCCCGCCGCGCCGCGTACGATGTCTATGGCCTCGTCTACCGTGGGTTGCTCGACCGCGATCGGTGTGAGCCACTCGAGGAGCATGGAGTGGTCCGTCCGTAGCCGCTGCCACTCTCTGGGAGTCGCGGTCGCAAGCAAACGCACCCGATCTTTGCTCAACAACGAGCTCAAGACGTCTCCGAAGTTGGGCTGCAAGGGCGATCCGCCGAGGATGCGCCCCAGAGAGCGGAATACGAATACCGCTTGGTCCGCCTGACCGCTGTCCAGGATCATGCGCTTGAAGCGCGCTTCCGTCTCACCGCGCAAACGACTCCCCGATGTGAGCGCACCGAGGTCTACGTCCAGTAGCCGTATGCGGGCCAAGCTAGTGGGCACCGCTCCGTCCGCGATGCGCTGAGCCAATCCGCGTAAGATGGCGGTTTTGCCAACGCCGGTTTCTCCGACGAGCACCGGATGGCTCTTCTCTCGTCGTTCCAAGACGGTGAGCAAACGACGGATCTCGTCGCTGCGACCTACGATGGGATCTGCCGCACCTTCGCGCGCTAGCTCTACCCAATCCGTCACCAGCGACTCGCTCGCGCTTGTCTCCGCTTCCACCCCCGCTTCGTTGCTAGGTGCCGCCTCTTTCAGCGCTGCCATGTGCGGGTTCAGGTCGCCCGGGCCAATTTTGAAACTCGCCAGCACCTCTGCGGTGTCTCCTCTCACCGCGTGGGTGAGAGCGTTCAAGAGATCCGGCACTTCGACCAAGCGGGTGCCTCCCCGTTCGGCCTCGCGCTCTGCGCGGCGCATCAGCCCCAAAAATGCCGACGAGAGGAACGCATCGCCCTTACCCGTCGGCAGGCGCCGCAAGACCTGAGTCAGCGCAGCTTGGACATCACTCGGATCGACTCCCGCCTGGCGAAATACAGTTGCAATGCCCGGATCGCGCTCGAGTCCACGGCTGAGTAGATGCACCGGTTGCACCTCGACGTGACGGTGGTCGTCAGCCAGCTGTTGCGCCGCAGCAACCCAAGCTCTTGCTCGCGGGCTGTAACGGTCCAAGGTGAGGGTAGCGGTGGGAGACGCCATGCTCCAAGGCTACAGCGAAAGGCGATGAGCAGCCGAGCAAATCGTGCGGCAAAGTGGATTGGCACCCTCCACCGCCGCGCTTCGGCTCGAGGATAGGCGGCGAACGCATCGGAGCGCTTGACTACGCGCCATCGGGACCCCACGACGCAATCAGACCCTGAGTCGCAAACGGTATGGAACTGCCCAGTCACCCTCACGTGCTCATTTACCTCACTCCGTGGTGCCCCTATTGCCGGCGCGCCCTAGAACTGCTGCGCTCGAAGGGGGTGGAGTTCGCTACCTTCGACGTCTCCGGAGACTCTGTGGCACGACGCTGGCTGTACCAACTGAGCGGGCAGCAGACCGTCCCCCAGATCTTCATCGGAGGACGATCCATAGGCGGCTACGACGACATGCACGCTTTGGACCGACGAGGCGAGCTCGATCCACTCCTCGCGCAAGCGGAAGCTCCCTGAACGCCCGCCATCGTGCGTGTATCTGATTTACACGCTCCTCGACGTGCTCAGGGTCGCTCGGGAGCCGTCGCTGGTGCCGTCGCGGCAGGCTTGGAAGCCGCATCGGATTGAGCGCTAGTCTCAGCCTCGAGTTCAGCTTCCAACTTGGCGACCTGCTCCTCTAGGTTGGTTTCCGAGATTTCCGACTCGACCGCAAAAACGTAGTCGTCCGGCATCTCGATGACCGCAACCAGGGCTTCGACCTCCTGATTGATTTGCTGCTCCGGAGTTAACTCAGGCTCCTGGGCCTCGGCCGCGGGTTGCTCGACGGCGGCTGGCTCAGCAGCTTCTTCTGCCTTTTGCTCACAGCCGGCGACTGCTCCCACGCTAGCCACTGAACCCATCCAAATCAACAGAGTACCAAAGCCCCTCTTACACGCTTGGGCTGAACACGATTTAGGTGCCATCACTTCTCCTCCTCGACATTTGCTGCGGGTGCCGTTGCTGCAGATGGATTGCCAGCGCCTGGTTTGGAAGCTTTGCCGTCTCCAGGTGAGTCGCTCTTTTCGGCTTTCGTGACCGCGTCTTTGCGCGCTTCGAGCGCGGCCTGCATGGCGCGTTGGTGGCGAGCCTTTTCTTTGCTGAGCAATTCGTCGATGCGCTGCAAGAGGTCGGTGCGCTTCTTCTCGTCTGCTTGGGTTTCCGCCAGCTCGCGCATGCGCTGCAAGCGCGCAACCCGCTGCGCGTGCTTTTTGAACTCCGCGCGCACCGGCTGCTCCTTGAGGCGTTCGCCGTACTTCTTCCAGAGCGGCCTGAGCTGCGCCATTTTCCGCGCCTTCTTCTGCTTTTCCCAAGCGGGTCCGGGGGTTGGCTTCTTGAGCATGCCAGCACCGCGCGGCCCTTTGCCTTCCAAGCGATCAGCGGCGCGATCCAATTGCTCCGCCTGCTTCACGTCGCCTGAAGCGCGCGCCTTGAGCGCCTTTTCGCGCAGCTCTTTGGAGCGTTCCGCCATCCGTTCTTGGCGCTTGGCGGCCATCTCCTTCATCTGCTCAGGCGTCATGTTGCCATGACCCGGTGGCATCATCGTGTGCGGGGGGCCCTTGACGAATCCCCCGCCCGGAGGAGCGCCCTCACGGCTTTTGGCGTTTGTCGCGCCGCCTGCCATGCCTTTCGCCGCTGGTTGTGCCGCGCCGGATTTTGCTCCCGGTCCAGGCTTACCCGGCTCAGCGTTGCCCTTTGCTTGCGCCTTCCCCGGTGCCGCCGGTCCCTTCTGCTCTGGGGTCTGCGCCACGGCGGGTAACGCCAAGGCAAGACCCAACAGAGTGACCATGCCGAAACTCGTCTTCTTCATGCTGTCCCTCGTTTCAGTCGTCGCGCGGCCCTCCCGCGCGCGGCGCAATGTTAAGCCGCCAAGCAACAAAAGGTGAAACAATCTCGTCCGCCGTCCCGCCGTAGGGCCGCCGCCTGTGTCATTTTTACCCACAATTATGCCGGACTTTTTTGAACTCGCCGGCGTTTACCGGCTACACCAGTCGCGTCGCCCGGCGCTCTCGCCCCCTCTCCATCTCCCGTAAGCTCGTGTATTGGTCGGATTTACCCCAGTGGTTCCTGACAGCCGTCGCCATCAGCTTCGGATTGTTGTTCGGTAGCTTTTTGAATGTGGTCATCCATCGCCTGCCCCGCGGTCAGAGCGTGGTGCATCCGCCGTCGACGTGTCCTGGCTGCGGCGCACGCATTCGTCCCTGGCATAACGTCCCCGTCGTGAGCTGGCTTTTGCTGCGCGGCCGCGCGGCGTGTTGCGGGGTGTCGATCAGCGCTCGCTATCCACTGGTGGAACTCATCGGCGGGCTGTGCGCTTGGGCTGTTCTCGAGCACGTCACTTCAAACTTGGGCAGCCACGCAAGTCTGGCCCTCGGCGCCCTGCTGTTTTTCACGTACCTGGCCTTGTGTTTGGCACTCATTGCCGCTCTGTTCATCGACGTCGAGTATCTGCTATTGCCGGATTCATTGACGCTCGGCGGGGCGGCCCTTGGTTTACTCAGTGTGGCGTGGCGCGAGATTACGTTGCAGGAGGCCGCAATTGGCGCTGCATTCGGTTTCGTTTTGGTTTGGCTTCCGTTCGATGTCGTTTACCGATGGCTTCGAGGACAGCCGGGTATGGGTTTGGGTGACGCCAAGCTGCTGCTTTTGGCAGGGGCGTGGTTCGGCTGGGTAGCGCCGCTCTTTTGCCTGCTTGCCGGAGCCGTTCAAGGAAGTGTGTTCGCGCTGACGCTGCTTTTGGTGAAAGGCAAGATCGAAGAACCTGTAGCTGTAAAAAAAGAACGCGAGGACTTCCAGAAACAGCTTGCCGAGCTCACGCCGGAAGAGCGCACCGCGCTCGAACGGGAGTTTGGCGATGACGTGCTGCTGCGCGGCCCGGGCCCGGGGATCGGGCAAGCACGCTTGGCATTCGGTCCCTTTCTGATCCTGGCGCTCTTCGAATACCTCTTCTTCCAGTCTTGGCTCTATGAGAATTTGTTCGTTGCCTTTTTGGTGTAAACCAAGTCGGTGCCCGAGGGGACGGCAAGCTGGCGTCTCACCACTGACGCTCGCCTTGCTTTGCCTGAGCCTCTCGAGCAACACTGGGTGCTCCAGCGCCACGCCGTTGGTATTGCGGACCAGCCATCCTACGACGGGCGGCGCGCTGCCCATGGCCGTGGACAAGCCGCCCCCCGCTGCGCAAGTGCAATTCGTCTCGCCTCGTCCTTCATCGCGTTGTTTGTGGGCAGACGGGCAATGGCTATGGCGAGACAACGAGTGGGTCTGGCAGGAGGGCGCGTGGCTCGTGGCAAGCAAAACCTGCCGCTACGCCGATCCCCTCTTTGTGTGGGTACCGGGCGCGCAAGACCGCAGCGTGCTCTTCTACACGCACGGGCAGTGGTACGACGTGGAGACACAGCTACCGTGTCCCCCGCCTCCGAACTGTTGAGCGTGCGGCGTATCGAATCGGCCACTCTCGACGGCCGGCACGATCAGCCGGGCAAAGAGATGGGTGTTGAATTCGAGGCGCGCGACGATTAGCCATGGCTGCCATGGCGAGCCCCGTGGTTGACGACGCGCAGATCCGAGGCATCGCCGATCGGGATCTGCCCGACGCTCTCGTCGTGAGCATCGGGCGTGCGCTAGTCACCTCGCCGGACGTTGTCGATAGGGGCGCCAACGGCCGTCCTCGCTTCGTCGTGAGCCGCGACTGCAGACTGTCGGGCGAGCGCCTGTTCGAGGCGTTATGCCTGGGCTTGACCCAAGCGGGCGCAGACGTGGTGGACATCGGTATCGGCCCGACGCCGCAACTGTTTTTTGCCCTGCAGCACCTCGGCGTCGACAGCGGGGTCATGATCACCGGGGCTAGCGAGGCGCCTGCCGTCAACGGGTTCAAACTCATCGAGCGCGGCAGGTATGCGTCCGCGCCGAGATGGCGCGAGCTCTTGAGCGAAGCTTCGGACGACGCGGCGAGGCTCGACGTCTGGCAGCTCGGCGTGCGGACCGAGCAGTTCGTTGCTGAACATTACCTCGACGCCCTGACCCGAGGTTTCGACATCGACCCCAGCATCGGTCCATTCGTCATCGACGCCGGCAATGGTGCCGCCGGCCCATTGGGCTGCGAGGCTCTGCGTCGCCTGGGACTCGACCCGCTCATGGTGAATGGCACCATGAACGGCAAGTTTCCTCGTCATTCACCGGATCCCACAGATCCCCAGCGGTTGGAAGCACTCGGCCGCCACGTGCGGCAGAAGACGGCGACCATAGGCATTGCCTGGAGCGGGGATGGAACAGGCATGAGTGTCGTCGACGCCGCCGGAAACGTCGTTCCGAATCAACGACTGCTCCCTCTTTTCGCGAGCCGGACACAGCGGGAGTCCAACGCTTCTGATTGTGAAGATGCCATCTACGCCACCTTGCGTTTACTCGAGTTGGAATCGAGACAGCTCTTCAATGTTAACCCGTCAGGTAACAAGTAAAGGATGCCCGTGCAAGCAGCGGAAACGACGTGGACCGTAGCTCGCGTACTGAGTTGGGCTGCCGATGATTTTCGCGCCCGTGGCATTGAAAGCCCGCGCTTGGATGCAGAATTGCTGCTGGCTCAGACTCTCGATTGCGATCGCGTGCGGCTGGTGATCGATGCTCAACGTCCGTTGACGCCGGAGGAGTTGACGCACTTCAAGAGCTACATCCAGCGACGTCGCCGTTACGAACCCGTGGCTTACTTACTCGGTCGCCGGGAGTTTTGGGGCCGCGAGTTTCTCGTCGACAGGCGAGTGCTCGTGCCGCGGCCAGACACGGAGGTGCTCGTCGAAACGGCCATTGAACAGACCGAAGCGCAGCATCTTTACGGGCAAGCGCTCGACCTTTGTACGGGCTCCGGGTGCGTGGCCATCAGCTTCGCGCTGGCACGGCCCACCTGGAAGACGTGGGCTTCTGACGTTTCAGCGGACGCCCTCGCCGTTGCGCGAGAAAACGCCCTGCGCCTGGGAGCTCCAGAGGTCGTGTTCCGCCAAGGTCATCTGTTCGGAGCCGCTCCGAAAGGTGAACGCTTCTCGTTAATCACCGCCAATCCGCCATACATTGCCTCAGGTGAACTTCCGACGTTGCAGCCGGATGTGCGGGATCACGAGCCGCGGCTGGCTCTGCTGGGTGGCGACGATGGCCTCGACCTGGTGCGCGAGCTCGTCCATCAAGCTCCACAGTTTCTCACCGAGGGCGGCGTCCTGGCCCTTGAAGTGGGCGCGGGCCAAGCGGAAAAAACCCGCACCCTCATGCGAGAGCGCGGGCTGCGCAACATCCAGACACGCAAAGATCTAGCAGGCCACGAACGCGTGGTGCTGGGCATTCACGCTCAAACTTGATTGATGTCGGGTTTCCCCGTCTACGGGCACGTTAACGACGCTTAGTGGAGCGACTCTTCGTCGTCGCCACCATGCTTGTCGCC
>CAZNZA010000128.1:0-7148 GCA_964577325.1 uncultured Polyangiaceae bacterium
CTCGTCCTTTTCCTAAACCTTTGGCGAGGCGATCCGTTGCTGAAGAGGTGCGCTCGGCTCCGTAATGGTTGGCCCATGCGCACGATTGCACGGCGCGTTTCCAAGTCACCTATGGCCATATTCGCTCATACTTCCGTAAGCACGACCGCAGATTCCTTACAGGCGGGACGAGAATTGGGTCAGACGCTGGCCACGCAGGGCCGCGAGCTGGAGCTCGTGCTGACATACCTGACCATGAACCACGATCACGCTGCCTATCTCCGTGGACTGCGTGAGGCACTCGGAGAACGAGTGTCGGTGCTAGGGTGTTCAGCGCAAGGAGTCGTGGGACGCAACTTCGTGCGCGAGCAGGGTTACGCCGCCGGGGCGCTAGGGCTCGGGGGCCTAGGCGCGTCGGCGGCTATGGTCGAGGACATTTCAGCGGATTCTTCCGCAAAAGGTGAACAGCTCGGCCGCGCCTTGCTCGCGCAGCTCTCCGCTCCTCCGAAAGCCGTGGTGCTCCACTACGACGCGCTGTGTGGCGTCGACCCCGAGCGTTTCGTCGCTGGCTTGTACCGCGTCGTGGAGTGTCCAATCGTCGGAGGAGCGGCCGCGCACTCCTTCAACTACTTCAGCTTGCGGGAGACGTATCAGTACTTCGGAGGCCGACTACTGGCGCGCGCAGCCGTCGCCGTGGCGATAAGCGGTGATTTTCAGATCGAAATCGGCGTCTGCCACGGCTGTTCACCGGTGGGCGTCGAGTTCGAGGTCACCCGAGCGGAAGGCAACATATTGTACGAGCTCGGAGGGCGAAGGGCGAGCGATGTTTGGGAAGAGATCTGCGGGAGTATCGCCGATAAAACCAATCAATCCTCCGCACTGGCCATCGGAGTTCCCCTACAGGGGGCGAGCGGAGCCTTGGACTACCAGGTGCGCGCTGGTTACTTCATCGACACGGAGTCGGGGGGTGTTACCCTTGGTCCGTCCATCGCTACGGGAACGCACATCATGCTCCACCACCGCACGACCGAGGACGTGGTCGAAGGGGCGCGGCAGATGGGTCGCGACATGGTGGCTCGCATCGGGAGTCGGCGCGTCTGTGCCTTGCTGGGATTCGAGTGCGGGGCGCGCACGCTTCCGTTCTTGGGAGTCGAAGGAACGCTGAAGGAGAATCAAGAACTGCAAAGCCTGTTCGATGAGAGCGTTCCTTGGCTAGGAATGATGCCTTGGGGCGAAATCATTCCCATGGGAGGGCCACCTACCTTTCACAACTACTCATACCCCTTGCTCGCCATCGTGGAGTAACGGTGACTGCCAACTCCGAGGCTTTGGCGATGCTTCAAGCCAAGGCCATGCTCTTGCTCCGACGCGAGCGTGAGGTGCACGAACTGCGCAACGAACGCAGCCGCATCCTCATCTGGTCCAAGGTGCTGCACGAGCTGTCGCTTGGCTTGCACGCGGCTACGCCTCAGCCGCTGCTCGAAAAGTGGGTCGACGCACTGGTTACGGATCTGACCTTTCAAGTTGCCGCAGTGTATGCGGTCCAGCATTCTCAGCTGCAGTGCCTCCACGCGGTGGCTAACGGTCCACTCGTAGAGCGAGCCGGCTTATCGTCGGACGCCTTTGATTACCTGTCGAACCACCCTCAGGGACGCTACGACAACGACGAACCCAAGGACATGCAGCCGGTGGCCCGAGCGTTCGGGCTCGCGGCTTTTTATTGGTTGCTATTACCGAACTACGACCACCCGCTATTGCTGTTTGCCGGCTGCGCCGAAGGCAGCGAGCACTTCAATCCTCTCAACGCACTAGATGCGGCTCAGTTCGCTCTCGTAGGCCAACATCTCGCCGCCCTGCTCCACAACGTGACGCTTCTGGCGGAGCTGGACCGAGAGAAGCTCGAGCTCCGCGCTTCGAACGCCCAGCTCGACGACAATGTGCGACAGCTAAAAGAAACGCGGGGACAACTGCTTCAATCGGGCAAGGTGCTTGCCGAAGTATCGCGACGCGCAGGAATGGCCGACATGGCAACCGGCGTCCTCCACAACGTGGGCAACGCCCTGAACAGCGTGAACGTTTCATCGGAACTCGTCGCTAGACGCCTGGAACGTCTGCGTCTGAGTGGCCTGCAAGGCATCGCCGATTTACTGGAGCAGAACGACACCGAAGCGCTACGCGAGCGTGCACCGAAAGTAGCGCTCTACTTGCGGGAGCTCGCCAAGCACCTCGAGACGGAGAAGAGTGCAGTTCTCGACGAGTTGGCGACGCTTGCCAAGCACATCGATCACATCAAAGCGGTCGTGAGTCGGCAGCAACGGTACGCGGTGACCTTCGACATGGCGGAGCCCGTCGCAGCCCATGAGTTGATGGAAGAGGCGCTGACCATCTGTAGCAAAGCCGCCAACAGCCAAGAGTTCGAGTTGATCAGAGCCTATCAAGAGGTGCCCGACATCCACACGGACCGCCACAAGGTGCTGCAGATCCTCGTCAACTTCATCAGCAATGCCAAGCACGCGTTGTCGGTGGAGCCTGTACGACTCCGCCAACTCATTCTGCGCATCGAGCCACTCGATCGCGGTGGAGTCCGCTTCTGTGTGGACGACACGGGTGTAGGCATCGCTGCAGAAGACCTTTCTCAACTGTTCCGCTATGGGTTTACCCGCCGCGACATGGGCCACGGCTTTGGGTTGCACGCCAGTGCCCTGTTTGCAGCCGAGCTTGGCGGTCAAGTCAGCGGCTCGAGCGCCGGCGTTGGTGGCGGAGCAAGCTTCACTCTCGAGTTACCAGCCAAACGCGCTCCAGTAGAGCGTCGGCCCAGCCTCGACCCCACCATTCAGCTGCCTGTTAGCTTGAAGGCAACGTGAACGGGCTGGGTCAGGAGTGCGGCCGCGCCTGCTGCCGGAAGTGGCTTGCTCACCAAGTAGCCCTGGATTCGGTCACAGCGCATGGCGGTCAACGGAGCCTGGATCTCCCGCAACATGGCCAATTGAGCGTAGGTTTCCACGCCTTCGGCCACCACCGTGAGACCCATCGATTGAGCCATGCTCATCACCGCACGAACGATAGCAGCGTCGCTCGGGTTGTGGGTGATATCACGGATGAAATAGCGGTCGATCTTCAAGACGCTGATGGGCATTTGCTTGAGCCGCATGAGAGACGAATAGCCAGATCCAAAGTCGTCGATGGCAAGGCGCACTCCCATGTCGGTGAGTTCCACGAGCACCCGCGATGACTTCTCGACGTCAATGGTGGCCATGCTCTCCGTTAGCTCTAGCTCGAGCGCGCTTGGGTGCAGTCCGTTCTCGCGCAGGGTTTCGGTCACGAGCTCCACGAAGCCTGGCGCATGCACTTCGCGCGCGGATACGTTGACGGCCATGCGCAAGTCTATTTCACCATTGCGCCGCCACTCCGCCAGCTGCGCGCAGGCCGTACGCAGGATCCACGCTCCGAGCTGAATGATGAAGCCTGACTTCTCGGCGATGGGAATGAACTTGAGAGGAGCAACCGTGCCTCGTTGGGGATGCTCCCAGCGAACCAATGCCTCGAAGGCGCAGATGGCGCCGGATTCAGCGTCGACCAGCGGCTGGTAAACGAGCTTGAACTCGTCGTTCGTCAAACCCCGCAGCAGCTCCTCCCGAAGCCTGAGTTTTTCCTCGGAGTTCGCTAGCATGCCTTCGGTGTAGTAACGGAAGCCACCCCTACCCTCCGTTTTCGCCTCGTACATGGCTACGTCTGCGACCTTGAGTAGTGTCTCGCCGTCGCCACAATCCGTTGGAAACATAGCAATGCCGATACTCGCCGGGGTATGCACGTTCTCACCTGCAACCAAGAACGGCTTTTTGCAGCTCTCCACCACCCGCGCAGCTACCAGGGAAGCCTCTTCCGCTTGCGCCAGGTCCTCGAGCAAGAGCACGAATTCATCGCCTCCCATACGCGCCACCATGTCACACTCACGCACGCAGCTGCGCAGGCGCCGCGCCACCTCTTTCAAGAGTTCATCGCCCGCGGCGTGACCATAGGTATCATTCACCTCTTTGAAGTTATCCAAGTCGAGGAGCAGAACGGAGGCGTAGGTCCCTCGCCGGCGTGCGCGCGACAGTGCCCGCCCCAGAGCTTCCCGCAACAGATGACGATTGGGAATACCGGTCAAGGCGTCGTGGGTTGCCACGTAGCGGGCCTCCGCTTCGGCGCGGCGGCGCTGCTCTACCTCTTCGCGCAACTCACGCACGGCCTGCTCGAGGGCACTGGTGCGGCGTTGCACGATGGCCTCGAGGTCCATTAGGCGTTCGCGCAGTTGGTGGGAGATGGTCCATTTTTGGCTCAGAGCATGGGCAGCTTGCAGCACCTCGATGGCCTCGAAGGGTTTGCGCAGGACCAGCAGTCCGTCGCTGTGGCCCAACTCGCTCACGATGTCCGCAAACGTATGATCCGAGTAAGCTGAGCAGATCACCACCTGCAGATGCGGATCGACGCACCACATGCGGGCTACCGTTTCGATACCGTCGATGCCCGGGGGCATGCGCACGTCCACGAAGGCGAGGGTGTAGGGACGTCCCTCACTACAGGCTCGTGCGACGAGTTCCACGGCTGCCTCGCCCTGGTGAGCGGATTGGAGCTCGAAGCGTTGATGCGGAGGTAGCGCGGAGGCGTCCTGGGCTTCACCCAACAACTCACGCTCGAGCGCCTCCAGCTCCGAAGTCGGCGCCAAGTCCGGCGCCAGGATCTTGCGGAAATCTTCGTGGATCGTTGGATTGTCGTCGACGATCAACAGCCGATGCAGCAGTGGGGATTGGGGATCTTCTAGGGCAAAGTCCGACACACCGCGATGAACGGTAAGCTTCGGGCGGAACTAAGAGAATGTCCCAGAAATCGCCCGCTGTAGCTCGCTGGAGGCTTCCCGCTGATCTCAGCCGTGGGAGTTGTGCCCATTGAGGGACGCTTTGGGCCCTTTGGGCACGCGGGGCTTGTTGTTCAAGAAGCCGTCCATGATGTTCTTGCGGTGGGGCAAGAACACTTGATTCAAGGCTTCCGAAATCACGAAGCGCGGCGTCCCCGTGCTCATTTCGGTGGTGCGCTCGTCCACGTGAACGAAGCCAATTGCGGAGGGCCAAGTCAGCCCTCCACCGATGTCGACCTGGTTGTTCAAACGATGACAGCCAGCGCACGTGTTGGCCTGAGCGCGCAAGACGATATGGTCCACGGTCAGCGTGCTTTGCAAGCGCGTCAGCTCGGTTTGAATAGCGCTGCGCAGGGGGCTTGCTGCGGCGGTCAAGTTGACGCTGTACTTCATTTCATCATACGAGGTTGATGATATGCTGCGCCCGCTATTGAACTGCTCCGGCACGTCGAAGGCGATGCTATTGACGGTCGCCGCGGCCAAAGAGGCAACCTGGGTGGGAAAGTAGGCGCGAAAGGCCTCTGCGCCCGGTAGCGTAGACCCTGGATCAAATAGCCCTCCGAACGCGTTCGTCTTTGCCGTCACCGGTTCGAACCAAAGACCACATGTTGCACCGCTGCAGCGCTGCAGGAGCTTGAACTCTCGCAGTTGCCACCCCGTTTCCGGCTCGACGAATTGATTCGTACGGATCTGCCCCAAACCCTGAGCGTTGTTGCCGAAGTGAGCCAGCGCAACGACGGGGGGCACGTTGCCTTTTCCGTAGAAGTAAAACTCCTCGAGCACGTCTGCCCGAAGCTCGAGATTGGCTTCGTCCGTCAACCCTGCCCACGTCTTGACGATCTTCGTGCAGCCTTTGAGACCTTGGTTGGGTAAGGGATTCGGCATGTTGGCCTCGAAGATGATGAGGTTGCGGTCCCTGTTGTTGGTCACGCCTCCTTCTTTGGCGAAAATGATGCGGTATTCCCCGCAATGGGATCCATCTTCCGGAGCCTGATCAAAGCGGTTGAACAAGGCGATGGGGATGTAGGCGCAAGGACTGCCACTAGCAAAAGGATCGCATGCGGACTGGTACCCTTCCGACGGCGCCGGCCGGCAATCATACGGAAAGCCATTCAACGCCGCTTCGAGCTCTGGATCATCGCAGTGGGTGACCGCGTCGACGGGTCGCGGCAAGGTGCGCGGATTCTGCGTGTCCCACCAACTATTGAACAGCTGAACGGCGGTCAGTCCCGGCACCGAGCTGTCGTCCACGAGCTGATTCATGACACGTTCGAAGGTGAAGCGTGCCAGTATCTGCTGCTCGGTTACTACGAGCGAACGCCGTATGTCGATGTCGTAAGCTTTCGCCGCCTGCATGACGCTATCCGTGTCGATAGCCTCGACAGAGGAACAGCTCGAGGCGCCTCCCGCCACTGAAACGCCCATGCCCAGCCCGACCAGCAATGCCCTACGTCGATGATTCTTCATGTATCCTACCTACGCCTCGAGTTGCACGATGGCGACGTCGTCGCCGCCCGCGCTATCAACGACGGATTGGCGCAGCGAGATAACCCGCCACGAAAGCATCGCTACACGTGGAGTTCTCGTTGCGGTCGCTTCGGGACACGCTTCACTACCACCGGAAAGTGGTTCTCCCCCAACGGGACCTAGCGCTTACCTCGTGCCCGTTCAGCTGCGTTGATTCAACTGCACGATGAAGCGGTCAGCCTGAGCAATGCTCGTCTGCATTTCCTTCACCAGCCGTTCGACATCCCGTTCGAGCTCAGGGAGCGAGGCATCCAGGCCAGCGAGCGCAGCGGCGTTGAGGTTGTGCTTGAGGTAAAGAACGCGATCGTTGAGTTTCACCAACACAGGCTCCAGGCTGCTCTCGGCGCGGCGCATGACCGACAGAAGCGACTGCACCTCACGCCGCGTCTCCTGCAGACGCCGTTCACTTTGGCGCCGCAATTCCGCGTCATCATACTGATCGAGCTCCGCCTCCCATTCGTCGAACAGGGCCAAAGCCACGTTCTCTACCTTGTCGATGCGGTCGCGCACCTCTTTGGCTTGGCTTTCGCTGCGATCGTAGGCGTCTCGCAGCCGCTCGTAGCGCTCCTCGAGTTCGCCTCCATCGTGGCCGGTGACGGCCTGGAACTGCTCGAGCGCGTCGCGAAATTGCTCTTGTGCCTCTTGTTGACTCTCCTTGGCGCGTTCGACACGCGAGCTCAATAGCTCCCGCTTCTCGACGCCCACCTTCTCGAGCACCGTATAGTAGGTTTTCTGACAGCCCCCA
>CAZNZA010000128.1:7248-15012 GCA_964577325.1 uncultured Polyangiaceae bacterium
GGTTCGTTGGGTCTTGCTCCAACTAGGCATCGGCAGGGGGCGTTGCAAGGGTGGTGCCGTTGCCGCTGGATAGTCCCGCCTTCTAACGCTCCAAGGGCGGGGACGTATACCTCACACAAACCCATGCCTCGACGCCGCCTGCGCTTGGGAACGGTGGCATATCTATTGCTTAGCCCCAGTAGCATGGAAAGCCGTGTCAAAGTGCTTGGGCACTCCGCCCATCAAATGCTGGTTCCGCTGCCCATCGGCGCGTTTGCCGTTTCCCTTGCGTTCGATGCGGCTTATGCGTTCACTAAACGCCGTGAATACGCCACAGCCGCGCGCGCTGCGATCGATTTCGGTCTGTTGACGTCGGCCGTCGCGGCACCCGTAGGTATGGTCGATTTGATCGCGGTCGAGCCGGGAACTCGGGCCAAGCGCGTGGGAATCGCCCACGCTTTGGGGAATGCAGTCATGCTGGGCTTGTTCGCCACGTCGAGACTCATGCGCACGTGCGGCGGAGCCCCAGCCTCGGCACCACGTCAGGCTCGCTGGTTGTCGGGTTCGGCGTTCATGCTGTCGGGAGTCACCGCATGGTTGGGCGGTGAACTCGTGAGTCGGCATGCAATTGGGGTCGATGATGACGCGGCCGAGGATACCCACAGCTCGCTGTCGAAGAAGGCACGTCAGGCCCACGCTCTGCACGCCGGTCGCACGCTTTCTTCGCGAGATGTGGTGCGAGCCGAATCCGCGGTGTCTGCTCCGACGCAAAACGGAGTGAGGTGATTGATGCGTGTTCATCACCTCAATTGCGTGTCCTCGTGTCCGCTCGGCGGCGCGCTCATGGACGAGGTGAGCTCGGATGCCCTACGCGGTCGTTTGACCGCACATTGTCTTCTCCTCGAAGGGGAGCGCGAGCTCGTGCTGGTCGACACTGGCTACGGCTTGCGCGACGTCGCCGATCCACATGGACGTTTGAGCGAGTTCTTCTTACGCATGAATGCGCCGGAGCTGCGCGAGGAGATGACGGCCTTCCGTCAGATCGAGCGCCTCGGATTCAACCCCCGGGACGTGCGCCACATCGTTCTCTCTCACTTGGACTTCGACCACGCCGGCGGCCTAGATGACTTCCCTGAGGCTACCGTTCACATGCTGCGTGACGAACTCCATTCGGCTGTGGCACAATCGACCATGCTCGACCGCATGCGCTATCGGCCCCAGCAGTGGGGTACTCGCGAGCATTGGCTGACGTACGACCCGGCTCGCGGCGAAGACTGGTTCGGCTTCTCATGCGTACGCAACCTGAACGGATTGAGTGCCGACGTGCTGCTCGTGCCGTTGATCGGCCACACCCTGGGGCACGCCGGTATTGCGGTAAGACGCGGAGACGGATGGCTGTTCTACGCCGGGGATGCCTACTTCTTTCATGCCGAGATGCGGCCGGAGAACCCCTACTGCACGCCCGGGTTGTCCGCTTACCAAACGCTCATGGAAAAGGACCGCAAGCGGCGCCTGAACAATCAGGATAGACTCCGCAGCTTGGTTAGGGATCACTATCGAGACGTCACGGTATTCTGCGCCCACGACGTAGTCGAGTTCGAGCGCTTGAGCCGACGCTCCCACAAGGATCCCATTGCTCCGCTCGGTGAACTCCCATTCGCGACCCATACCCACAGCCATACAGATATCGCCCCTAGCCCAGCGGAACGTGAGCCTTCGGTTCCTGCACATCCCGGTCCGTAGCCCGCGCGGCCGAGGTGCGGCGGCTACAGCCGAGTTCTTACGCCTGACCGGCGAGCATCAACGGTCGCCGAAGAACGCCTGTTGCTGAAAACGCAACCCGTCCAATGCCTGCTCCACCCGTTCCGGCGAGAGGGTGCCGATGAAGGTTCCGAGCGCCGCTTTCGGTACGGAGGCAAGCTGTGAGACGACGATGACGCTCGGCTTCGTGAGGTTGGCTTCACCGACGTGTAGGCGCACGTTGCCCGGCTCGTTGCCGCGCTGCAGATTCGAGGTAAGGGCGCAGACGACAACGCTGCAGATGCGCGATCGGTTGAACACGTCCTCCGACAACACGACGTAGGGGTGGGCGTTTGCCACGCCGCGCGTCGGGTCGGGCACTACCCAGAACACATCGCCGCGACGAGGAGGCTTTGGGTCGTCAACGGCCGTGGAGAGCTCATCAGAGGTAGAGGTGCGGCGAGAAGCAGGCATCGAACAAACATCCAGATCGCGGGACCCCACACCTTACAAGAGCCACGCGTGCAAGGCGACATCAAGAGATTCGTCTGCGCGAGCCTTACACATGCTCCGGGTGCGCAGCTCGCCGTACGGCGAAAGCCTTCAGCCCTCATCGCCCCCGTTTCAAGACGACGCGCTCGGAAGCGTGCGTCGCACCGGGAGCCGATTCCACCATTCCAAGTGAAACACTGAAGTGCACGGCGCGTCGTGCGGTGAACGCTTTAGAGTCATGATGCATTGCCCGTAACCAGTGGTGGCTCACGTTCCAAATGGAGTGGTGAGGACTCCCTGCCCGTCCACCTCCAAAGCTCGACGCTGCTGAGACGCTAAGCAGTCATTGCGGCCATTCCCAAGGAAAATCACTTCTCTATGTTTCGAGGTATCTACTCATCCGGATCCGCGCTCGCGTTCCCTCGCACGCGGCGCCTAATGCTATCCTTGAACCTTTTGTCGGCCGCCAGTTGGTTCGTCGTCGGCTGCTCGAGCCCGGCGGTCGAGGGTGAGCCGCAAGACAAGCCTCCGACCTCTTCGGATCCGAACTACGACGCCGGGGCCGACGCCACGGTTGGGCCCGTACCGCTTCCGGGCGACACGACCGACGACATAGTGATCCCGAGCGACCCAACGCCGGAGCAGCCCTGCGGCAATGCGGAGCTGGACGACGAAGAGAGCTGCGACGACGGAAACCGAACCGCGGGTGATGGCTGCGACGCCGAGTGTCAGATCGAGGATAACTACGGCTGCCCGATCGTTGGTGCTCTGTGCGTGCGGGCCACCGTGTGCGGCGACGCGATGCAAACGGGAGCCGAACGGTGCGACGACGGAAACACTGAGGATGGCGATGGCTGCTCGTCCACGTGTTTGCTCGAGAGCGACTACGCCTGCCCTGAACCCGGTCAACCGTGTGTCAGCACGGTAAGCTGCGGCGACGGAGTCATTTCCGGCGGTGAGACCTGCGACGACGGCAACGAGAAAGCTGACGACGGCTGCGATGCGGCTTGCCAGATTGAAGACGGGTGGCGCTGCGAAGGCGCAGGCTTACGGTGTCAGCCCGTGTGCGGTGACGGCGTCATCGTGGGTCGCGAGGGCTGTGACGATGGCAACCTGGACGACGGGGACGGCTGTTCGAGCGCCTGTCGCTTGGAGCCCGGCTACGTGTGTGATGCCGCCAACGAAGCGTGCCGAGAGACCGTGTGTGGTGACGGCGTGGCCGAAGGCGACGAGCCGTGTGACGATGGCGACGATATCCACGTCGGCGATGGCTGTAGTCCCGGATGTGTACTCGAACCCGTGTGCGCGGCCCCCACGGGTCCCACGCAAGCGGGAGATTCGGATGCGGACGCAGGCGAAGCGTTGACCGAGCTACGTGCCGGCGTCTGCCGCTCGAGCTGTGGTGACGGGCTGTTATTGGCGGGAGATAGCGAAGAGTGTGACGACGGAAATAGCGTCGCCGGTGACGGCTGCGATGACACCTGTCTGATCGAAGACGGCTGGACGTGCGAGTTGGCGAGCGGAGAGCTCCCCGAGGAGCTCGTACTGCCGGTGGTTTACCGTGACTTCATACACAAACCCGTTCCGGAAAGCGGCTACTCGCGACACCCCGACTTCGAGCGCTTTTCCGGTAGCAACGCCACCCTGGGCTTGGTCGCGCCGCTGTTGGGCATCGACGGCAAGCCGGTGTACACCGGCATCTGCGAACAAGGCCAAGCCCTCGATGCCGAGGAGTGCCCGTACAGCGCCCAAACGACGAGCCAGGCCAACTTCGATCAGTGGTATCGCGATACGGAAGAGGTCAACGTCCCGGTGCTCGACAGCCTCACTTTCACCCGCAACCCTGACGACACCTACGTGTTCGACGGTCAGGGCGGCCTGTTTCCCCTCGACGAGGCAGGCTGGGTAGCCTCCACGCCGCCCCGCGAAATTCTGTCTTCCACCCACAACTTCGGGTTCACCAGCGAATTGCGCTACTGGTTCGAGTACCGGGGCGGGGAGTTTCTCGAGTTCGAGGGCGACGACGACGTGTGGGTGTTCGTCGGCGGACACTTGCTCGTAGACATCGGCGGTTTACACCCTTCGCGCAAAGCCAGTATCACCCTCGATGAAGACGTGGCCGCGACCTACGGGCTCGAGAAGGGTCGCGTATACGAGATAGCGCTGTTTCACGCCGAGCGTCACACGAATCAATCGAACTTCAAGCTCACCATCGGCGGCTTCGTCTCGTCGAAAACGGCGTGTTCGACCGTGTGTGGGGATGGCGTCGTGGCCGGCGATGAGCTGTGCGACGACGGCGAAGACAATGGCTCGGGCTACGGATTCTGCAGCGACACATGTACACCCGGAGAGCGCTGCGGTGACGGCGAAGTCAACGGCGACGAAGCGTGCGACGACGGGATCAACCTCAGTGGTTACCAGAGCGGCGACGACGAGAGCTGCGCTCCTGGTTGCGTCCTTCCGTCGCGTTGCGGCGACGGGGTGCTCGACGCGCGCTTCGGCGAGCAATGCGACGATGGGGCGGACGACAACGATGGTCGCTACGGCGGGTGCAACGACGACTGCACGTTGGGACCACGTTGTGGTGACGGTCAGGTGAACGGCGAAGAGAGTTGTGACGACGGCAATCAGTCGAATCGCGACGAGTGCAGCGTCGAGTGCACGCCGATTCGTCGCCCCACCACCAAGTGAGCACGGCGTGACGTGAGAGGCAGGGGCATGCGGCTGAACCGGAACAAAACCGGTCAAGCCGCTTGCCCTGGTGAGTAGAGTTCTTGCACTCTGCCTCTCTATGCTCGAGTTTCACGAAGCGCGGCGTCGCTTGTTGGCGTTGGGGCGCGTTCTGCCAGCGGAACGCGTCGAGGTGCGACGCGCCACGGGGCGAGTCGTCGCCCACGCCATCCGCAGCGCGGTTGACATCCCGGGCTTCGACAACAGCGCCATGGACGGCTATGCGCTGCAAGCCCCGACCGCTCCGACAGATACCATCAGCCTGCCCGTCGTCGGCGAAAGCCGAGCCGGGGCTCCCGGTGCGGCACTGACCCCAGGTACGGCGATGCGCATCTTCACGGGTGCGGCCTTACCCCATGGCGCTGATGCGGTGGTGCTGCAGGAGGACGTGGTCCGGCAAGGAAGCGACATGCGTTTTTCCGCCACAGCGTGTCGCCCGGGTCAACACGTGCGCCGACGGGGCGAAGACGTGCGCCAAGGTGAAGTGGTCATCGAAGCCGGCACACGCTTATCGGCGTTTCACCTGAGTCTGCTGCTGTCGCTCGAACAGGTGGTGGTGGAGGTGGTACGGCAACCGCGTATCACCATCTTGTGTACCGGCGACGAGTTGCGCCATCCCGGAAGTCTCGGCGCATCGGGCTCCTTGCCAGAATCCAATGGCGTGGCGTTGGCCAGCTTGTGCGAGGCCGCCGGCGCGTTCGTCAGCCTTGGCCCATTGGTTGCCGACGAACTGCCGATGCTGACCGAGCTGTTGGCCGATGCTGTGTCCACGAGCGACATCGTCGTGACCGTGGGCGGGGTGAGCGTCGGCGACTACGACGTCGTGCGCGACGCCATGGCCGCTGCGGGCATCGGCATGGACTTTTGGAAGGTAAAGATGCGGCCCGGCAAACCGCTGGCCGTCGGAACCCACGGCCGCGCCGTGGTCTTGGGCTTGCCAGGAAACCCCGTCAGTGCCCAAGTCACCGCATGTCTGTACTTGGTGCCGTTGATCCGAACGCTGCAGGGAGATGCCCGGGCCGTCGCCCCCTTCCGCCCCCAGCGTCTCACCCACGATCTGACGCAGTCTCCCGGGCGTCGCGGCTTCTACCGCGCCCGTTCGTCTGGCGACCAGGTCACGCCTCAAGCTCGGCAGGGTTCCGGCTCAGTGGTATCGATGGCGCAAGCCAACGCCCTCGTCACGCTGCACGAAGACAGTGCGGGGGCGGCTGCCGGTGAGATGGTCGAGACCCTGTGCTTCAACGAGCTCTGACGGAGCGATCATGACGGAGTTGTGCGTGGGCATTCTGGTCGGGGGAGCCGCCACCCGCATGGGAGGAGTGGCCAAAGCGCTATTGCGAACCGCCGACGGGCGCACCGTGCTCGAACGAGTGTTGCACGAAGTAGCCAGCGCAGCACCCGGCGCCTCGGTCGTGCTGCTCGGCAACCGTCAGGAATATGCTGCGCTCGGGTTACCGCAGCTCGCGGATGACCCGAGCGGGGTGGGTCCTCTCGGCGGACTGCGCACGCTGCTTCGCACGAACGCATCACAGTGTCTGCTGCTTGGAGGCGACACGCCATATCTGGAAGCCTCACTCATTGCCCGCATGCTTGCCGCCCCGTGCGATGCCGCCGTGAGCGTCAAGACCGGAAATCCGCCGCTCTGGAATCCCATGCTTTCCCGCTATCGCGCACACCTGGCGTTGCCTGCGGTGGAGGCTCAGCTCGCGGCCGGCCGCTACGGCCTCTACGCGCTGCTGGATCGCCTCAACGCGTCCTGCTTGGCGCTGGATGAGCGTGAAACACACAGTTTGCGTGACTGGGACACCCCTGCCGATTTGCGCCGTTGATCGGGCGTCATCGTCTGCGCACTGGAATCCGATCGCGCAGCAAGGCGCCGCTAACAGTTACAAACCGCCTTGACGGGTTGTAGGTGCCCTCCCACCTAAGGGACAGGATATGGCTCACCAACCTGCACTGCTTCGACCCCCAACGCTTGCCCTGGTGCCCCAGCGCTCAGCGAATGAGCGTGCCTCGGCTAAACCGCCCTCCAACCTCCGCGTCCTGCCGTACGAACCGTGGCTGTTTCAAACCCGTGCCCTGGCGCGGGTCGCGGGGCAGCCCCGGGCCCTGCGTAGTCTGCTCGAGAAACGCTACGCACGACTGTTTGCCGCGTCCGAGCGCGGTGGGATCTACTACGGCTTGTTCGACACGTTCGGAGAGGCGGCAAAGGCGGTACCTGCCTCGCGTCCAGCCGGCTACGACACGGCCGAGGCCGGCCAAATGTATCGCGACCGCCTCGAGCATGTTTACCCGTCCGACTACCCCGTGTTGCTCTGGCTCAAGGAACTGCTCCCTTCCGTGCGGCGCGTGTTCGACTTGGGCGGCCACGTCGGCATCGCTCGCTACGCTTACGCTCGCTACTTGCCCTTCAACGATGACCACGATTGGACCGTCTACGATCTGCCGGCCGTCGTTGAGGCTGGCCGAGAGCTAGCTCAGTCGAAGGGCATGGCGGGACTGCACTTCACGACGTCCCTGGACGACGCCGACGGCGCGGATGTGTTATTCTCTTCCGGCGCCCTACAGTACATCGAACAGGACCTGTCCCAGATCCTCGCGCGCTTGAACAATAAGCCGAAGTGGTTGCTGCTCAATCAGCTACCGCTGACGGATCAACCCACGCGTTACACGCTGCAGCACATCGGCACGGCAATTTGCCCCTACGCCATCCGCAACCGCGCCAGGTTCGTGGGACAATTGGAAGAGCTCGGTTACGTCGTGGAGGATCGGTGGGACAACGCCGAGAAGAGCTGTCACATTCCATTCCACGCCAGTCACTCG